>JAFGAY010000378.1 GCA_016933425.1 Pirellulales bacterium
GGCGAATCGTCGCCGACGCGGAACTCGGGCCCGGTCTGCGTGCGATAGCCCATCGCTTCCACGCGGAGCCGGAGCGGAATGTCAGTGCGTTCCGCGAGGAAATCGAGCCGCCCGTCCTTGCCCTGCTCGGCGTTACAGCGTGACGCGGACAACCAGTCCTTGCGGAATACGTTGATGGGAATGATGGCAAACGCCGGGATCGGCTTGCCGGTTGCGGCGTCGGTCACTCGGCCGGTGATGCGGTGTTCGCTCTTGAGCGTCACGGTGCGCGGCGGATCGCCGCCGGCGACCTCCATCTCCATGGGGGCGAAACCCTTCGTCGGATACGAATCGATGCGCAGCTTCACGGGATCGTCCGGCGCCGACGTCCAACGCCAAATGCCGTCCTTGTCGGTGCGTCGAGGAATGCCCGTGTCGGGCACCTTCGGATGATTGGGGTTGTGTTGCGTTTCAATCGAATCGCTCCCCTTCCACTCGATGATGTTGACGTTGATCTCGGGAAACGGCTTGCCCTGGGCATCAACAAGCCGTAGCTCGACGGGCTTACCCCGAGCCATGCGGAAATCTTGGGGCGGCATGTCGGCCTCGAGATTGACCTTGCGCAACTGCGGCGCGAATCCGGCGGCGATCACCGTCAGCGTCGTCTCGCGCGGCGAGAGAGCGGGTAGTCGGAACCGGCCGTCGGCGTCGGTGGGGAACTTGCGCGGGTTATGGCTATCGTAGGGATTGTCGCCCTCGACGACGATGGCATCCTTGATCGGCTTGCCGTCGGGGTCGGTCACCTGGCCCTGCACGGTAATGCCGCGCTTCATTGTCAGCGTGGCCGTCTGGTCGCGAAGCATCGCGGTTGTGATGCCCGCTTCCTTCTGAAGTTCTCCCCAACGCTCGTCAGAAACGTAGTCAGGATGAACAACCGACAGTAGCAGTTTCTTCTTTGAGTCGTTGGCGACGCAGTCGATTTGCCATCGGCCGTCGGCGTCGGTTGTCACGGCATCGTGACTGAACAGCTCGACCTTGACGCCGGCGATCGGCTTGCCTTGCTCGTCCACGATCCGGCCGCCGATGGTCACGCCGGGCCTGAGTTGGACGGTGGTTTCCTCGGGTAGCCCCTTGACGCCAGCCAGTTCGTTTTGCTCCCAATGCACGAATCGGGTGACAAACGGCTTCTTGCTGGCCCAGAGCCGAACGATGGAATAGGTCTTGGGTAGTTCCACTTGGACGACGCCCGCCGCGTCAGTCATGTAGTCGCGATTGTGCTTGAAGTCCTTCTCTTCCGTCCAAATGCTGGCGTGGACCTTGGCCTCCGGCAGCGGCTTACCGTCGGGATCGAGAACCGTGACGCGAAGCGTGGCAGCGGGCGCCACGGGCGGCTTGTCCGCCCGTGCTGACTCGATGGGTTTTGTCTCGGCACTGCCGGACAAGCCGGCAGTGGCACCCTCTTCTGCCACGCCCTTCGCTGCGGTCAGGGACGTGCCACCCTTTTCCGGCGCCGCGGCCAGGGCGAATTGCAGCGCGCCGACGAGAGCGACGGCCACGGCCGCCGATAGCGTGAACGCGACGACGCTCGGGCGGCGGAGCGGCAGGTGGAAAACTCGCTTGCGGAGCACTGCCAGCCGGCGGCCGATCGACGAGGTTCGCGCCATGGCGATGCCCGATCTGGGCAGCGGCCGATACGTCTCGACCGCCACGCGGGCCAGCGTCCGGCAGTAACGGGCCACGTCACCGACGTAGCCGGCCGACACCGCGTCGGAAACCAATTCGCACGCCGCCAGATGGACGCGGCGCATCCGCCACGCCAGCGGATGGAACCATAGCGCGATCGAGATCAACTCCATCGCGAGATTCCAGAACACGTCGCGCGAACGGACGTGAGCAAGCTCGTGCGCCAGAATGCCCGGCAGATCGGCGCGGTATGACGCTTCGTCCATCCTCGCCGGCAACAACAACCGCGGCCGCGCCAACCCGATGAGAATCGGCGAGGACACGTCGGCCGACTGGACCACTTCGACACTTGTACGACAGCCGACCGCGTGGGCCACCCGGAGACACTCGCGGCGAATCGCCGCCGCTGCGGACACGGTCCGCCGAACGACCCGGCGAACACGAACATAGCCCAGCGCCAACCGCAGCAACAACAAGGCGACGCCAGAGATCCACAGAGCAAGGCCCAATGTCATCGTACTGGGGCGATTGGGCAAGGGACTGTGGGAGGCGGCTCCGTCGCCGATCGTCACCGCGGGCGGCAGCCCAGCCGATTGCACCGGTTTATCCAGACCAACCGGGACGTCCGTAGGGTTCGTCTGGACGCACCATGGGTCTTGTGATGAGGTGTATTCATGGTGTGTCTTGACGCACCCTACGAGGTTGGTGGATTCAACGTCAATGGTGAGCGCCGGCAGAGACCAGGCCAGCGCCGGCAGGGCCAGCAGCCCGACGGCCGTGGCTCGCCACAACACCACCCGCCATCGCGGATTCGCCCGCGCCAGCGCCAGATGAGCCACCCACGCCGCCGCCAGGACCGCCGTGGCTTTCACCAACAGCATCACCCATAGCGGCGCGTCAAGGACCGACTCGAAACCGCCGAAAGCCGCTGATAGCGTGTTCACGACTTGCTTCTCCTTTTGGGCGATGGATGACAACGTGACGAACGAAGGGTGGGCCGAGCGAAGCGAGTCCCACCATTGTATTGGTCGTTGGCCATTCCTTTTTGGTGGGACTCGCTGCGCTCGGCCCACTCTACTTTTTCTCCTGGGCGGCACGATGCAATTCGAGTAATTCCTCGGGCGAGAGTTTCTCTTTCGCCAGCAAGTGGCACAACAATGCTTCGCTCGAGCCGCCGCAGAACGTGTTGACCAACTCGCCAAGCATCGAGCGGAAGGTCGATTCCCGCTTCGTCTTGGCGCGGTAGAAGAACGCGCGGCCCTTGCTGCGGCGCGCCAGGTGGCCTTTGTCGACGAGGATCGTCAAATACGATCGCAGCGCGGCGTTCTTGATCGGGCGCGGAAAGAGCTTCTGGATCTCGGCCGGCTTCATCTCGCCGTGCTCCCAGAGAATCCGCATCACCTCCAATTCGCCCGCGGTAAAACGAGCCATGTGGGCCTCCTTTCAACATCACCACGGTTCACATGCAGATGATTCTGCACATTTAGCGTCCTTTGTCAAGAGGCGTGTGCAGAATATTCTGCAGACAGTCGCCGAAGAGGGGGAGCCCGTAGGGTGCGTCTGGACGCACCGTTGTTTCTGGAGAAAAAAAGCACTGTCATGGTGGAATTTGTGAAGAAGGATAAGCGCGTACATTGAGCGCTACTACGTGAGGGTAGTTTTTTAAGAACTCAGCGTCTAGTGTCTGGAAGGCTGGAGGCATATCTCCGTCAGCTTGAAGCGGTTCGTTCTCGCCACCCTGGTAGATATCCGAAGCTCGAAAGCCCCACACTGTCTCATCCGGCGTTCGAACCGCTGACAGAGCATCACGCTTTTACGACGGGCTGACTCAGCGACGTCAACGTCACGGGAAGTGATGCCGCTCGTCGCCAATACCCTCGGGGTCAAGGCGATGTTGTCCGTGTGCCTCGCGGCACGATCAGTCAGTCAGAACTCCGAGCTTCGGACGTTTTTGATTCTACATCTTTCGGATTTTCTTCGATAGCGATTCCGAGCCTAATTAACAAGGGAATCATCAAATCGCCGATGTGCGTCAAACCACGACGTTTCTTGCGAGCCAGTTCCGCCAGCGGCTTAGCTTCGTCGGCATAAGCCGATTTGGGCAACCAGGCGAACGCTTCGTTCATATCACGTATCGATTGTTCGATCGGCGTTTTATGAAGGCGATGGAATTCCTGCAGCTTGGCCAGCAAGTATTCACGATCGACGCCTTTGCCTCGCCACACCTTTCGGCCACCGACGAGTTGATAGACCATCCGCATCGCACGGTTGGCGGTACGGCAATGGCGGTCTCGCGGATCGACATTCTGTTGCTTCCACAATTCCGACAAGCCGCGATAGTACGGATGACACTTGATCAAGTTTTCAGCCACCTGCGTTGCCGCTCCGCGCAATTTGCGATTGCACTGACGAATGAGCGATTCGTCGGCATGATCGACTTCATCGCTTTGGTACCGCGAGGGGAATAGGCCAGCTCGCCCATTGATGGCGCGAGCCGAGGCATAATGCTCGATCGGTCCGGCTTCTCCGGCCAGCCGGGCCGCTGAAACAACGTTAATCCCTGTAACGCTTAGTAAGAGAACATACGGCGTTTTCACGAGAAAACCAGCCATTTCTTGCTCTGCGGCTACGATTTGTTCGTTGAGCAATTGGCGGACTTCGTTGAGCTGTTGCCATTGCCGCGTCTGTATCGCCGCGAGTTCCGACGGCTCGACGGCCGTGCTGGACCAGGCGACGATCCGTTCGATAGTGCGTGTTTGAAAGCGGACCTTCGTTTCCTTCAAATGTTTCGCGATTCCGACGACGCCGGCACATCGAACCGCTTTAGCCGAAGAGAACCGCAACGCCACCGGCATGGCAATCGACTTGTAAAACAACTTATCATCTTCATACAGATCGGCGAAGCCCGGCATCGTTTGATGGAGCAGCCGACGTATCTGCACCATCAGTCTTGAGCGTTGCTTGACAAGATTGTGCCGATGACGCGAAACGGCTTGCAACGAATGATAGACTCCACCGACGGGAAGCGTGGCCAGCCCATAGCCTTTGACGGCCGCGTGAAAAATGGCTTCGAGATCTTTGTCGTCGGTTTTCTCGTCAGGATGTAAAGGTTGGCGGTAATGGTTCGACGCGAAAGGATGAACGATGCGCGTGTCGAACCTCGCTTGGCGAAACGCGCGGTAGACCGGCTTGTGATAGATGCCGGTCATCTCGACGGCCACGATAGAATCGGTGATTCCTTCCGCCTTGCACACCTCGGCGGCGTGTTGCGTCATTGCACGCAATGCGCCCGCGTTATGTTCAACGCGTGTCGGTTCGACGAAGACCTTACCGTAGAAGTCACATAGCATCCATTTGGATCGCCGTTTGGCACAATCGACTGCGATGATACCGAAATGTTCCGGCCCGACCGCTTGCACCCGCTGTTGAATCATTCCGTTGGGCTTGCCAATGAATCGTCTTTTCGTGCCCGTGGATTTCCGTCGCTTCGAAACCATCTGAAAGTCTCCTGATTGAAGGTTTGGCAAATTCCTCCAATAGAAGCGATGAGATGGTCCTAGTCTTGTTTTTTAAGAGTTCTAGGGACATACCAGGGGACGGGAGCAATACCGTTCGGCACGATTATTGCTTCATGGGTTGCGCCAC
>JAFGAY010000379.1 GCA_016933425.1 Pirellulales bacterium
ACTCTTCACTCTTTACTCTTCACTCTTTCCAAGTTTTTCTTTGGCGTGAGCTGGGGATGTTCATCGCCTTGCGGTATTTGGTCACGGTTCGCCGGGCGACGGTGATGCCGTGTTTGGCGAGTTGTTCGACGAGTTCCTCGTCGCTATGAGGATTTTGTTTATCCTCGGCGTCGATCACTTCCTGGAGTTTGAGGCGGACGGCGTCCCAGGCGACTTCCTCGCCGTCGGCGCTGGTTGTTCCGCCGACGAAAAACCGCCGCAGCGGAAAAATGCCCCGCGGCGTCTGCATCCACTTGTCGTCGACCGCCCGACTGACGGTGGTCACGTGGACGCCCACCTTGTCGGCGATTTGCTGCATTTTTAGCGGCTCGATGGCCTCGGGCCCTTGGTCGAGAAACGCGGTTTGGTAGTCGACGATGGCCTGGGCGACGCGGGTCAGCGTTCCGCGGCGCTGGTTGATTGAGTCGATGAGCCATTGGGCCGAGTTGAGTTTGCGTTTGATGTATTCGCGCGTCTCGGCCGGCGTGTCGGGATTCATCAGCAACCGCCGGTATTGGGGGCTGATAAACAGCGTCGGGATTTGCGAGTCCTCCAGCCGCACTCGATAGCCGCCTCCCTCGACCGGATCAATGAATACGTCGGGCGTTACGTTGGGAACGTAGCTTTCGTGGAAATCGGCGCCCGGTTTCGGATTGAGCTTCCGAAGTTCCCCCAAGGCCGCGTCGAGCGTCTCGATCGAATAGCCCGTCTTGCGTGAAATGAGCGGCAGTCGATTGTGCTCGACGTCTTCCAAGTGGCCCGAGATAATCGCACGGAGTTCCTCGTAATACGGCATGCCCGGTGCGAGCTGCAACAGCAGGCACTCGCGCAGGTCGCGGGCGCCGACGCCGGCGGGATCGAGTCGTTGGACCATCGCCAGTGCGCGATGGGCCAGCTCGACGTCTTCCTTTGTCGCATCGGGTCCCAGCAGGTCCTCGAGCCGGCTGGGCAGATAGCCGTTGGCGTCGAGATTGTAGATGATCCGCTCGGCCATGGCCCGGAGCGACGGTTCCAGGTCGAACCAGCCGAGTTGGTCGCGGAGATAGTCTTCGAGCGATTGGGGCCGCGCGGTCATATTGGCCATCGCGTCGAGTTTGCGCTGGCTGGCCTCCTCGAGATCCTCGCGCGAGCGTCGGGTGCGTTCCTCGAACTGGTCGGGCCACTGTTCCTCGTCGAGGTTCAGCAGGCGTTCGAAGTCCTGTTCGTTGTCGCCCCCTTCGTCAATGACCAGTTCTCGCTCCTCGACCGTGGGCGAGTCGGGCGAGTCGGCTTCGAACTCCTCGGTTGGCAGATCGGGATCGTCCTGGCGGATTTCCAGAACGGGATTTTCTTCCATTTCCTGCTCGATCCGCTCTTGCAGCGCGAGGATCGGCAGTTGGAGAATCTCCATCGACTGGATCATCCGCGGCGCCAGAATCTGCTTCTGCACCTGCCGGAGTTCTTGGCCAAACGAAAGTCGCATGTCAATTTGATGCCTTATTTTTTTGACCACGAAATACGCGAAAAACACGAAATCAGATTTTGGAGAATCCTTTTCGTGTTTTTCGTGTCTTTCGTGGTTTGCATATATTTTCGTGGTTTGCCATAAAAAATCAAAACGTTTGCCGGCCCGACAATGCGTCTGACAGCATTTCCTTGTTCGCGTATTCGAGCACGCTGCCCGAGGTAATCCCTCGCGCCAGCCGCGTGAGTCGGACGGGCAATTCGGCCAGAAGGTTCGAGACGTACAGGGCGGTCCCGTCGCCTTCGGTCGTGGGGTTGGTGGCCATGATTACTTCCTTGACCTGACCCTCGCGGACCCGGTGGACCAGGGCGTCGATTGTCAGGTCGCCGGGGTTCACCCCCTCCAGCGGCGAAATACGTCCCAGGAGAACGTGGTAACATCCTCGGTATATCCCGGTTTGTTCGAGCGACATGAGGTCGCGCGGCTGTTCGACCACGCAAATCGTGCTCCGATCGCGTTGGGGATCGGAGCAGATCGCACACAAATGGCCCTCCGCCAAATTGTAGCACACGCTGCAATAACGGACGTTTTCCTTGACCTCGCGGATTGCCTCGGCCAGGGCCAGGGCCTCGGCTTTGGATTGATGCAGCAGGTGGTAGGCCAGCCGTTCGGCCGTTTTTTTGCCGATGCCCGGGAGCTTACCCAACTGGTTGATCAGGTTATTGACCGATTGCGTGACTTCGGACACAGTTCGCGCGCCTCGCCAATTATTGCCATGCACTGTTTGTAGTCTGGGTCGCGTTCGGGCCTACGGGTTTTTGTCCGTTTCGTCCGGTTGGTGCGGCCCTAGGAATTTCTCCATGGCCTCGTCGAGGCCGGGCAAATTCAGACCGCCGGTGAGTGATTGCACGTTTTCGGCGTGCATTTGCTTGGTTTTGGCGACCGCCTGGTTTACGGCCGTCACGACCAGGTCCTCGATGAGTTCGCGATCGCCTTGGGCGATGAGCTTCTCTTCGATTCGGCAGTGCAGCATCTCGGCCAGTCCGTTGACCTCGACCTCGACCATCCCGCCGCCGGCCGATCCGGTTGCCCGTTGATTTTTCAACTGTTCGTTGAGTTCCTGGAGCCGTCCGCCCATCTTCAGCAGGGCTCCCAGGTTTGATAATCCCTTGAACACGATAGGAAACCTCGTAGGTTGATTGTCTATTGGCGCAGCGTGGAAAAACGTGTTTTGAAGCGGGCGCCGCCGCTGGGTATTCCAACAGGGGGCCGTCGGGGAAGCGCGTTTTGCATCGTCGGGCGAGCCGGCAGCGGCACTCGTCGCGTCCGACTACTTCGGCTTTTTGGTTGGTTCGGTTACTTGGGTCGCTTCGGCGCCGAAGAGTTCGGCGGCCCGACGAACCAACGGGTGCTCGGCGACTTCCGCAACCCTGCGCCGGGTTGCCGGCACTTGCGATGGGGAACCGCTCTTTTTGGCGTCGTCGGCCGAGCTGTGGGCAATTTGGAACTCGATGTCGACCCTGCGCCCGACGACCTCGGCCAGTGCGGTGCGGAGGCGATTTGCGTTCTCGGGCCGCTCGCACACCGACTTTGCCAAAGTATACTCCGCCCCGAAGGTGACGACTAGATGATTTGGCGCGGAAATTGCAGCACGCTCGAACTGCCGCGCACTGTCGGCCGCCAGGCCCGAGCACCGATCGACGGCTTCCCGCCAGAGGTCCGCGGCGTTTTCGGCGGTCAATTCCCTCGCGAGCGGCGGCGTCGCCGAGGCCCCCCCTCGC
>JAFGAY010000380.1 GCA_016933425.1 Pirellulales bacterium
AATCCCTTACCTTCCAACCGACCTTTTTTCAGGTGTCTTTTGCTCGTGCCGCGGTTATGATGAAATAGGAACTCTTTGCTGATTTTCGGCATTGGTCCGACCGCCTTCCCGGGGCGTTTTTTGTCCCTGGGCCACGATGCCGTCGGATGGCCGAATCCGGAACCTCATTGCACTTCCTGTTCAAACTCTCGGAAATTAGACAATACGGACTCATGAAACAGAGCATCCTCGCCACGGCATTGGTCGGTTGGTTTCTTTTAGCTCCTTGCGCCGACGAAGCATCGGCATCCTCAAATCGTTTGATTACCCAGCAAGATGCCGCGCGGCACGGTCTGACGCGAGCCTGGTTTGCCCAAGTCCCACTCGACCCGGGCCGCTCGCGCGTTACGCATATGCGGCTGTTCGAGGGAACCGGCCAACTGCCCGACACGCTTTTCGTTCAAACCGACCAGGCTGTGGTTCACGCGTTGGACGCCGAGACGGGACAAACGCTTTGGAGCCGCACGGTCGGCAATCGGGCGCATCCCACGTTGCCGGTCGGAATTAATCGAGAGTTGGTCGGCGTGGCAAATGGAGGCCGGGTCTATTTGCTCGATCGCGCCAACGGCCGTCTTTTGTGGGAACGGCGCATCAAGGGCGTTCCGGCCAATGGCGTCGTTCTGACCGATCAATTTGTTTTTGTGCCCCTGGTCAGCGGTTTGGTCCTCGCTTATCCGATCGAAAAACAGACGATCGAGGAAGAGGGCGCCGCGCTGCCCGATGCGGCGGATCTCGGCCCGAAGAAGCCGGCGGAAGAGGGCGAGGCGCCGGCCGAACCGAAACCGCCCGCTCCCCAAGCGGCCGCCGACGAGCCTTATCGACCCTTTGCCTTGAAACAGGATTTCATCGATCCGCTGACGTGCGTTTCGTTTGGTCGCATTACGACCCAGCCGGTTTTCACCCTCGAAGACAAAAAAAACCAGTATCTCGTTTGGGCCACGACGCGGGGTCTGTTCATTACCTATGTCGATCTGCAGCGGCAGAGCGAATTTGCCGTGAGATACCAACTCCGAACGCGATCGGAAATTGTTACCCAACCGACTTATTTGCCGCCGGCCGCAAGCGACGACAATCCCGAGGGACTAATATTCGCGGCGTCCAGGGCCGGCGAAATCCACGCCGTTTCGGCCACCGAGGGGGCCCAAGCGTGGCGCTACGCCATTGGCCAGCCTATCACCGAACCGATCGTCCCCATCCGCGGCCGCGTTTACGTTGTCACCGAACTGGGCGCTTGCTTGTGTCTCGATGCGTTGACGGGCCAGGAATACTGGTCGGCCCAAGGAACGAGCCAATTCATCGCCGCCAGCCAAAAACGTATCTACGTGGCCGACCGCGACGGACAGATCCGCTCGCTCGATGCCGAATCGGGCGCGACGGTCGACGGGCTTTACGCCGCCGACATGACCATCAAGTTTCGCAATCTCATGTCGGATCGCATCTATCTGGCGACCTCCAGCGGATTGGTTCAATGTCTCCGCGAAACCGAGCAGCTCGAGCCGATCCGCTATCGCAAGGCCGCGGCAACCAGTGTCGAGGCTGCCGCGGGCGAGAATTTCGTTCCGGCCGAGCCAGCAAAACCCGAGGAAAAACCGGCCGATCAGACCGAACCGAGCGACGAGAATCCGTTCAGTTGAGCTGCCGCGGCTTGGGGCCTTGACGATCGCGGCCGAATCGCCATAAATTGGGGACTCCCCTGACGCTTGACATTTTCTCGCGAAGGAGTCTCCATGTCGTCACCGATCGTCAGACGCGCCCTTATCAGCGTGAGCGACAAAACCGGCCTCGTCGAGCTGGCCCAAGGCCTGGCGGCCGCCGGCGTCGAAATCTACACCACCGGCGGCACCCGAAAACATCTCGAAGCGGCCGGCGTCGCCGTGCACGATCTGTCGCAATACACCGGCTTTCCCGAAATGATGGACGGCCGGCTCAAAACGCTCCACCCCAAAGTTTTCGGCGGCATCCTCTGCCGGCACGACAACCCGGAAGACATGACCGGCCTCGAGGATCACGACATCCTCACCTTCGAGCTGGTCGTGGTGAATCTCTACCCGTTCGAGCGAACCATCGCCCGGGGCGGCGTCGCCATGGACGAGGCCATCGAGCAAATCGACATCGGCGGACCGTCGCTGGTACGCGCGGCGGCCAAGAACCACGCCTTCACCACCATCGCGACCAACGCCGGCCAATACGCGGAAATTCTCGACCAGGTGAAAGCCCGCGGAGCGACCGACCTGACGCTTCGCCGCCGCCTGGCCCACGCGGCGTTCGACCACACGGCGCGGTACGATCGGGCAATCGCCGACTATTTCGCCGGCCAGGCTTCGGACGACGTTTTTCCGCCGACCGTGGGTCTTTCGTACGACCGACGCGCTGTGCTCCGCTACGGCGAGAATCCGCACCAGCAGGCGGCCGTCTACGTCGATGCCCGGCCAACCGGCCCCAGCGTCGCCACCGCCGAGCAACTCAACGGCAAGGAGCTTTCCTACAACAACCTGCTCGACCTGGACGCCGC
>JAFGAY010000381.1 GCA_016933425.1 Pirellulales bacterium
ATTGAGGAACTTGTTGCTGTGCCAACTGGTCGCCAACGGGCCGGTCTCCGACTCGCCGTCGCCGACCATGCACAGCGTGATCAGGTCCGGGTGGTCGTAGACGGTGCCGAAAGCGTGCGAGATGCTATAGCCCAGCTCGCCTCCCTCGTGGATGCTTCCGGGAGTTTCCGGAGTGGCATGGCTGCCGATCCCGCCGGGGAACGAGAACTGCTTCATGAAGCGCTGCATTCCCGCCACGTCTTCGCTCATCGTCGGGTAGATCTCGGAATACGTTCCCTCCAGATAGGCGTTGGAGAGGACGGCCGGCGCTCCGTGGCCGGGGCCCGAGATAAAGATGGCATTCAGGTCGTATTTGTTGATCAACCGGTTGAAATGGATGTAGCTGAAGGACTGGCCCGCGTCGGAACCCCAATGGCCCAGCAATCGCTCCTTGATGTGATCCTTCGTCAGGGGTTCGCGCAACAAGGGATTTTCCTTCAAGTAAAGCATGCCCATGCTCAGGTAGAGACTGGCCCGCCAGTAGGCGTCCATCTTTTCCAACTCCTCGGAATTGAGCGGGCTGCCGGTGATGGTGGAACGCGCCGGACCGTACGCGGAAATGGACCCGTTCGTGGTCGATTCGGATCGCGACGGAACGTACACGGAAGTGAATTCATTCATGGTCGTGTCGGAGATTGCAGTGGACATAAATCGGATGCTCCTATAAGGTGGTTGTGTCCGCCTTGGGCGAATTGATGGTTAACTGGTTCATTACGAAGATACCTGAACACACTCTTTGGGTAGCGGCTGGTCTAACGTCGAAGACAGCAACCGATGTGTTTCTCGCACGATCGTCAGGTCTTCACGAGTGCCGATGACGAGAATCCGCGCCGGCGAGGTCGGCGTGGCGATGTCGGCGTCCGGCCGGCAGTTTTCGTTGGCCTCTGGGTCAAGCTCCAAACCGAGGAATTCCATGTTTTCGCAGACCCGGCGGCGGATCTTCGGCGCGTGCTCGCCCACCCCTGCCGTGAACACCATCGCATCGATGCCGCCCAACGTCGCCGCCATGGAACCGATCGTCTGCCGGAGGCGATGGACGTACACGTCGACGGCAAGCCGGGCATCCGGATGATCGGGCGATTCCGCCAAAACTTCACGCATGTCGGAGGAGATGCCCGAGACCCCGAGCAAACCGGCCTGATCATTCAGCGCAACGTCCAGTTGGCTTCCGCTCAGGCCCTTATATTCCATCACGTAGATCAGAATGCCCGGGTCCAGGCTGCCGCTGCGGGTTCCCATCATCAAACCGTCCAAGGGCGTGAATCCCATGGAGGTGTCCATACAAACTCCGTTGCGCACCGCCGAGACCGATGCGCCGCCTCCCAAGTGGGCGATCACCAGCCGCAAGTCCCGTCGGCCCAGCACTTCCGCCGCCCGGCCGGTGCAATAGCTGTGGCTCAGGCCGTGGAAGCCGTAACGGCGGATGCCCCATTCGTGCGTCCAGCGATACGGCACGGGATAGGTCCGGGCGGCCTCGGACAACGTGGCGTGGAACGCCGTATCAAACACGGCAACTTGCGGCGTGTCGGGGAGAATCCGCTCCATGGCCGTCATGCCGGCCAGAGCGGCCGGATTGTGCAACGGCGCCAGCTCCGCCAATTCCCCGATGACCCGCTTGACCTCCGACGTGATCACCACGGCCTTCGTGTACCGGTCGCCTCCGTGAACCACGCGGTGGCCGACGGCCCCGATTTCTTCAAGCCCCCGCAGCGGGGCCGACGGTCCGCTTTGGAGGTCGTCCAAGATGCGGGCGACTGCGTCGTCATGGCTCGCGAGCCGCAGTGTGTCGTGAAACGTCTCTTGTCCGCGGCGGTGCAGCACGAGCTGCGTGGGCGCCGTCGTCCAGTCGATTTCGCCTTCAGTGAGCAATAGCTCGCTTTCCGAGTCGAAAAGACTGAACTTCAGGCTGCTGGAGCCGGAGTTACATACAAATATTTTCATGTCCGATACAGATCTCGTTTGCTACTGCTATTAATTGTTCGTCCGGGTGCCGGTCGCGGTCAACCTCCACATGGCGGGTGTCGTCCCACAACCGGATCGCCGGCTGCGACAATTTGTGCTCGTAACTGACGGCGCTGAGGCTGGCGGTGCTCAACATGAAACACCGCCCGATGGCGACTTCCAGCCCGAGCCAACGGGCCGCGAACGCCCGAAGGAAGTGCCCGCTGGAGAAGACCAGCACGTTGTCGCCGACGCCACGCACGCGGCGGATAATCCGGTCGGCTCGCAACGCGACATCCTCCGGCGATTCGCCTCCCGGACATCCGTCGCAAAACAACTGCCAATCGGGACGCTCCTTGTGAATGTCCGGTGTACGGCGGCCTTCATACTCGCCGTAGTCCCATTCCACCAGGTCCGGGTCGATTTCGGCTCGATCGCCGAATCCCGCCAGCTCGCACGTTCGGGCCACGCGCTGCAGCGGGCTGGTAAACACCTTGGCGAAACGCAAGCCGCGCAACCGCTCCCTCAGTGCCCGCGCGTTCCGCTCGCCGCGTTCGGTAAGCGGCAGGTCGGTCAGTCCCGTGTGTTGTCCCGTGATGGCCCACGCCGTTTCGCCATGCCGGGCCAAGTAGACGACCGGGAGCGTTTCACCCATTGTCTTGCAATCGGTCCCAATGCCGGGCTTGTCGCGAGAATCCGCCATGGTTAGGCTCCTGCTTCGGGCATGGTCTTTATTCGCTGACCGTCAAACGCCGCTGGCGTTGGTGGAGTCCGGAATGAGTTCCCAACGGATAATGCAGTTTTTCATGCAACGGTTCGGCGCCCGAGGCTCGCCCCTCGACGAGGCGGTCGACTCCGAG
>JAFGAY010000069.1 GCA_016933425.1 Pirellulales bacterium
CACCTCACCACCCGCCTGGGCCACCCCTTCGCCCGCCGAACCACCCTCACCACCGCAACATAAGCTGAACTGGTCCCTTGAACCATGGAACCCTCAGGGTGCGCCACCCCAATGAGTTTTAAAGACCGTTTTTATTGACCCCTGCATCAGCGAATAAACGCTGGCCGACCAATGGGAGCCCGGTTTTCAGGACATTCGACGTCGCCCCGCCAATCATGGTTGATGCAGCGATCAATAAAACCGTGCAAGGCGATACGCGGTCAGGACGAGAGGCGTTGGGCGTCTTTTTCCCGGAGGATGAGCAACACGGTTGGATCGACCGAAAACATGCCTTCGAGCGTCACCCGGCTAAGATTCCGGATGGAGTCCTCGGCGGTTCGTCCGACGACGCCGTC
Organism: Pirellulales bacterium; assembly: GCA_016933425.1. Taxonomy (GTDB): domain Bacteria; phylum Planctomycetota; class Planctomycetia; order Pirellulales; family Thermoguttaceae; genus UBA11386. The sequence continues at coordinate 396 of JAFGAY010000069.1, forward strand.
GGCCGGGCTGAGTCCAAAGCCGTCGGCGGCCATCAGCCCGCTGCGGATCGCCGTGTCGACCGCCGTGATGGTTTTCATCGCGCAGCCCGGCTTGGCGCCGTCGCAGATCAGTCCGCTCAGGTCGCCGATGACATTGTTCACGGCGAGCGTGACTTGGTCGTCGCCGCCGCTTTGTTGATGCACAATCGCCACGGCGGCGGCGATGCCGGCACCCATCGCGCAGCCGCATATCACCGAAAGCTCGCCGACAAAACATTTGCAATAGGCGTTGACCAGATGGGCCGCGGCAATGCTTTCCAGGATTCGACCTTCGTCAACACCCATCTCGCGGCCAACGCTGTAGGGCGTCAGAATCGCGACGATTCCCTGGTTGCCCGAACCGCCCGAGGTCATTACCGCCTGGCTGACGCCGGCCATTCGGGCATCGACCGCCGACGCGACGAGCAGTTTGGTTCGATAGAAAAGATCCTCGGTCAGGTAGCCGCGTTGATGGATCCGCCGAAGCTGGCAGGCGGCGCCGACGACCTCCTCGCCCCGCCGCACCATGGCCAGATTCATGTCGATGCCACGGCGCAGATAGCCGCGGTCCGCGTCGTCGGCGTTTCGGGCCAATTTAAGCAATTGGCCCAAGGTCGATTCGCGCAAGGCGTCGCGATAGGCGAGCGACTGATCGGCCTCGGCCTGTTGCGACCGATCGATCACCGTCCGACCGTCCTTCTCGACCAGCACAACGTTCACATGGCTTCCGGCCAGCACGCACTTCGCCCGATGATTCGCGGAAGCCACCTCGACCTCGACGCGGAAACCGGCCGCCGCGTCGAGACATTCGCACCCGCACCGGCCGTCGTGGCACAAGGATTTTGCACGCTGGCGAATCGACGCCGTCACGTCCCCGAGCAATTCGAGCTTGGCGTCGGGCCGCGCCAGAACGGCCCCCAGCGCGGCCGCGATCAGATTGCCCGTCGCCCCGTCGCTGTGGGGCACGGTCACCGCCGCGCCGTTTTTATACGTGCCCGGATCGACTCGGAGCACCATTTCTTCGACCGGTTCGCCCAACTGGCCGGCGGCCGTGGCCGCGGCAAAAGCACACGAGATCGGCTCGGTGCAGCCCAACGCCGGATAGACCTCGTGGGCCAGAACTTCCTTCAGCAGATTCACGGGAGCCTCTTGATCGAATTCGCCGAATCACACGGCCGGCTTCTGCTCCATTCTAGCCTGGATGATGACGCGAATATAGGGTGACACTATGAAAAAAAGGGCCGGACGCCGCGGGCGTCGGACCCTTTGAAGATGGTTGGATTATTCGCGACCCGCGATTCGACTCGCTACGGCACCAAGTAGGCCGCTCCCGTCCACGCGCCGGCTTCCCATAGCGCCCCGCGGACGCTCAGCGGCAGCGGGTCAAGCATGTACGGTGCGCAACTGCCCGGCCGGTAATAACCCAGCGTGTACATGCACTCGTTCGGCGGGTTGACGCCCATCAGGTAGGGCAGAATCGGCACGGTAACAAAAAAGTGGGCGTGGGAAATAACCGGCTGCACATACGGACCGAACGAATGGCCGTAGCGTTCCAGTTGGATGTCCTCGAAGTACAACGGCTTGTGACACAGCCCGCTCGCCTTCCATGTGAACGTCGTCGGCGTCCAAACCCGCGGCGCGAACACCTCCTCCTTCAGCCCGCACTGCCTCGGAAAATCGCCCGAACTGGCCTGTACGTCGGTCGTCAACTCATTGATCGGCTTGAAAGTGCTCGTTTGGGGACATCCATCGTCCCGGGCCACGTTCTTAGCAAGTTCCTCTTCGAGCGTCGGCAAACGCTCGGGCTCATCTATCGAGCTCTGCGACGCGCCAAGCCCTTGTTCCAAAAGCGGCCGAGGAATGTTCGATTCCGGTACCCGGCGCCGTTTCGTACTTTCGGCCGCCAATGCATCGGGATCCTCGGGCAAGGCCGTCGGATCAAGGAACGACGGCTCGAACGACTTTTCGGGGGACGCGGTCGGCCGGCTCGTTGCCTGGGCGTTTCGGTCGCCGAACGGATCCGACATGGGATCGTCGCCCGAGGGACGCGACGCGTCGACCGGCGCCTGGAAGTCGGTCCGAACAACCTCCGAGGCCGGCCCGCCGCCGCACGTTCGCCGCAACTCGCCCGCCGTCGGACGATAGGGCAGCCAGGTCAGTTTCGAACCGCACTTGCCAGTCGTATAGCTGACCGGCACCGTAAATCCGTCGCCGCGATCGGGTTCGCGCGATTGGGCCGCCGTGCCCGACAGACAAACCAATGTCGCAACGACAAGGGTTGCTACGGCCCCGGTCCACTCACGACTTGTCGTCGGAGTATTCGGCACTGTAGTTCGGCGCTTCCTGCGTAATAACGATGTCATGGGGATGACTCTCCCGTACACTGGCGGCGGAAACCTGAATGAATCGCGCGTTGGTGCGCAACTCCTCGATGGTTCGCGTTCCACAATATCCCATTCCAGCCCGAACCCCCCCGACGAGCTGGTATACAAACGGTCCCAATGCTCCTTTGAACGGCACGCGGCCTTCAACGCCCTCGGGCACGAGTTTGCCCTGTCGGATCGCGCCGGCCGCTTGGCCGTAACGTTCGCTGGAGCCCATAACCATGGCCCCCAGGGAACCCATCCCGCGATAAACCTTGAAAGTTCGTCCCTGAAAAAGGATTTGCTCGCCGGGGCTTTCCTCCAATCCGGCCAACAGGCCGCCGATCATCACCACGTGGGCGCCGGCCGCAAGAGCCTTGGTCACGTCGCCCGAATAACGGATTCCGCCATCCGCAATGATTGGCGTTCCAGTCGACTCGGCCTCCTTGGCTACTTCATAAACCGCACTGATCTGGGGGACTCCCACGCCGGAAATCACCCGCGTCGTACATATCGAACCCGGCCCAATGCCAACCTTCACGGCGTCGGCCCCGGCCCGGATCAGGTCGCGACAGCCGGCGGCCGTTGCCACGTTGCCGGCGACCACGTCAATGTCCCACTTTTCCTTAATTACCCGAACTGTCTCAATGACGTTCTTCGAGTGCCCATGGGCACTGTCGACCACGAGAACATCAACTCCCTTTTGAATTAGTCTCTCGGCTCGCTCGTAGTCATGAACGCCAATCGCGGCTCCAGCTCTCAACCTGCCTTGCCCATCTTTGCAGGCCGACGGGAAACGGCGCATCATGTCGATGTCTTTGATCGTGATGAGTCCCGTCAGTCTGAATTCTTCGTCAACCAGCAAAAGCTTCTCCACCTTTTTTTCCATTAAAACCTTTTCAGCCTCTTCAAGCGTTACGGTCCCCGTAGCCGTCACCAGATTATCACGGGTCATTACCTCGGAGACGCGCAGGTCGGTGGCTTCCAGGAACCGGAGGTCGCGCCGGGTGATAATCCCCACCAACCGGCCGTTCGGATCGACGATGGGCACGCCCGAAACCATGAACTGGTCCATCAAATGGCGTGCCTGGGCTGTCGTAGCGTTGGGGGGTAACGTGGCCGGGTCAAAGATGATCCCGTTCGCGCTTCGCTTGACCTTGACCACCTCCTCGACCTGCTGGTCGATCGACATGTTTTTGTGGATGATGCCAAGACCCCCCTCCTGGGCCAGGGCAATTGCCATCGCACTCTCGGTCACCGTGTCCATCGGCGAACTGAGGATCGGGATCTTCAACGCGATACGCCGGGTCAAATGCGTGCCCACATTGACCTCCGACGGCACCACCTCGCTATAGTGGGGGATCAGAAGAACGTCGTCAAACGTAAGTCCCTGGGCAACGATCTTTTCTTCCACGGCTGTTTTCCTCCAAAAAAACTATTGGCCAATGTCGCATTATCATCCAGCCCGCGACGGATTGCAATCGGCCCGAACGCGGTAACAATAAGGGCGG
>JAFGAY010000070.1 GCA_016933425.1 Pirellulales bacterium
CGAAGGCTTTTCACCCCAAGAAACCTCCTCGGCCCGCTGCTCCAACCGGTGCGGCGACAGCCCCAAACCCCACCGACCGCCGCAAAATCATTGTAAAGAGAAAGCGGCATCCTTGTCAAATAATAACTAAATATACCCCCCAAAACGGGCAGTCCGTGCCGGCCGATTGTCAGCCGGGGCGATTCGAGCTACGTTGTTCTTATCGGCCCCGACGGCAATGCCACCGTAGGTCAGGCTGTGCCTGACAGGGATTAGGGATTAGGGATTAGGGATTAGAGAGTTGAGATGGAGGGCTTGGGGGTAATGGGACGGATCGCGGTCCGGTTTATGTTCTGATTCGCTTCCATTAGCGTGGATCAGCGTGGATCAGCGTTCCTCGAAAACCAGTAACTTATTATTTTTCGCGGCTTTTCGGCTTCCATGAAAATCCACGGCGCCGGCTCTCGACCCAGCCTACATGGTTGAATATCCTTGCGTTTTCGTCAGTCACAACCAAACTCAACCCCCAAACCCCAAATTCCCAAACCTCCCCATGTCCTCGCCTGTTCCCGACATTCAGCGACGTTTTGCTCACGAGGTCGTCGAGCGGCTGCACGGGGCCGGTTTCGAGGCCTATTGGGCCGGGGGGTGCGTTCGCGACCGGCTCCTGGGCCGCGAGCCGCACGATTTCGACGTGGCCACCAGCGCTACGCCGACGCAGGTCCGCGATCTGTTCGGCCGGCGGCGCACGCTGGCCGTGGGAATGGCTTTTGGCGTGATTGTCGTCCTCGGGCCCGAGGGGGCGGGCCAGATCGAGGTGGCCACGTTTCGCAGCGAATGGGGCTACGACGACGGACGCCACCCGTCGCACGTTGCCTTCAGCTCGGCCCAAGAGGACGCCCAGAGACGCGATTTCACGATCAACGGGCTGTTTTACGATCCGGTCGACGATAGGGTTATCGACTTCGTCGGCGGCCAGGAGGATCTACGAGCGGGCATTGTTCGGGCGATCGGCCTTCCCGACGACCGGTTCGCCGAGGACAAACTGCGAATGCTCCGCGCGGTCCGGTTTGCGACCGGTTTTGGTTTCGCGCTCGATCGGGCGACGCGCGAGGCGATCCGACGGATGGCCCACCAGGTGACGGTCGTCAGTCCCGAGCGAATCGCCGACGAAATGGAGCGGATGCTCGTCGGGCCCGATCCGGCCGGAGCCGTGCGGCTGCTGCTGGAGACGGGACTGGCCGCCGAGGTGCTGCCCGAAATTACGGAGCGGCCCGACTCGGGCAAGACGCCGCTGGCGCGCGAGGAAGGGACGCCCGAGGCCCTGGCGGTGGTTGGGCGGTTGTCGGACCCGACGTTTCCGCTGGCGCTGGCCGTTTTGCTGGCCGATCGGGTTTCGGTCGAGGGGGTTCGCCGGGTGTGCCGGCGGTGGCGGCTGTCGAACCAGACGACGGATAGGGCCGAGTGGCTGGCGGCCCAGCGGGGAGCATTGCGCGAGGCGCCCGCCACGCGGTGGAGCGCGCTGCAGAAGATACTCGTGTCGCCGGGGGTCGAGGAGCTGCTGCGTTGGGCCGAAGCGGAGGCGGCCGTCGAGGGGCGCGAGGCGGCCGAGGTCGATTTTTGCCGCCGGCGCCTGGCGTGGCCGCCCGAGCAGCTCGATCCGCCGCCCCTGGTGACCGGCGACGACCTGGTGGCCCGAGGTCTAGCGCCGGGGCCCTTGTTTGGCCGGCTTTTGTCGCGCCTGCGCGACGCGCAGCTCGACGGGCTGATTGCGACCAAGGAGGAAGCCCTGGCCATGGCCGACCGGCTTCGGACGTCGGGAGAGGTGGGCGATGACTCACCACGGAACGATGATTCACCACGGAGCGATGACTCACCACGGAGACACGGAGACGCGGAGTAAACGGCCGTTCAAGACATTTTTGCTTCGCGTTTTCGTCCTTTCGTGTTTTCGTGATGCCCTTTTTTAATCACGAAAGGACGAAAGCACGAAAGCACGAAAACGATGGGAGGAATTTATCGTGGATAAGAAGGCAAAAAAGAAAATCGAGGCGTTGCGCCAGCGGCTTCAGAAACTGCGTTCGCAGTTGGCCGGGGCGCGCAAGCAAATGGACGATCCCGAGGAGGTCGCCTCGCTCGAATCGCAAATCGCGGCGGCCGAAGCCGAATTGGCGAAAGTCAGCGGACAGTAGTTCGTAGTTCGTAGTCCGTAGCTCGTTGTTCGAAGCCAACGAACTACGGACTACGGACTACGATCAAGGGACTCATCCAGCTTGAGGCAGATCGAGTTGATGCAGTAGCGGAGGCCGGTGGGCGCTGGGCCGTCGTCGAAAACATGGCCCAGGTGGGCTCCGCAGCGCCGGCAGAGCACTTCGACCCGCTGGCGGTTGTCGCTGTGGTCGTCGGCCGTCTTGACGCTTTGCTCCGTGGCCGGCCGATAGAAGCTCGGCCAGCCGGTGCCCGAGTTGTACTTGGTCTCGGATGAAAATAGGGCCTCGCCGCAACAGACGCACCGGTACGTGCCCGGCCGGTTGCAGTCGTGGTACTCGCCCGAGAAAGGCGCTTCGGTTCCCTTGCGTCGGGCGACTTCGTATTGCTCGGGCGTAAGCCGTGCCCGCCATTGCTGATCGTCGTCGGGGAGAGACATGGTGAAAAAGGGATTTTGGGGTTAGAGATTTGCGGATTTTAGGGTTGTGCAGTTTGCCCATGAATCAGAATAAGAGGGGTTTTGCCGAGAATCAATCCGCCGATTGGGCCAGGTGGACCAACCTGGTTTTCTCGGAAAAAGGCCTTGTGCTGCGGTTGTTGTATTATTGATGCTAATTCCAAAGAATGATCACGGGATCAACGCACACGGAGGCCTAGTCCGTATCAGTAGTGGAGGCGTTTTCGCCGGTTCAGGGTGGACTGCGAAATGGGCCACAATTGGAATGCTGAAACCAGAATCAGGAACAAAGCCGTGACACCCCCAAAAAACCCCTGGGTCGGCCTGATCGCCTTGGTGGCCGTTTGCTTCGCCGTGGCGTGGATCGGCAGCGCCGTCACCATGCCGAAAATCGACGGCTGGTACGCCGCCCTGGCAAAACCCTCCTGGAATCCACCCAACTGGATCTTCGGGCCGGTTTGGTCTTTTCTCTACCTGACCATGGCCGTGGCGGCTTGGCTGGTGTGGCGGAAGGGGGGCTGGGGTGGCGCCAAGTGGCCGCTGACGCTCTTCGGGGTTCAACTGGCCCTGAACCTGCTGTGGTCCTGCCTCTTCTTCGCCCTGGAGAATCCTGGCCTGGCCTTCGGAGAGATCATCGTGCTCTGGGCGGCGATCGTGGCGACGACGGTGGTGTTCTGGCGTCGGTCGAAGCTTGCTAGTCTGCTGTTTGTGCCCTACCTGGCTTGGGTGACCTTCGCCGCCTTCTTGAACTTCATCGTGTGGCGGCTGAACGTTTATTGATCGCTGCATTAACCATGATCGGCGGGGCGACGCCGAATGCCCTGAAGACCGGGCTCCCGTTGGTCGCCCTGCGTTCATTCGCTATGCAGGGGTCACAATAGGAAGCGGCATCTGCTGACCGATCCCCCCAAAGAAAAAGGCCAGTCGGCTTGTGCCAACCGGCCTTGAAGTCCGAATTGCTCTGGTTTACCTTCGACGGACACGACGGACACGGAGGAGACTGAAGGCAATAACGCTCAAGAAGATCGGAATCGATTCAAACCCAATAGAAAAGGCCGCTTACACATCTCTGCATAAGCGGCCTTAGTGGAGGCGGCGGGAATCGAACCCGCGTCCCGCGACATTTCCATGCAAGCATCTACGTGCGTAGTCGGATGATTTGCGCCTTCACCCTCCGAATCCCCAACCGACAGGGTTTCCGGCGGGCTAGCCGGCAGCTTGTTTAATCCCGGGCGTGGCCGACGGCGACCAGGGACGATTCGGAATTAGGTGACCAGCCTTTGGGCCTCTCCGACGAAAGCCCTCGGCCGGGGACGCCTTTCTTTAGGCGGCCATTGCGAGACTAGGCTCGGCAATTAATTAGGTGGTCGGCTTTTAACGTGGCCTGCTGACCAACCACGGCACGCCACTTACACTTCAAACTGCCCGGTCGAATCCAATTCGCCCCCCGAGATCGAAGTGCAAAGGACAAAAGCAAAGGATAGGAAGCAAAACCTTCTACCTTCATCCTTCCAACATCTGCCATGTAATTCTACCACCGGCGATGGGGTAAGGAAAGTGACCACTCTTTTCGTTCGCCGTGCTGTCGTGCCAATTCCACTTTATCTTCGCAGCCAGAGTTGCCAGGCTATGACGGCAGGGCCCAGGGCCAGGACCCACCAGGCGAAGTAGTGGAGCCGGCCTTTTTGAATCCAGCGGACCAACCAGGCCAGGGCAATCAGGCCAACGACCAGACTGACCAGGCCGCCGACGACCAAGGCCAGCACGGGCGTGGCAATGGTCGGCTTGTCGAACAAATCCTTGATTTCCAGCAGCCCGGCGCCGCCGATCGCCGGTATGGCCAGCAGGAACGAAAACGCGGCCGCCTCGTCCCGCTTCAGGCCCGACCCCAGTCCGGCGACGATCGTCGAACCGCTTCGCGAGACGCCGGGCAGCAGGGCAAAGGCTTGGAACAGACCAATCACCAGCGCGCGGGAATAGCTCAAATCGCGGCACTCGATCTGCCCTGGCTTGCACCGGCCGGTCCAGAGCAACATGGCCCCCGTTACCAGGAACATAAATCCGGCCAACAGGGGGTTTTCGAGAACGTCGTCGAAATAGTATTTCAGGGGAAACCCAACCACGGCGGCGGGAATCGTCGCGACGACAAGCAACCCGACGACGCGACGGTCTTTTCCCAAAAGTGCCAAAATTCGCCGCCAGTAGAAAACCAGGATGGCCGCCAGCGTGCCCAGGTGGAGCATGACGTTTATCGTGATTTTGTCATGCATTTGCTCGCCAAACTGATCGAACACCGACGCCAGAACAATCAAATGGCCCGAGGAACTGACGGGCAGGAACTCGGTGATTCCTTGGACGATGGCGAGAAAGACGATTTCGAGATAGAGCATGGCAAACGTGCCTCGGCGGCAGTTCTGTTGATCGGGCAAGGCGGCCGGCCGTGGTCCTTTCGGCGGCCGGCAAATGCCCCAGTATAGTTCATTGCGGGCAGATTGTCGCGGTTGCGCGGTTCACGGTACCCGAGGGATTACGGGCGAGCCTTTGGGGGCATCCGGTCCGAAAAACGGATCCGCCGGAAGGCGTATTTTCCCTTTTTCGAGGTGTCTCAAGAAAACCCCCTTTTGATTTCGCGGCCGGTATGCGACAATGTGTGCTTTCACGGAACTGCCGAGCCTGGGGGAACGGTCATGATGGATTCGTTTCCCGCCGGTTCATGGCCCTTGGGGACTGTACGGAATTTTGTGTCAAGCAAAGTGGCACGGCCATCTTGGCCGTGGTTTTTACACGGGTTTGAAGCCCGTGCCACAAAATTTCGTACATTCCCGCCCTTGGGCCCATTCTCCGCGACGTGTTCGCGCGGTCAGTCCGGGAAGGTGGACTTGCCGCGAGACCCGCTTCGTCCGCCGCCCGGCCGGGATCCGGCAGTCATCCGCCGGGGCGAATAGAGCAACCAGGCCCATTGGGAGGATCCCCATGTTCAAACATCTTGATACGTCGGTTTTAGGCGCCGTCGGTCCGCAGAGTGAAGTGATCGAACAGGCCCTCACGCATGGTTTTCACTCGATGGATTTGAACATCGTCGATTATGTCAATCGGGCCGCGGTTCGGGGCGCGTCTTACGCCCGGCGTCTGATCGAAAGCAGCAAGCTCCGCATCGGCGCCTTCACGCTTCCCTTCAAACTCGACGTCGAGGACGAGGCGTTCAAAAAGAATCTAGCGTCGTTGACCGAATGGGCGTCCGCCGCGGCCGAGCTGGGGTGCGCCCGATGCGTCACGGCCATCGAGCCCGCCGGCGACTGGATGCCGTATCACGAAAATTTCACGTTCCATCGCGACCGGCTCGCCGAAATAGGCGGCGTGCTGAAGACCCACGGCATTCGGTTGGGAGTCGGCTTTCGCGCGGCCGCCGACTTGCGCCGCGGCAAGGCCTTCCAATTCATCCACGACCCCGATGCGACCGTGCTGTTGGTCAAAATGATCAATGCGACGAACGCAGGCCTGCTCCTCGACACGTGGGACTGGTTTGTTGGCGGCGGGTCGATCGAAACCGTGCGCGCGCTCTCCGCCGATCGGATCGTGGCCGTGCAGTTGGCCGACGCGCCCCAAGACGTGCCCCTCGAGGAACTCGTCGACCAGCAGCGGTTGCTGCCCAAGGTCGATGGACGTTTCGACATTCCCGCCGTGCTGGCCGCGCTGGCCGAGATGAACTACGACGGGCCGGTTTCCGTCAAGCCGCACCGCGGCACGTTGCCCGCCTCCGGCGTCGATTCGGTAACCAAAATGCTTAACCAATCGCTCGACGTGGTTTGGAAGGCCGCGGGACTCAACCCCAAAGGCAGGGTGAGCGCCCTATCCGGCAGCGCGCCCGCCTGAAGCGATTCTCACGGAAGTTTGCGCCCGCTCCCTGTTCTTTATTTCCCTTCCGCCGGGACGAACCGCTTGGGATTCTGGCGGAATTGGCCCAGTGTGGCCTGGCTTGAGAACATGAAGAGCCGCCCTTCGTAAATCACGCACGTTTCCGTTTGGCCTTTCACTTGTTCGCCGCCGTTGGCCGCTACCACCGGATCGTGCCCGGACAAAACCGGGACATAACGTTCGGGATTCGCGCGAAATAGCCGTTGGGCGAGCGGTCCCGACGTTTGATAGGTCTGTCCTTGATACTGGACCTTCCAGCGTGGATTGCCCTCGATCCACTGTTCATGCCGAATCAGTTCGACGGGGCAATAGCCATCCAGACCGATGGGTGCGGCGTTCTCGATCGGCTCCTTATATTCCACGACGCGCGTGGCGGCAGGTTCCGGCTCGGTTCGGAGCGACTTCCGCGATTCGTGCGGCTCGCTCCAGGGAAGAACTTGCGTCTCGGCCGCCAATGCGCTCGCCGGCGGAACCGCGGGTTCGGGAAACGGCGCCGGCTGCTCGTCGGCTGGTTTGGTAGCCAACGGGGGCAACGGAGCATTGTCGAAAGGGCCGGACGGCGGCGCGTTTGCGGCGGGCAAGGGGAACGGCGCCGGCGGATCGGCTTTCTGGTCCGCCATCGTTTCCGAAAAAACATTGACCAACGACTTAGGCAACGCCTTGGCCGTCAATGCCGGCGGCGCCGAATACTCGGCCTGCGGGACCGGGCACGGCGTCATTGCCACCGCATTGCCCCGGCCCAACCATGGCGCCGGCGGAATCGCATCGGTCGAAGAGGTCGGACCCGAGCCGGGGCCCGGGGTTGTATTCTGCTCCGACGGCTTTTCGGGAGCGGGGCCTTGCGGCGTCACGTCCAAACCGGGCAGACCTTCTCCAAATCCTTCCGGACCAAAATCGAACGCGGGAGGCACTTCGACCGGCGCTGTCGTAGCGCCCTCTTGAATCTGAAGACCTTCACCCGACGGCCCGCTTTGCTGTTCAACAGGACCATACTCTTCCTTGGGTGGCGTTTTCGGCTCGGCTCCCGGTGGAGTCGAGACCGGCTCGCGACCCTCTCCCAAGGGAAAACGAATGTCCTTGCGAAATTGGTCGCCGGGCCAAAAACGCCACTGACGTTGATGAAAACCCCACGTGCCCACACTCGGCACGCACATGCAAGGACCGGGGCAACAGCCAGGGCACCCAGGTCCCATTTGACCCGGATAGGGCGATAGCGTCGGCCACGATTCGTCGGGCCCCGGCGACACTCCCCACGCGGTTCCTCCCGCGACCAAAAACATGGTCAAGAGGATCAACAACGCCCCAAGATATTTGAAATGCAACATGGACTGACTTCCCCCAGGATCGAGTATTTGTCGTTTGTGAACGGAGGATAAGGGCACATTCGGTCCGAATAATCCAGGGATTCCCACCTGTGTATAAATGACGCGACGGTTCCCTGGGCCCTTTCCCGTATTCGTGTTTTCTCCACTAGTAATACCGTCGGACGCCCAGCATTTGGAAGCCGCGGATGCTCGAGGCCGTCAAGGAGCCGAAGCCGATGACG
>JAFGAY010000382.1 GCA_016933425.1 Pirellulales bacterium
GGCCGTGCTGACGATCTACCTGGCCACGGCGACCTGTGGGCTCGGCTCGCTGTTGTTGTACCAGGTCGACATGGTCGGGGCGTGCGTCGTGCTGTTGATGGTCGCGTGCGTGCTGGTGCTGGTCGGCATTTTGGAAACGACCGCGCGGCGCCGGACCGAGCAGGTCAAAACGTCCAAAAACCAGCGCCGCCAACGCAAGACGAGGTAACGGCCCGTGACGTCGAAACGCAAACGAAAACCCCAGCCCTCCGGTTCCAACGGCCGTCCGGCCAAGGGACCGCGAACCGGCAAGATGGAAACGCTGCCGATACGGGAGACCGCGCTGCAACGCGGCCCGAGCGACGGGCCGCGACGCTGGCTTCTGGCGGCGACCGTGTTTGTGTTCGTCGCGCGGCCGTTGGTGGCCAGCGAGTCGGTCGTTCAGGCGGGCGAGGGAATTTCGTTGGTCATGTTCTCGCTGCTGCTGGCGATTTGTTGGGGCATGATGATGATTCACCGCGGTCGGCTCGCGCTGCGCGTCGGGCCGGCCGACGTCGCCGTGCTCGTCCTGCTCGTGTTGCACTCGGCCGCCGCGATTTGGGCGGCCCAGACAGGCAACCCAAGGGCCGCCCTCAACGTGCTTTGGGCTTGGATCGGACTGGGCGTGGGCTTTTTCTTGTTGCGACAACTGGTTGCCGGCGCGCGCGAGGCGAGGACCGTCGCCGCCGTGATGATCGCCCTGGGCGTCGCCCTGGCCGGCTACGGGATTTTTCAATACGTGATCGAGCTTCCCGATCTGCGGCGCGATTTCGCCCGGGATCCCGAGGGAATGATGCGAGCCCAAGGGGTTTGGTACGAAGCGGGATCGGTGGCACGAGCCCAGTTCGAGCAACGACTGAACAGCCGGGAGCCATTAGCCACGTTTGCGCTAACCAACTCGTTGGCGGGCTACCTCGCGCCGTGGTTGGTGGCGGCTCTGGGCGTGGGGGCGCTGGGCGGTGTGGCGTGGCCTCGCTTCGGGGTGCCGTGGCCACGATTTGGGGTGCCATGCCCACGCTTGCGTGGGCATGAAAAGGAATCGAAGGAACATGCCCACGCAAGCGTGGGCATGGCACCCGGCATGGCACCCGGCGTGGCACTCGGCGTGGGCATAAAGCCCGGCATGGTATCCGGCGCAATGGGAATACTTTTGGTCGTTGCGACGATGGGTGTTTGCCTCCTATTGACCAAAAGTCGCAGCGCAATGGTCGCGGCGGCCGTGGGCCTGGTGTTGGTCGGTCTCGCGCGCATGGCCGCGCGGCGGGTGATCGGCTGGCGATGGCCGGCCGTCGGTCTGGCGGCCGTCGCCGCGATGGTGATCGTCGCCATGGCGGCCGGCGGACTCGATCGTGAAGTCGTGAGCGAGGCTGGTAAGTCGCTGGGCTATCGGCTTCAGTACTGGCGTTCGACCATGGCAATGATCGCCGATCATCCGTGGCTCGGTTGTGGGCCGGGCCAATTCCAGAACGCCTACTCGACTTACAAACTGCCCGAGGCAAGCGAGGAAGTGGGCGATCCGCACAATTTCTTTTTGGAAATTTGGGCCACCTCGGGCACGGGAGCCCTGTTGGCTTTCATAGCGGTGCTGGGTTGCTTGGCGCATGGCATCTGGCGGCACTGGCGGACCACCGCCGGCGGTCTGCCGGTGCGGGAATTTGTGCCTGGGCCAGATGTTCACACTCAGTGGTTCGATGACGCCAGCCCATGGATCGTGGGCGGGGCCGCGGCCGGATTTCTGGCGGCGTGGCTGCTGGGATTATTGACCGGCAGCATGCCGAGCATGGCCTTGCTGTTGATTGGCGGGCCGGCGGCAGCGGCGGTTGTGTTTTTGATGCGCGACTGGGTGGGCCGGGGTTCGCTGCCGGTCGCCGTTTTAGTGATCGGCTTGGTGGTGCTGTTGATTCATCTTCTGGCGGCCGGGGGAATCGGCTTCCCGGGCGTGGCCGGTACGTTTTGGCTGCTGTTGGCGTTGGGGCTGTCGGCGGTCGACGCGCGGCCGAGTCGCCAGTGGCCGCCAGCGGCCGCGTGGGTCGCCACGGTCGCGGTGGTCGTGCTGGCCGGGGCCTGTTATTGGACGGGATACGCGCCGGTGCTCAGTGCCCGGGGACCCATGCTTGCGGCGGCGTTCGACGCCGTAAACCGGGAAGCCCACCTACGCACGGCCGCGGCGGCCGATCCGTGGTTGCCCGACTGTCGACGGGAACTAGCCGCCGTGGCGTTGGCCGACTGGCGCGAGCGGCGCGACGAGCGATCGCTCGATGAATTCAAGCAATACGCGGCCCAGGCGATGGAGCTTGATCCGCGTTTAGCCCCGTCGTGGGCCACGCTGGGGGACCAGTATCTGGAGGTATACGACGCCACATTGTCGGAGGACGACCTGCAATCGGCCCTGGCGGCCTACGGCAAGGCCGCGATTCTTTATCCCAACAAGGCCGAATTCCATGGCAAGCTGGCCATTGCCCTGGAGCGGTCGGGCCAGGGAGCCGCTGCGTTGGAGGAGGCAAAAATGGCCCTGCGCCTGGATGATGCCATGCCCCACCACGACAAGAAGATGCCCGACAAACACCGAAAGCGCTTGCTGCGTATAGTAGCTGGTTCGTAGAATTGTAATACTTCGGCCGACTGAAGCATTACCCTTTCTTTTCTCTTGCGGCGCGACTTGGACGGAAATTGTGTTATGAAGATTTGGCTTTGGGCATTTTTGGCAATCGTAATCGGTGGTGCAATTGGGGGGGCTTATGCGCTCAGGCCGCTCGGTTTTTCGGCCGGCGAGTTGCCGTCTCCCCAGGCGGTCGTTCCACCTCGGCCGGCGGTGCCCGGCGAAGCGAGCCCAGAAACCAAGGGAATTCCAAGAGTCGTCGTGGAGCAAGAGGTTTTTGATTTCGGCACGATGGACGCCAAGGAGGAAAAGAAACATGCGTTCGTCATCCGCAACGAGGGCAACGGTTTACTCGAAATCGAAAACCAGGGCACAAGCTGCAAGTGCGCGATGAGCGACTTCACGACCCGGACAATCGGACCGGGCAAATCAACGAAAATCACGTTGACCTGGACGGCGAAGGAGTATTTCGGCCCCTACGAGCAGAGGGCCACGATCCACACGAACGATCCGGAACAACCTAAAATCACGCTGGCCGTGAAGGGTCGGGTAACGGCGGCGCTTCGATCCTCCCCCCCGGAGGTGGTTTTTAGCGAGATGCCCGCGGGCCATCAGGTCAAGAGCAAGGTCCACGTGTTCGCATATCGTTCCGACGAGCTTACGCTAACCGACGTCAGTCTGGAGGACGCGAGCACGGCGGAATACTTCGACGTGACGTCGTCGCGTCTTTCGGCCGAGCAGCTCGCGGCGGAAAAGGACGCCAAAAGCGGCTACGAACTGGCGATTGCGATAAAACCCGGGTTGCCTCTGGGGCGATTTCGGCAGACAATCCTCGTGGACACCAATCTGCCGAAGGACGCCCGGTTGGAAATCCCGATCAAGGGAAAAGTGGTCAGCGATTTTTCGATCGTGGGCCGCGACTGGAACGAAGAGCGTCAGACGTTGTCTTTGGGAATTTTACCGCCGGGCGAGGGAGCCGACCGTACGCTTTTTCTCGTGGTGCGAGGACGATACCACCGCTCGATCGACGTCGAGGTGGCCGAGGTTTTTCCTCCCGAATTGCTGACGGCCGAATTGGGCGAACCAACCGGCGTGGGCAGCGGGAGCGTGGCGCGGATTCCATTGCGGATTCGAGTTGCCAAGGAAAGCGGCCCGGCCAATTACTTGGGGTCGCGGCAAGCCCCGGCCGGCCATGTGATTCTGAACACGAACCATCCGCAAGCTCCCCGGATCAAGGCGCTGGTCAGTTTCGCGGTCGAGGGTGGGTAGTGCGGCGTGCGATGGACAACCGAGGATGTGGAAAACAAGGAAGTCGGCGAGAAGGATCTCCGGGGCTCTTAAAAACGATGACGGATCAGATTCATGCGCGTTTTATACTTATGTTTCATCCTGCTGGCCGGCATTGTCGCGCTATCGACCGGATGTTCTCGCTCGGATAATTCGTCGAAACCGGATCCGGCGGCCAGCTCGCCGTCGGGTGGTTGGGCGTCGAATGAGAAGAACCCGGCGGCGGAAACCTTACCTCCGCCGGCCGACCCGTTCAGCGACGCAGACAAGTCGGCGGCATCCATGCCGCTACCCCCGGTTTTGCCCCCACCCGAGGAACCGGCGCAAGAAGAGGCCGTCGATCGCGATGCGCCGGCGCCCGCCGAGACGGAGCCGGCGACGGAGCCGCCGGCCGACGCCTTTGCGCCGCCTCTGGCCCCTGCCCCGTCCGAACCGCCGGCGCTGCGCAATCCGTTGCGCGAGACGCCGCCGCCCGATGCGGCGGAAGCCTCGAATCCGATGCGTCGGCCGCAAGCTCCGCTGCCCGATTCGGAGGAGCCCAACGCAGCGCGGCCCATGGAACAGCCTTCCGGTGATCGCTCGTCACAAGGTGAATCGAGTGTATTTCCCCAACCGCCGCCGACGGCGCCACCCGACGCGACAAAGACCGACGCGCCCGGCGGCGAGCACGCACCGGAGGCGTCGCCTTCGCCCCCGGCTGCCGAGACGCCGGTCGTCAAGGCCGAGGAAACGGAAACGGAAAAGGAACCCTTCGATCCGATCAAGGAAAACGGTCCGATTTTCGTCGGGTGGCCGCGGCCGAAGTTGTCGCTGGTGATCACGGGCCGCGAGGACGGCTACATCGAGCCGTGCGGTTGCGCGGGCTTGGACCGGATGAAGGGAGGCCTGAGCCGCCGGCACGCGATGATCGAGTCACTTCGCAAGCAAGGCTGGCCGGTGGTGTGCGTCGACGCCGGCGGGTTGAGCAAAGGCTACGGCCCCCAGGCCGAGATTAAATTTCAGCGAACGGTCGACGCCATGCGCAAGATGGGCTACGACGCGATCGGGCTGGGGATCAACGACCTGCAGCTTCCAACGGCCGAGTTGGTGTCGGTTGCGGCCGAGCCGAGCCCGTTTGTTTCGGCCAACGTGGGGTTGTTCGGCCTGGACGCCGGGGTGACGGCCAAAACAAAGATCGTTGAGGTTGGCGGTCTGAAGGTGGGCGTAACGGCCGTTTTGGGTAAGTCGTATCACAATCTGCTCGCCAACAACCCGGAGATCGAGCTGGCCTCGCCCGAGGACGCCATCGCCCAGGTTTTGCCGGCGCTGAAGAAGAATTGCAACTTGCTGGTGTTGTTGGCCTTCGCGACGAAGGAGGAGTCGATCGCGTTGGGAAAGGAGTTTCCCGATTTTCAGCTTGTGGTGACCTCCGGCGGCCCGCCCGAGCCGCCCAGGGAGCCGCTCCAGATTCCCGACACGCAGTCCTTGTTGATCGAGATGGGCGAGAAGGGGATGAATGCGGTCGTGCTGGGGCTCTACGACGATCCGGCCAAGCCGCTGCGCTATCAGCGCGTGCCGTTGGACTCGCGATTCGCGGCGTCGAAGGCCATGTATCGGATCATGGTCGCCTATCAGGAGGAACTCAAGCGGCTAGGGCTTGAGGGGCTGGGAATTCGGCCGGTTTCCCATCCGCAAAGCGACGTGAACGGCCCGTTCGTCGGCTCGGAGCGGTGCAAGTCGTGCCACGAGGAGTCGTATCGCGTGTGGAAGAAGAGCGGCCACGCGAAGGCGTGGCAAACGCTGGTCGAGGGCGATCCGCCGCGCAATTTCGATCCCGAGTGCATCAGTTGCCACGTGATCGGCTGGCATCCGACCAAGCATTTTCCCTACAAGACCGGTTTTCTCAGCGCGAAAAAGACGCCCGAGATGCTCGACGTTGGCTGCGAGTCGTGCCACGGTCCCGGCGGAGCTCATTGCGACGCCGAGGACGGCAGCGACCTGGCGCTGCAAGAGAAGCTCTATGAAGCCGTGCGCGTGACCAAGGAAGAGTCGCAAACGAACCTATCCAAGATGTGCCAGAATTGCCACGACCTGGACAACAGCCCCGATTTCAACTTCGAGACCTACTGGCCGAAAGTCGAGCACTACGAGGAAGAGTAAAGGCGAGGGTAAAGATCGAATATCCCAGATCTCAAATCCCAGATCTCAAATCTCAAATCTCGGATCTCAAATTTGAGATCTGAAATTTGAGATTGGGGTTTCGAGTTATTCCGCCTACCGCTCAATACCTTGCCGGGGCGGGTTCGAGGGGCGCGGGGCCGCCCGCCGGCGGCGCCATGGTCGGTTGGTTGCGCCGGTCGGCGGTTTGCGGCGGGTTTTCTTCCTGGGGCGCGGTCGCGCCGAGCATGGGGCGTTGGCCGGGCAAGTCGAAATCACCCTGGTAGAAGTGGGTGGTTTCCTCGCCGACGAGCTTGGTGCCCAACGGCCGGCAATAAACCTCGGCGCGAAACATGTGGTTGCCCGCCGCCTGCGCCTGCGCGGCGATCTTCAGCACGACCTTCTTGCCGGCCGGGACGACGCCGATCGCGTCGAACAACACCTGGCCCGGCTGAAGCTTGTAGGGTGCTCCTTTGGCCGAGACGGGCTCAATACCCTGCGAAAAATAGACGACTGCCTCAACGTCCGAGGCGTCTTTCGTTCCCCGGTTGTGGATCGTAATCGTGTAGTCGGCCGTTTGACCCAACGGCACCGGGCCCGACGGGTCGCATACCTCGAGGGCCAGATCGGCGATCGATTCGACTCGCGTAACGGCCGTCGCCTCGGCCGAAACCCGCTTGGCGATGGCTTCGACCTTCATTTGGGTGTATCCCTCGCGGGCCAATTGGCATTGGACCGACAGCTCTTGTTCGGTTCCCTCGGCCAGCCGATCGAGTTTCCATTGGACCGATTGCCCGTCGGACGCCGCCTGGCCGTGGTTGCCGGCGGCGATCAGCTTGGCCTCGGGTGGAATCTTGGCCACAAGCCGAACGTCCTCGGCCGAGGCGTTGCCCGAGTTGCGAACCCGAATCCTGTAGGTCGCCACGGCGCCGGTGAACTGGACCTTCGGGGCGTCGACGGCCACCTCGACGTTGGCCTTGCGCACCAGAAGGGTTTCATTCAATTGAGCCCGGGCGGGGCCGTCGCAACGCAACTCCATCTGAACGGCAAGCGAGCCGGGATTTCGGGCGACCAGCTCCATGTCGATCACTTTTCTTTCGCCTGCGGCCAGCGTGCCCAGGCGATGTTGCGTCGGCGCGCCTTCGCCGGGCACCAGCGGCATCATCATCAGCACCAATTGATCAGCGGCGCCGTTGCCCGTGTTGGAGATTTCAAGTTTGAAAATCTGGGGTTCGCCGAAATGGACTTCGCGCGGACCGGCCAGGCGGAGGTTGAGCTTGGGTTCCTCGACCTGAATCACGGTTTGCGATGTGATGGGGGTGAAATCCCAGCGGACGGCCAGATCGATTGGCCGGCTCTGACGCGGCACAATGGCCAGCGTGGCTTTCTGGCGAACCTTGGCTTCCATCGGACCGATCTTCCAGACCAACTGCCGGCCGCCGCCGGCGCCCGGCTCCGCGAAAATCGCTCCGCTGGTGGCTTCGCTTCCGACGACGTCGGCCCAGTCGGGCAAGGCCATGGTGACGACCACGTTGTTGGCCGCCACGTCGCCGGAGTTTTCGACGTGGACCTCGTAGGTTGATTGCTTGCCAACCGCGATCCGCGCCGGACCAAGCGTTTGAACGTTCAACATGGGGCTGCGCCGAGTCAGCAGAACTTGCGCGCCGCGCGGCGAAGGGTCGCCGGACACGGAAGCCACGCCGGCAGCATCGGGAACCGTCGGGGATGAAGTCTCCGGAACGCTCGGATGGGCTTCGGCGACTGATTCAACCATCGGAACCGTTGCTGGATGGCCGGGTTGCTCGGGCGCCCGGGTCGGCGTTTGCTCGGTAAGGCTCGGACCGGCGGCGGGATTCGGCTCAGGATCGGAGGGCGCGACCGAAGATTCGGCCGGTCGTCGCGGGGCCAACGTCGGAACTCGTCGCTCGGCTTGACGCGGCGGGGCCATGGTTGGTGCGGCCGTGGCACGCGATGAGGCCGCCGCCGGTTGGGCCGGAGCAACGTCGGACGGCTTGGATTCCGTCGGCGTGTTGCCAAAAACCGACTGGCGGAAGCGAGCGAGTCGCTGGTGCAATGGCGCGGACGTTCCGCTCGGGCCGGATTGTCCACCAACCGATGAATTTGGCCCGCTGGCCGGCTGATTTTCGGTTATGGTCGTGTTGCGGACCACAAGGCCGCCAGTCGCCGGCGTGGACGACACGGACGCGGCGACCGGTGGATCGCCGGCCGACGGCGGCATCGGACCCGACGTATTGCCCGTGGCGTTCCACGGCGAAGCGCCCAGCGGCACCCTTGGTTGCGAGGACTCGGGCGTTGGCTCGGGCGTCGACGCGGTTAGCTCGGCCCTGGTCGGATAGGCTTCGTAGGGCGACATGCCCGACGAACTCGTGTTGGTATTGCCGCTAGGCTGGCTCGACGTCGTGGGATTGGCCGCATCGAGCGACTTGGCGGGTCGAATCGCGCTGCCCGTCCGGGGCGATGCGTCGTCGTCGAGCATCTGCTGCTCGTGTCCGGTCGACGATTGGCTGCCCGGCAGCCGCGAGAAAATCCCGTCGACCACCTTCACGCCGAAACGATCGACTCGTTCGAGCAGTGAGGGGCTCGACGATTTTTTGACGGTTTGGGCGTTGGCCCGGGCGTCACCCAGCAGCCACGCGGCGGCGAGCGTTACCACGACAATAAGTATTTGCTTGTGAACCATTTTCGTTTCCCGTTATGGCATGAAGAGGCACTTGGATTGGGCATAATCGCATCGTCTCTATCGGTTGGATTGAATTGGTTGGTTTAGCTAAGTTTTCCGGTTCGATAATATGGGCAATAAGCGAGAGGTAGGCAATGCTAGGCGTGGCGAGGATCTACATTACGGCCGTCACATACAAGTTGCGTTGTTCGAGGATAATAGCCGCAGGCGGAAGCCCGCGAGCGGTGTAAAAAAACGCCCAGCGCACCCCCCACGGATAGTCTGGGAACCGCTTAACCGTGGATCCGCTTCCTTACGGGCGCGGTTCGGTTTATTGGCCGAGATAACGGCTCATGGTCCGCAGCCGGTGGACCAGATAGCTGACAACCGCCGCTTCGACGACCAAGGCGACGGCGAAAAGGATGTGCCGGTCGATCGCCGTGTCGAAATGTTCGGCCAGATAGGGTCGTCGATAGTAGAAGTCGACGACGAGAACGCCGTAGGAGAACAACGACAGGAGCGTCATGTAGGAAACGAATCGGACCCGAAACCACAGGCCGGAAGCGACGATCAGCAACGGATAGCCGATGACCAGCGGGCTGGCGACTCCATCGGCCAGGAAGAGGAGCGCGGCCAGGAGAAACACGGCGTCGAGCGTTCCCCAGCCGAAGCAGGCGGGGACAGCCCAACGTTCGCGCGCGACAAACTGCTGGAAGCCAATGGACATGCCGGCCCAGAGGGCCACCAACAACGAAATTTCCCAGTGAAACGCCTGGTCGACGGCGCCGTGGTAATAGTTGACCAATTCGACCGAGTAAAACACGGCCAACGCGCCCAGCCGCGAGGCCAGCGCCGGCTGACGCCGCGTCCAACGACGCACCCGCTCGGTCCAACCGGGCATTTTCGCCGCCAGCGGCTCGCCTCGGGCGAATCGGTCGAGGTCGTCGGCCAGATCGTCGGCCGACCCATAGCGAGCCTCGGGCGATTTGGCCAGACATTTCAGACACACTTGTTCGAGTGCCCGGGGCACTTTGCTGTTGAACCGTCGCGGAAGCTCCGGCTCGCGCGAAAGAACGTGAAGCACTGTTTCGACGGGCGTAGGCTCTCGAAATGGGGGACGGCCCGTCAGGAGTTCGTAGAGGATGGCTCCCAAGCTGTAGACGTCGCTGGCCGGGCCGACCAACTCGTTGCGGCCGGCGGCCTGTTCGGGCGACATGTAGCTGGGCGTGCCGGCGATCACGCCGGTGGCGGTTCGCGTCGCGTCCGACTCGAAAATCTTGGCCAGACCGAAATCAGTCACGTGGGGGTGGCCCTCGGCGTCCAACAGGATGTTCGACGGCTTCAAGTCGCGATGGACGATGCCGTGGTGGTGGAGTTCGGCGATGGCCCGGGCGGTGGCCGCAACGAGCCGGACGATCTCGGGCGTGTCCATGGGGCCCTGGGCGAGACGTTGGGCCAGGCTGACGCCGTCGATCAGCTCCATGGCAAAAAAATGCCGCCCGTGGAGCTGGCCGACCTCGTGAATGTGGACGATGTTGGGGTGTTGGAGCCGCGCGGCGGCCTTGGCCTCGGCCTGGAAACGTCGCAGGTGCTCGATCGACTCGACGTGGCTGGCCAGGATCATCTTGACGGCCACCGTCCGGTCGAGCGCCGTCTGGCGGGCCTTGTAAACAATGCCCATGCCGCCGCGTCCGATTTCCTCGATAAGTTCGTAGGGGCCAAACTGCCGCCGGGCGGCGTCGGAAAGCCCCTCGTCGTCCGTTGCCGCGGTGCCGTCGACGATTTCCCGTGCTATCGGATCATCCGGAACCTCGCGCACGAAGCTGTCGAGTACGTCGAGACAGTCGAGCGCGGAATCCAGCTCGGGATGCTCGCGCCGCAAACGGTCGCGGTCAACCGGCTCGCCGGCGTGAAGCCGGTCCACGTAGTCGTTCAACAACGAGAACAGCGCGTCGTCCGAAGATGGGTTTGTGTGGTTCATGGTGAAACGTCTTCGTCGAGTGTTTGTTCGAGCCGTTTGAGGGCCCGCATCCAGAGCATTTGCGCGGCGGGACGCGAGCGGTTCATTTGCTGGGCGACTTCGGAAAACGGCAGACGCTGAAAATTGCGCAGGGCAATCACCTCGCGATAGTCGTCGGGCAGTTCGGCCAGGGCGGCCGCCACGCGAAGCTCATTGTCCATCCGCGCGACTTCCTGGCTGGGCGTCGCGCCGGGGGCGGCC
This sequence comes from Pirellulales bacterium, assembly GCA_016933425.1. Taxonomy (GTDB): domain Bacteria; phylum Planctomycetota; class Planctomycetia; order Pirellulales; family Thermoguttaceae; genus UBA11386. The sequence goes on from JAFGAY010000382.1 coordinate 10,942, forward strand.
GGCTCGGGAGCCCCGGGAGCGAGTGTGCTCGCGGCTGGATCGCGCCAGCGGACCTCGCGGCGCGTTTGTCGCTTGGCTGTGCCGCGATAGTGCCGCACAAAGTCCGCCAGGTTGTGTTTCAGGATGCCGCGGAGCCAGCCCAGCCATTCTTTTTCCGACGCGCCGTCGAAGCGGGCGAAATCGCGATGGGCTTCGAGCATCGTCTGCTGAACGACGTCCGAGGCGTCGACTTTCGCGCGGAGCCACGTCTCGATCTGCGCCTGGGCGACCACGCCCAGGTAGCTTCGGCACAAGGCAAACAAACCGTCGCGGCACGCGGCGTCGCCGGCGCGCGCCTTGCGAATCAACTCGGAGACGTCTTGCTTTGAAGTCTGACTCATGAAGTCACCTTCGATGAAACGAGTTTGCTACCTAATTAATGCGCTCCATCGAGGACCGGCTCGAAGCCGAGGGCTTCGAGCATTTCATAATCGGCGCTGGGCGGCTGGCCCTTGGTCGTCAGATAGTCGCCGACGAAAATCGAGTTGGCGACGTACAGGCCCAGCGGTTGCAGAGGACCGAGGCTCCGTTCGCGTCCGGCGGCGATGCGGAGTTCGCACTTGGGATTGGCCATGCGGAACAGCACGAGGGTCCTCAGGCACACCCGCGGCGTGAGATAGTCGACGCCGGCCAAGGGAGTGCCGGGAATGGGGATGAAGAAATTGATCGGAACAGCCTCGATGGCCAGCCGGCCGAGCCGCAGGGCCAGCTCGACCAGGTCGTCGGCCGTTTCGCCCATGCCGACAATGCCCCCCGAGCAGATTTCGAGCCCCGCGCGCCGTACGGCGGCAAGCGTGTCGAGCCGCTGCTTGTAGGTATGCGTCGTGCAGATGCTCGGGTAGAACCGCTCGGACGTGTTCAGGTTGTGGTTGATCCGATTGACGCCCGCCAGGGCGAGCCGCCGGGCTTTTTCGTCGGTGAGCAGTCCCGGCGAAACGCAGACCTTGAGCCGGTGGGCTTGCTTGATTCGAGGGACGACCTCTTCGATCGTCGCCAGAACGGATTCGGACGGTTCGCGGCCCGAGGTCACAATGCAATAGGTCTTGGCCTTGTGCCGAGCGGCCTCGTCGGCGCCGGCGAGCAATTCGTCGGGCGAAAGGAGTTCGTGGCGGTTGATTTCCGCGCGGCTCGCGCGCGACTGGCTGCAATAGCCGCAGTCCTCGCCGCATTTTCCGCTGCGCGCGTTGATGAGAAAGTTGAGGTGCATCCGGTTGCCGAACCAATGGCGGCGGATACGATAGGCGGCCGCGATCTGGTCGATGAGTTCCGCGTCGTCGGCGTCGAGAATGGCCCGGGCCTCGGACGGTTCGAGCACGTGGCCGTCCAAGATGCGTTGGGCCAGCGCGTGCCACTGGCTGTTGGAGGTTGACTTAGGATCGATTCCAGAACTCTGACTCATGGTGTGAATAACTCCTCTCAACTCAACCAAATCACCAACCGAACTACGACCGTAAGGGAGCGGCCCTGCCAGCCGATAACGCCGGTAACGGACTCTTTTACCACGGAGGCACGGGAACACGGAGACGGTTCAAACCTTGTACCCGCCATTGTCGCCATTTGGCTCCGTTTGGCAAGTGGAGGGGCCGCTGGACCAGTTATTGACCTTCGCAGAAGTAGTGAGTCCAGAGCAACGAACGCGACTTGGAGGGACGCGCTCCGTCGCGTCTATGAAATTCGGTTAGTACCGGCCACGACGGAGCGTGACCCTCCAACGCCGGGGTGTCACTAATTCTGCGAAGGTCAATAGTTGACACGCCCCAAGCTTGTGAAGGGCGTGGAAGTGTTGAAAAAACATGCCCCTCGAGCCTCCGGGCGCGTCACCCTACGTGCCTCGGATTTCCTCAGATGCGGAACCGTGAGACGACGGTTCGCAGGCGGTCGGCGTTGGCGCCGAGTTGTTCGCTACTGGCCGCCATTTCCTCGCTTCCGCTGGTGACTTGCTCGGTGACCTTGGCGATGCCAACCACGGCGGACGACACTTCGGTGGCGATCGTGGCTTGCTCGATGGTGAGCTGGGCAATCTGGCTGATGCCCTGGGCCGTGCTCTCGACGCCGGCGATGATTCGTTTGAGTGATTTGCCGGTCAAGTCGCTCAGCTCGGCGCCTTCCTCGACCCGTTGGGTTGATTGGCGGATCAGCTTGGCGATTTCGTCGGTCGCCTGGTTCGATCGTTCGGCCAGCTTGCGCACTTCGTCGGCGACCACGGCGAAGCCGAGCCCGTGCTGGCCGGCGCGGGCAGCCTCGATCGCCGCGTTCAGCGCCAGCAGGTTGGTCTGGTCGGCGATTTCGGAAATGACCTGGATGATTTCGCCGATTTGCTTGGCGCTTTGGCGCATGAGTTCCATGGCCTCGGCCGATTTCTGGATGGCCTGACCGCCTTCCTCGGCCAGCAGGGTGGTCTCTCGGGCGACCTTGTCGGCGTTTGAAGAGTTTTCCTTAACAGCCTTGATGGATTGCGTGAGTTCCGCGATCGACGAGTTCATCTGCTCGAGACTGACGCTCTGAGCCTGGGCGCCTAGGGCAAGCGTCTGCGTGCTCTGGGCGATCATGAAGGATCCTTCGGCGAATTGATCCGTGCTCTGGGTCACCTCGGCGATGATTCCGGCCAATTCTTGAAGCATCCGCTGGATGCCGACGGCCAACTCGTCGATAGGCTCGTTTCCCTCGATCTCGATTTGCCGGGTCAGATCGCCCTCGGCGGCGGCCGCGACGACTTCCAACAAGCGGTCCACCTTGCGCCGGAGGACGGTCGCTTTACGCTGTTCTTCCTCGGCGCGGCGGCGTTCTTGGTTGGCGAGTTCGCGTTCCTGATGCTGTTGTGCTTCCAAGTGTTCCTGTCGGCGTCGGGCGACTTCGGCGGCTTCGCGTTGTTCGGCCTCGGCCGCGCGGCGTTCCTGTTCGGCGCGATCGGCTTGAGCGGTTTTTTCGCGTTCCCCGGCTTCCTTGATGTCGTGGACCATCTGGCCGAGGTCGCCGGCCATCTGGTTCAAGGCGGTGGCGAGCCGGCCCACCTCGTCCTTTCGCCGAATGTCGAGCCGTCCGCCCAAGTTGCCCCGCGCGATCGTTTGCGCGAACGCGGTGCATTTTTGTATTGGCCCCACGATGGCCGGGGGAAGGACGAATGCCAGGCCAAAAGCCAAGAGTCCGCTAACGACGCCGGCGAGCATGGACACCTTGGTCAGCAGGTTGGCGCGGGCCTCGACGGTCTTGGTTCGGTCGAGGGCCAACTGTTCGATTCGTCCGGAGAGCGATCGCATGATCGGCTCCAATTGATGGACGGCTTCGTCCATGGCCCGCATATTGACCGCGATCACGCGATCCTCGGCCACGAGCTCGTCGAAAGCCCTCTGATACTCGTTCAGCGCGAACTGGGCTTGTTCGAGCGATTGAGGATCGATTTTCGATCGTTCCAGGGCTTCTAAAAGATTTTCGATGGCTTCTTGCGTCTGACGGACGTATCGGTCTTGATTTCGCAGCAGGTAGTCCTTCTCGCTCATCCGGATGCCCAGGATGAGTTGATTGACCTGGCACACGTTCATGCGGTCGACTTCCCTCGCCATGGCGTCGAGGGCATCGTCTAGCCGGGTAACTATCGCGATAAGCGGCGCCGTTCGGCCTCCGGAACCGTTGTCGGGATTTGGCTCGGGACCAGGGGGTGTTTCTCGGTCGGTCGGAGTTGTGGTTTTTTTCGACCCGACGCGTGCCGGACCAAGCCTGGCTTCGAGATAATCCTGTTGAAGATCTTGATAACGCGTGAGGCATTCAGACAGATGTTGGCGTGTTTCCTCGTTGCAGGTGCTCCGAACGATGCACACGCGCATGTTCTCGGCCGCCGCTTGCCACTCTTGAACGTGCTCGATGGTCGCCTGGCGCAGGCAGTCCTTTTCAGCCTCGCGTAGTTCCGAGAGGCCATGGTTGACGTCGTCCAAGGCGTGCTGCTTCATTCGGTCGGCCAGCAAGTGCATGACCTGGCGCAGATGTCCCTGCAGTCCCGCGTTGTAATCGAGGCCACGCTGCTGCCACGCGGCGACGACGCGCTGAAAAGCTTGCCCGTAGCGATCCGACAGCGCGGCTGCGTTCATCGCCTGGTCGGCCATGTCGGCGTATCCGGCGTTTTGGGCGGAGGCGCGGATCGTCTTGCACTGGGCGAGCAACTGGGCAAGCTCCTCGTCGAACCGGGCCGCGAATTGTTGATCGCGATGGAGAATAAATCCTTTCTCCGACCGGCGGCATTGAAGCATGCATGCCTTGGCCCGGCTCACGTCGCGGTCCATCGCGACTTCGGTATGCAACAGATCGACAAACGCATTGCCGGTCATGATCGTTGCATACTGGTAGCCCGCGAGACTCGCGACGAGAAAGCCGACAATGCCGCCGACCCCCATCCACAATCTCTTGGTCAAGGAAAGACTGGACCCACGCATCAAGGGACAATCTCCTTCCGGTCTTCCGGTAAACACTTTGTCCGTGCGACATGCGTCGTCGACGGCGATGCGGGCGGGCAAGGCCCGCCGGCAATCAGGGATTTCCGTGCCCCGGTTCGCGCCGATGGCGCGCCGTGTGGGTTTCGTCATCTGTCGCCGTTTCGCGACAAACGAGACAAACCCAGGAAACCATAGGACATACGTCGCGGGGACGCGGGCCGCCAAGGGGCCTTTTTGACGTGCCCGGGGTCGAGTGCCACGGATAATGCGGCCGGTGAGGGTTGTTCGGCGCGTGCCGGCTGGTCACGAGGCGGTTGCCTGGATGCCCTCTTCGACAGCCTCGCAAATCCGGTCGAGTTGGCTTGTCGAAACGCACAACGGCGGCATGATCACCAGCACGTTGCCCAAGGGGCGAATCCACACGCCATGATCCAGGGCGCGGCGACAGACGCGAATTCCCCGCTTTGCCTCCCAGGCAAAGGGTTCCCGAGTAGCCTTGTCGCGGACCAATTCGACGGCGCCGATCAAACCGCGCTGACGAGCGTCGCCGACCTCGGGCAATCGGGCGATCCTCGCAAGATGTTCGCCAAGCCGGGCAATCTTCGGTTGAATCGCCTCGAGCGTGCGTTCGTGCTCGAAAATGTCGAGGGTCGCCAGCGCCGCCGCCGCGCCAAGCGGATTGCCGCCGTAGGTGTGCCCGTGGAAAAACGTCTTGCCCTCGGCATAGTCGCCCAAAAAAGCGCGGTGGATCTCGTCCGTGGCCAACGTGGCCGCAAGCGGGAGGTAACCGCCGGTTATTCCTTTGGCCAGGCAGAGCAAATCCGGCGCGACCTGCTCGTGCTCGCAGGCGAACATGCGGCCCGTGCGACCAAAACCAACGGCCACCTCGTCGGCGATCAAAAGGACGTTGTATTCGCGGGTCAATTCGCGGATGCCCCGCAGATAACCGGGCGGGTGCATGATCATGCCGGCTGCGCCTTGAACCAAAGGTTCGACGACCATCGCGGCGATTTGCTCATGACGCTCTTCGAGCAGCGTTTCGAGCCGGCCGAGGCAATGGTCCAAGAGTTCCTCGGACGAAACGCCCTCCGGCGGGCGATAGGGATTGGGCGTCGGCAACCGCAGCACGTCGAACAGGAGAGGCCGGAACATGGCATGAAAACGCTCGACGCCGCCCACACTCACACCGCCGAGCGTGTCGCCGTGATAGGCGTTGCCCAGGGCGATGTACTGAGTTTTTTCGGGCCGCGGCCGCTCGCATTGACGCCAGTATTGAAAGGCCATTTTCAGGGCCACTTCGACGGCTGTCGCTCCGTCGTCGGAAAAGAAGACGTGGGAAAGGCCCGACGGAGCGATCTCGGCCAGCCGTGCGGCCAGTTCGATCGTCGTCGGGTTGGAAAGCCCTAACGAGGTGACGTGGGCCACCTGGTCCAACTGGCGTCGAATGGCCTCGTCGATTGCCGGATGGCGGTGGCCGTGAACGTTGCACCAAAGGCTGCTCACGCCGTCGAGATACTCGCGGCCCTCAAGGTCGACCAGCGTGCAGCCGTAAGCCTTCTGAATCACCAGCGGCTCGTATTCGGCCATTTGGGTAAACGGATGCCAGACGTGCCGGCAGTCCCACTGATGGAGTTGTTCCTGGGTCGGTTGCTGCCTGGTCATGGGGCGTTGGTCTCTCTCCGCCGGGTTTCCAATGTTGTCTAATCTGGTTTGCGAAATGCCCGAAATTGTTTCTGGATAAGGACTTACGAGCGAATGCCCATAAAAACCGGTAAGATGGGCTCCTTAATGGTTGTGGCGTCATATATTACCACAGAGGCCCGGTTCGTCGTAAGACGCCTGACAGACCTTCCCAGACGACCACGCCAAGCAAGACCGGGCAGGCGGTTTTTTCGTGCCAAAAGATGAAAAAAGGGGACGGGCACTTTCTGCCTGAAATGCCCCTCGGGCGCCGTCCACAAAAGGCGTCTTTTCCTTTTTCATGGCATGGCCGGCCAAGCGCGAACCCGGCGGATCGAAAGCGTCGCGCGTCGATTACTTGGGAGAAAATCCAATGACTCACGAAGGTAGCGGCGACCAGGGGGCTAATCAAGTCGCCCAACACGAACATCAGTTGTATCAAGCGGCGGGTATCACGAGCAGCAGCACGACGGTGCAGATTGTTGCCGGCGCGGCTGCCGTCGTTCTGACCATTCTCGGCCTGGCCGGGCTCAACCCGATGTACATGGCCGCCGTCGCCACGCTGGCCGTTGCCTCGGCGCTGGTCGTCCAAGGAATTACGGTGGGCACGTGCTATTCGCACGTGGTCAACGACGCGGGCGGAATGCATCCGATCGCCGACATCCGGGCCGGCCTGACCGCCGAGTTCGTCGCGGGAGCCACGTGCGTGGTGTTGGGTATTCTCGCGCTTTTGGGCATCGAAGCGCCCACGCTTACCGCCGTGTCGGCCATCGTGTTGGGGAGCGGCATTCTCCTGGGAGCGGGAATCGCCAATCGGCTCGCCCATTTCGCGTCCGATCGCGCGGCGCATCATCCGTACTTCAAGAACATGATTACCGACGCGGTGACCGCGGCCGCGGGAGCCGAAGTGCTTGTCGGCGGCGGCGCGATCGTGCTGGGCGTGATTGCTCTGGTCGGCTCGCTGTCGTACACCCTCACGCTGGTCGCCCTGTTGGCGCTGGGCGCCTCGACGTTGATCACCAGCACGGCCGTGGCCGGCAAAATCGGCGGGGTTTGGGCCAATAACTGAGCACGGTTCGACAAAGCGCGGTTGAACGTGGCGGAACCGAAAAACTCCGCCGCGTTTACCCGATGGATTTCAAGAACCAAGGGCACGTGGCATTTACCACGTGCCTTTGGTGTTTCTTGCCAGCCGGATCTCATTCCAACTTGGTAGGTCAGTCACCCCCGTGCCTGACAATATCGAGCAACCAAGCGCACAATCGCGCGCCATTGGGAGTCGCATTTAGAATTGTCAGGCACGAGAGTGCCTGACCTGCGATGCTATGATGTTGATTCGCCGCTCCGCGTTTCGTGCCGCGCGATTTCAGAACAGCACGATCAAGTCGAAGCCGTAAAGCAGTTGCCGGTTGGACTGGCCGCCGTCAAAGGGGCGGTGGCCCGCCGGGCTTTCGCCGTCGTACCAGTCCCAGCGGACCTCGGGACGCAGGAGGAAATTGGGGCCGGGCTGCCAATTCAAACCGAGCGTGAGTTCATAGAAATCGCCCGGATAAGGCCCGGTCGCCAGGTTGCCGTCGCCCAATCCGCGGACGCGGGTGCCGTGGACGTCCTCGAACCATTCGACGCGGGCGCCCAGGGCGAAAGTTTCGGTCAACTGACAGAGGAAATACTGGCTCAGCCCGTACCATTCGGCCTTGGCGATGCCGTGGGGATTTCCGCCGACGCTCTGGCCGTAGTTATGTTCGAGAATCCATTGCAGACCGTCGGCCGGGCGCAATTGGCCGACGAGGCTGTAGATCGTCGTCTGATTGCCGGGACCTTGCTCGCCGCTGACGAGGCCGAACTGAACCGCGCGGCGGCCTTCGGGATCGGCCCAGTGGACGGCCGCTAGCGCGCCGAGTTGGTTGGACCCATCGGTATCATCGAACTGATCGATTCCGCGGCTGAGCCCACCGGAAACGAGCAAGCCGTCCTCGACCGCGTACGACGCTAACATGCCGGTGTGGGTGAACGGCTCGCCGTATTGGAAGGCGTAGCTGTGGGAATAGAAAAAGTTTTCGGGGCCGGGCACGACTTCATAGCCCATGATCGAGTAAAAATGCCCAAGCCGGACCGTCAGGTCGTTCAAGGCCGCGTCGAAATAGAACTGGGGCAAAGCAAGTTGGTAGAAACGCTCGTTCTGGTCCCATCGGGCTTCGAGTCCGTCGGCCGCTTTTACGAATCGGGCATCGGTGCCGTAGAGCAGGTCGATGCGCCCGCCGAGGTCGAATCCGCCGCCTTGGGTGCACGTAGGCCGCTCGAGAAACAAATAGAGCTGGTTCATCTGGTATTCGGCGCAACGGTCGTTGAACGTGACCGTTCCGTTGTAGCGATCGGCTGGCCGGTTGGCCGCCCCGGTGATTCCCTGATCGACCCACCCACCGATCGTGAAGTCGCGCGAGGTCAACAAACGCGGTCTGAAAAGACGAAACGGTTCGTCGCCGGCAGACACGGCGGGACCAGGGACGCCAGGATAAACATTTTGGTCTATCCCGGAATCGGCGTATTGCGGCGGCGCGTATTCGGAGTAGTATTCCAGTTCTTGCCCTGGGTCGCGTTGGTTAACATGCGACGGATCGGGTTCAACTCGCGGTGAATCGACTTGTGGAACGGCCCGCGGCGGGTATTGGTCCGTCGGAGTCGAGTCGGTCCAAGGAGCGCCGGGCACGACGTCGGGCAACGTGCGGCGCGGCGGCAACCGGGGTGGAACGCTTCGATCTTCTTCCAGAAGTCGCGGAGCGGCCAGACCCCGAGAATTTTCGTCCATGGGATCGGGTGGAAGCATCGCCTGGAGCGATGGGAGCACACGAGGCATGGGCGGCGCGGGCTCGATCGTGTCGGCGGGCTCTTCGTAAATCGCCGCCATGAGACGTTGAAGGTTATGCGACCGGAGGGCACTGCCTTCGTGGGTGGCCTGGACAATCGGGGCGATTGCCGCCTGGCCGGACGGTGCGGCGTCTTCGACAAAGCACCAAGGTCCGCTTGGTGGAGCAACGGCCGGCGGGGGGACGCTCGCCGAAGCACTAATTGGTTCGACGTTTTCCGCCGCGTCGGATGAATTGGCTGCAAGGACCCGAATCCGGCTCTGCCCGGCGACGGTCTCATGGGCCGGCTCGTCGCCAAGCAATCGCATGGTGCTGGGCGCGTCGGTTTGATGGGAATCAACCGGCAATAACACGGGATCGGCGGTAGGGCGAAGCCCTGGACTGTTGGCTTGGTCGGCCAAAACGCCGGGCAAGCCCAGCAAACCGACCAGGGCAATCGTAAGGACTCCCCACACGGCTCTGGTCGTCATGTTTTTAGAAGTCGAAAGGACATTCATTGGACGAACTTCGCGATAGGTGCAGCATCCCCCCCAAGAAACCGACAAAGTCCTGATATCCGTTATCGTCTATTTAATCGGAAGACTCCGCACAAATTACCCTGTCGATTGGTTTCTTGCATTTCATGGTTGGTGGGTGAATGGGAAAAATGGAAAAATAAACATTATGGGCAAGGTGTTTCAAATCCGGTCGAACCATGTAATAGACCGTTCGGGGATGTTAAAATCCAAGTAACCCTTCAGCCGAATGGCGGAAAACCTGTTAGTTTCCGTAGGTCAGGCTGTGCCTGACATGCTTGTTGTCAGGCACAGCCTGACCCACGGAAAATCCCGTACGGAAAACCATGAAATCGGGAAGTAATTCCTGGACACCCGCTAAGAGAAAGAATAAGGATTCGTGATGTCGCGTTCCATCAGTCGTCGTCGAGTGCTTCAAGCCGGTGCGTTTGCCGGCGCGGCGGTTTGGCTTTGTGGTCGAAGCGTGGGAGCGGACAGCCGGTCGCCCAACGACAAATTGAACATCGCCATCATTGGTTGCGGCGGTCAAGGCAATTGGAACCTGAAGCATCTCACGGGCGAGAACATCGTGGCCCTTTGCGACGTCGACGACCGCCGTGCCGGCGACGCGTACGAACGATTTCCCAAGGCGAAAAAGTATTACGACTTCCGCCGGATGCTCGACGAGATGGACGCCCAGATCGATGCCGTCGTGGTGAGCACGCCGGACCACACGCATTTTCATCCGGCCGTCACGGCCATGCGGATGGGCAAGCACTGCTATTGCGAGAAACCAATGGCCCACAACGTGGCCCAGGTCCGCGCAATGACTGAGTTAGCCGCCGGAAAGAAGTTGGCCACTCAGTTGGGCGTCCAGCGCCACGCGATTCCTAACATGCACCGCGTGGTCGAGTTGATCCGTTCGGGCGCGATTGGGCCGGTCCGCGAAGTTTATGCCTGGGTGGGCAGCGATCGGGGAATGCCGCCGATGCCGAAAAAATTCCCGCCGGTTCCATCTCACCTGAAATGGGATCTCTGGCTGGGGCCGGCGCCCGAACGGCCGTATAGTCCGGCCTATGTTCCCTACACCTGGCGTTTCTGGTGGGATTTCGGCAGCGGCGACATCGGCAACTGGGGATGCCACATTCTCGACATTCCCTTCTGGGCCCTGGGGCTTCGCTATCCGACGAAGGTGGCGGCGTCGGGCCCGCCGGTCGACGCCCAACGGACGCCCAAGTCGATGGACGTTCGTTACGAGTTTCCGGCCGACGGTCCGCGGCCGGCCGTCACGCTCCACTGGTCGCAGAAAAAAGGCGGTCCGAAGATTTTGGCCGAACATAAAATGCCGCTTGTCGGCTCGGGCGTGCTTTTCATCGGCGATCGAGGCATGTTGCTTTGCGACTTCGGGCGCCGATGGCTGCTTCCGAAGGACAAATTCGCCCAATTCGAGCCGCCGGCCCAGAGCATTCCCGACTCGCCCGGTTTCCATCAGGAATGGATTCAAGCCTGCAAGGGCGGCCCAGCGGCGACGTGCCATTTTGACTACTCCGGCCCCCTGAGCGAAACCGTCGTGCTGGCCAACGTGGTTTATCGCGTAGGCCACGAGTTCGACTGGGACGCAGCCCAACTGAAGACGCCGGGAAGCGACGACGTCGAACGGTATCTGCGGTATGATTATCGCAAGGGATGGGAGATTTGAGAGGATGCGGCCATTTCTCCGCCTTTGGTAATACCGCAGCCAAAGGGCGGAAATTTCTCGGCCGCCTACCGAATCGGATCGAACGCCAACGGGTGATCGCTGGCGGGGTCGGTGATGCGGACGGACATGTTGCCGGCCAACAGGTCGTCGAATAGATGGCCGACCACTTCGGCGCGCCAGCCGCGGGCCAGCGGGGGCGGTTGTTCGGGACGGCCGTAGGCGCGATGGGCGATCAGCTCGCGGATTTGATTGGGCGTGCCGACGATGGCCGGAGCAAGCGACCGCTCGCGGCAAACGCTGCCCAGGGCCGAGAAGAGGAATTGCCCAAGGACGGAAAGCTGCGGAATGTTCTGCGCGGGAGGGATGCTGGGGCACTCGTCGTCGGCCAGATCGAGGGCCCGTTGAATGTGCCGGGCCAGATCGTCGACGCGGTGCTGCAAATCGCCTCGTTCCAGTCCGCGAACGGAGCGTATCCGGCGGGGCTCGGCCGTCTTTCGCTTGGCGAGCTCGACGAGAAGATCGTCGCGGAGCACGTGGCGGACGGGTTTGTCGCGTCGGGCGGCCTCTTTCTCGCGCCATCGCCACAGCTCGCGCAAAACGGCCAGCCCGCGGCGGTCGAGCCCCGAGTTGCCCGAGACGCGCCGCCATTGCTCGCGGCCCGAGTCGTGGGCGATTTGCTCGCGCCAGGTGTTCATTTCCTCGCGGAGCCATTCCATTCGTTCAAGCTTCTCGAGACGTTCGCCCAGGGCGGCTCGCAGCGGATGAAGGTGGCGCACGTCGTCGGCCGCGTATTCAATCTGCCGGGCCGACAGAGGCCGGCGGCGCCAGTCGGTTCGGGTCTCGTGCTTGTTCGGTTTGAGACCGAGGACGCGGGCGATGAGCGAGCCGTAGGCGGCCGGGTACTCGATGCCGACCAGCCCGGCGGCGATTTGCACGTCGAACACGTTGGCGGGCAGGCGGCCGACGTCGCGAAAACAGAATTCCATTTCGCCGCGGCCGGCATGCAGAATGATTTCCTGATCGCCCTCGACCAGGGCCTGCCAGAGCGGCGCGAGATCGTCGATCACCATCGCGTCGACCAATGCCACCTCGCCGCGGTCGTCGACCAGTTGAACCAGGCACAGTCGGGGACGATGCGTGTATTCGGAAACAAATTCGGTGTCGAGGCCCACTGTGCGCGACTTGGCCAGGCGGCGGCAATAGTCGGCCAGGACGTCGGGGGATTTAATTTCGAGAGGGAGCGTGTGTGTCAAGGATGTGGATCGGTTTCGGGGTTGCTGTTGGCCCAAGTGCTTCCTACGGTTTTCCCTTCGCTTGCTCCGGTTTCATTTCCTTGATGAATTGGTCGAGCCAATCGGCGACGATGACCGAACGGAGCTCGCCTTCCTGACGGTATTCGTCCTGGGTCTGACCCCAGTAAAAACTGAGCCAGCCGGCAGCGATCGGACGCGATTGATCGATGAATCGCGCCATGTCGTCGAGGGAACATTTTAGCGGAAACGTCTCTTCGACGACGACCGGTTTGCCCACGGCGAACCCCCGGAGGGTTGCGACTGCGTCGTTCACTTTGCCGTGTTCGGGATAAAGGTGGACGGAGATGAAATCAAGCTCATCGGCGATGACGCCGGGAACAAAGCCCGAGCTAAGACCCGGCCGGTCGAGGCTCCAGGGCACGAGGCCGACGGTGATCAGGTGCCGCTGGTCGTAACGGCGGATGGCGGCGACCATGTGCTTGACCCATTGGCTGGCGACCTCCTGGCGCGGACGGTTGCCGGCGTCGCGGGTGATGTACTGGATGTAGTGTTTTCCCTCGAGGGGCTGGCCAAGCCAATCATCGCGGCGGTCGCCTTTGCCGGGCACAACTGGCTCGTTCATCAAGTTGTAGCAGAAGACGGCCGGGCTGTCGGCGCACGTCTTGGCGACCGCTTCCCAGAAAACGGCCTGAGCGTTCCATCGGGCTTGCTCGTCGAGACGATCGTACCACGCGGGCGAGTCGCCTTTGTGATAGCAGCCCAATCCCGTCAGGTCGAGATAAAGCCCGAGCCGCTCGGTCAGCTTGAGCAGCCGTGCCAGATTTTCCAATGACGCCGCGTTGGGTTGATTCGGCGTGGTCATAAACCGGCCGAACTGGAGGTGAACGCGGACGACCGTGGCTCCGAGACGTTTCATCTCGGTGAAATCTTCCTCGACGGCGGCCCAGTTCTTGGTCCAGTAGTCTTCGATCAACCTGCCCGAACGGTCATGATCGTAGTTGAAGCCCCAGGGGACAAAAGTCTCTCCGGAGGGATCGAGGACGAAACCCTTTTGGTCGTCCGAGACTCGAATCCAATCAAGTGGATCGGCCGAAGCCAGGGTCGGGGCCGCGAGCAACACGAGAATCGCAACCAATCGGTGGATTTGGGCGTGGATCATGGCTCTCCTCGGGCGTTTAGGTAAACGTTGTGGTAGTTTGGGTAAAGTTGTCGAGAAATACTTTAACTCGCAATCCCCCAGGGGGGTTTTGGCTTTTGCGTCATCATTCTATATTCATAATCGACTCTATGCAAAGTCGTCTTTTTGACGTTTGTTGGTATCGTGGAATTTGGGCCGACTTTTTTGGATCGCGTACGACGCGAAGGTTCTCGGTCGGCCGGAAGAGGTTGGGCAATGCGCGACGTGGGAAGGGATTGCCGATTTTGGCGAAAACGCCCGCGGCCCACGCGACACGGAGAAGCACCATGAGACGCTGTCTTTCGTTGATTTGCGTCGCCATCTTGACGGTTGTGTTTTCCGACCGCGTTCAAGCCAACGCGGAGGTCGAGGTGCGTTTTGAAGACGTGCCGGCGAACCAGCAATTTCTGAATCCCGATCTGCCGGCTGTGTTTGCCACCGAGGGCGTTTCGGTCGTTCTGACCAAGTCGAACGACCAATCCTACGCCGAAATTGGGACGGAAAACCGCGCTCAGTCGAGCGGCAATGAATTGCGTCTCTGGAACGGGACTCGGGCCGAGATCGACTTGGGGGCCGCTTCGAACGAAGGGGATTTCTTTTTTGCCGATCTCGACGGGGCCAACTACGTCGAAATCAACGGCGTTTCGCTGAGCCTCGCCGTGCTTCGGTCGTCGTTTGCCGGACGGATTGGCGGGGTCGATTATGTCGCGGCGCCCATGGGAACTCCCTGCTTCGTCATGCTCAACGGACCGATCCAAACGCTCGCCTTCTGGGGCGCCGATCTGGCGGTCGACGAGATTCACCTGGTGCTCGTTCCCGAACCGTCGTCGATCGCGTTGCTGCTGGGCGTTGCGGTTCTCGTACTGGGGCGCCGCCGGCCGGGACGGAGCCGCACGGCCTGACGCCGGCTCGCGGACTTCCGTCCGCGGCTACAATTCCTTGCTTTCCCGGTTTTTTCTATGGGTTCGTGTATTGGAATAATTCTTGGTCCACGACGTCGAGCTTGATCTCGTCGGAGTTGGCCTTCAGTTCGGGAGCGTACATGGCCGAGCCGCGGGTCGGCAGGGCGCTGAAGCGTCCGGGAATTTCGGCCCGCATCCGGTAGCTCACCGAATGGCGACCCCGGGCCAGCGCGCGGACGAGAAACACGACGCGATTGTCGCGGAACTCGACGTAGGCGCCCAAGTCGTTGCCGTTGTAGCCGCTGCGGACCTCGACCGGCTCGAATCCGGCCGGCTTCATGTCCTCGAAAATGAGATACTCATAGTCGTTCTTGCTTTCCAGTTCGAGTTCGATCTCGACCAGATCGCCGCTGACGACTTCGTCACCCGTCGCCAGCGGGACTCGCTCGTATTTTTCGATCTTCTGGTCGACGACCTGGCCGCGCGAGCCGGCCGCCTTGATCGTGGCGTCGACCGGTTTGAGCCGGTAATACTTGCGCTGGACCTTGATTTCCAGGCCGGCGGCCTTGATAAAATCCTCGAGCGTGAAATTGGTCTGATAGGCGTTGTAGTAGAGCGGCCCGCGCCCCTTGCGGCGCAGCTCGATCTCGTGGGAACCGCTGGCGAGTTGGTCGCCTTCCAACACGAGTTTGTTGTCGAAATCGAACAGGTTTTGCGGCGTGATTTCGACGGCCTTTTGCAGTTTTCCGTCGAAGTAGACCTCGACGGTCATCTCGGGCCGGTCCTCGCCGCTGGCCTTGAGAAAATCGGCCATGGCCTCGATGCAAATGGCCGTATCCCGGGTCGAATTCCAGTAGGTCGCGTGTTTGCGGTTGTTCAACAGGTATTTGACCAGCCGCGGGGCAACCTCGCCCTTGGGATCCGTGCGGCACAAGAGCTTCAGGTAGTAAGCCTGGGCCTCGTACTCGCTGCCGTACCAGCACCACCAGTAGCCGCCCGGCAGGTTGAGCCAGGCCGTCTGATTTTCGTCGTCCTGCTGGAGATACTGGCCGAGGTTGCGGAGGATCATGGCGAGTTTGTCCTTCTCGCCTTGTTTTTCCAGCGCCAGGCCGTACATGGCCATGCTGTAGACGGCCAGGCGAGTGCGATCGCGATAGAGGTAGTCGCGCATGGCGTCGTTTTTCACGCCGGCGTCGACCAGCACCATGTAGACGAAAGCGTCGAGATTGTCGGCCGTGCGTTTCCAGGGCCGGTTCTTCTTGTGCTGCGGATCCTCGTCGGCGTTTTTCAGCTTAACAACCTCATTATCCTGATAGCGCGTGAGCCAGGCCACGCCGCGTTCGAGGACACCGGGCACGAGCGCGACCTCGTTCTCCTTGGCGATTTGCAGTCCGTGGACGACGTAGGCGGTCGTGTGCGAGTAGGATCGTTCACCCCAGCCGCTGAACCATCCCCAGCCGCCGTCGCCGCACTGCATTTGGGTGAGCGCGTTGACGCCGTCGCGGACCATGCGCCGGACCTCGGCCGAATCGAAGACGGGATTGCGTATCCCCTCTCCCTGAGGGAGAGGGCCAGGGTGAGGGTGTGTTCCCCACTGCTTCGCCCGCTCGGCATCGTCGCCGATTTCCTGCGCGTTGAGATTGGTCCGTTTCTTGCGAACCTCGTCCAAGTCGATGCCTTTGCTTAGGAGAATTCGCTGGACGATCACGGTCGGCAGGAACCGGCTCAAGGTCTGCTCGGTGCAGCCGTAGGGATACTCGACCAGATACGGCAGCGCGTCGACCATGGCCCCGGCCAGCGTGGGCGAGTAGCGAATTTCCAACCGCGACTGCGCCGGCCGGCGGTCTTCCGGAACCTGGATCGTGAATTTGCCCGAGTCGGCCCCCGGCCGTATCGAACCCGAGTAGCTCTCGGTTTTCAACATGCCGTGGACATAGCAGGGCAGGCGCATTTCCATGGCGTCCGACTCTTCGTCGGTCAGCGCTTTCATGCGGACCACCGCTTCGCCTTCCTCCTTGACGTCGACCCACCAGTTGATGCGTTTCTCGCCGCCCGGCGCGATGCGGACCATGCGAATCAGTTCGCTGGTGGTGCGAAGCTGGGGATGGCCGACCTCGATCGAGATTTGAACCTCTTTTTCCTTCTCCAGATAGTTATGGACGTTGGCCGAGAGCGTGACTCGATCGCCCTGCACGAAGAATCGCGGGGTTTGCATGCGCAGGATAAGGTCCTTGCGCGTCACAACGTCGGTCTGGCCTTGGCCGACCCGGGCGCCGGCGCCCATGGCCCAGGCCTTGATGCGCCAAGTGGTCAGGTTTTCGGGCATGTCGAGTTCGACCTCGGCCGTGCCGTCGCTGTCGGTCGAGAGTTCGGCGACCCAAAGGGCCGTGTCGGCGAACTTGGTGCGCACGGTCGGCTCGACGAGTTGGGCCTCGCCGTTGGCGGGAGCTGCCTCGGCCAAGTCAAGGATACAGAAATCCAGATCTTCGCCTCCGTCGGCCGGCGCCGCGGACTTCATGGCGGCTTTGGGCATCATCATTCCGCCGCCCATCATTCCGCCGCCTAGAGCGATGCCGCGACGGGAAACCATTTGCCCGTCATCCTCGGAGGATTGGACTTTATCCGTCCCCAGTTCCTCGATCTGCGTAGCGCCGAACACGCCCAGATTGTTCATGGCCGTGGCGTTCTTTTCGATCAGGTTGCCCGAGGTCCGGCCCAGGTTCGAGCTGGTCTGGGGGTGATGGTGGCGGACCCATTTCCAGAAGAATTCCTTGATGTCGGGCACGTTCGATCCGCCCGAGATGTACTCGACCGACTTGTCGTAGATCGACAGCACGGTCGAGCCGACGAACGGCTTGCCCAGCAGATCGGTCAGTCGGACCTTGACCTTGGCTTTTTCGCCCGGTCGATATGCATCGGCCGACGGTTCGACGGCGACGTTGAGGATTCGTTTCTCGGGCGGGACGACGATTTGGCGCGACTCGGTATACACGCGGCCGTCGGCTACGGTGACCGCTTCGACGAAGAAATTGGGCATGTCGTCCGGCTCGACGCCGATGGGCACGATCGTGCTCTTGCCTTCCAGCCGGAGCATCTTGGGCGGCAGGTAAATTCCGTTGGACGGACGCAGGAACAGCAGCACGGTCGAGCCCGGCCGGTCGGTGTTGACCTGCAACAGGACTTTCTCGCCCGGCTGATACTGTTTTTTATCCGCGACGAGTTCGAGTTGGTTGAAGCGGAACTCGCGGCCGTCGAATCCCCGGCCGATGACGGTGAAGAGATAGCCGCCTTCGATCGCGTGGCCCTCGGCGTCGGTCACCTGGTAGCTGAGACGGTACTGGCCCGGCTCCGAGGCGGAAAACTTCATGGCGGCGCGGCCGTAGTCGTCGGTCGGTAGGGTCCATTTTTGGACCGGGTCTTCGACCGGTTTACCATCCTTGTAGGTGATTTTCCGCAGCGTGAGTTGGCCCTGGCCTTGAACGCCGCGGCCGGCGAGCGTTCGGGCGTCGAAGTTGGCCTGGACCATGTCGCCGACGCGGTAATAGCCTCGGTCGATCCAGGCACACACCGAAAACGGCCGCCGCGCAACCAGCACCGAACCGGCGCCGACGATCGTTCGCCGCGACTGGTCGGTCACTTCGGCCGTGATCGAGTAGCGATGGTCCTGGTCGGGGTGGACGAGCTTGGCCAGCTCGGTGTCGATCGTGACTTTCACCTCGCCATTGGGGCCGATGTCGACGGTTTGCTCGGCGACGACCTCGGGCGGCATGTGCGGCCCGCGCCACCACGGCGGCACCGGGCAGCGCCAACCCCATCTATACCAACCGGGATACCACGAATACTCGCCGCCGAACCACCAATAGCCCGGCCCATAGAGCCAGTCCCACGGCATGACCGGATACCAGCGCCCCTCGTGGTTGGTTCGGGTGATTTTGTATTTCACCTTGGCCTGGGTCACAGGCGATCCGAAGTAGTATTTCGCGCGGATGACCGCCTCGATCTTTTCGCCGAGCATGACCGGCTTGTCGGGAGCGTCGACGGCGACCTCGAACTCGGGCTTTTTGTATTCCTCGACGCGGAAATTGCCGCTGCCGAGGTGGTCGCCGTTGGGCCGTTTGACGTTCATGCGCCAGACGCCCAGCGGCGCGTCCTCGGCCAGCTCCAACGAGCCGGCAATGCCGCCATACTCGTCGGCCGTGGTCGATTTCTCGACGACTTTCGCATTTTTCGCGTCGCGGATTTCGACCAGGAACGCATCGCCGGCAAATGGCGAGCGATCCGGCGCGTCGTAGCGGGTGTTGGCGATCCAGAATTTGTAGTGCACCTTTTGCTGGGGACGATAGACGGGCCGGTCCGTGATGGCGTAGGCTTTCGTGGCCTCGTACTTTTGCCGGTGATACTTGCCGTACCAGACGCCCTCGAAGCCGAGATAGGCCAGCCGGCCCTCGGGAGTTCGCGCGATGACGAGCCATTGGTATTGGTTTTTCTGGTCGCGGGTCTCGGGCGTGACCTGGCCTTCGGCGTTCGTGGTTTCGGCGAATTGAAGGACGTCGAGCGTAGCCGGTCGGCCTTGGTTCCACACCTGGCGATAGCCGAAAAACTCGACGTTGGCCCGGTCGATCGGCCGGCCCGTCACCGCGTCGGCGACATAGTACAGGTTTGCTCCGTTGAGCCGCTTTTGGACAATGGCCGTGTCGGCGACCCATAGAATGATGTAACTCGTGTTTCCACCGGTCATTTTGGCTTTGACCAGATAGGCGCCCGGTTGGCTGAGCGGAGTCGTCACCGTCACGCGGTTGTCGAAATGGTCGGGTCGCGGGTCGAGCTTCATTTGCCAGTTGGCGACCAGGCGGCCGACATACTTTCGCTGGTTCTCGGTGACCAATCGCCAGCCGAGGTTGTCGAGGGTCAATTTTTGCCAATCGAGCTGCTTGGGACGCGATTTTAGATAGGCCTTGACGTCGGCCAGCAGGTCTTCGATTTTGATTTCGTGGGCCGTGAAGACGACCTGGTTTCCGTTGCGGAAGCGATATTCGACCGTGGCCCCCTGCCCTGCCGGCTGATCGCCGACCGGCTCGAATCGGCCCCAGTTGCCGACGATCTGGTCGAGTCGCGCTTGCCAATTTTTCTCAGCATCGTGATGGTTCATCTCGCGGTGGAGGGCGACGATCTGGCGGCAATATTCGGCCGCCTTGGGATACTGGCGGCGGTTCTCGAAAATGCCGACCAGACGGTCCAACGCCACCGCGGCCGTGCTCCAGGACGAATCGCGCTGCGAGGCGATCTGCTGATAGATCTTGATGAAGTTGCATTCGTCGGGCAGTTTGAACCGGCGGATTCCCGTGGCCAGACGAGCGATCGTCTCGTCTTCGCCAAGAGTTGCCAGTGCGTAGGTGCCGCTTTGGTTTTCCTTCGAATCGTCGACGTCGTTTCGCCCGAACCGCCACCCAAACTCGGCCATGGTTTGGACGCCGAACTGGTTATGGAGAAAGTCGGCGAATTGAAGCTGCAATTGCGAATTTCTGCTCGGGGCGTACTTGCCCGCTTCGGCCAGACACCACCGCCACCGCTGGCCGTCGTTGGCCGAGGCGTCGAACGCGGGTGGCACGGCGTAATAGATAGGGTTGCCCGCCTCGTCGACCGGCGCGCCCTGAACGCCGCCGTCGTAGCCGCTCCAGCCGGGTTCGTAGTCGGGCAAAACATCGAGATCGGTCAGGTATTGCAGCCGCCAGGCTTCCTGCCAGCCGCGATCGCTCAGCAGCACGGTGGCGAAATATTGGAAGAACGAGGAGACCTCGCCCAGCACACCTTGGTTCGACGGCCGTCCGGCGACCAACTCGCCGGCGCCGGCTTGCTGGGCCAACGGCATGGCCTGATGCATGAGTTGCAACGCGCGGACGCGGTCGCGGGCCTCGGCGTTGACTATCCGACCGTCGCCCCGATGGGAGCCCCGTTGAAATTCACCGGCGATGATGTAGCCAAAGTGCATCCGATCCATGTAGGTTCGGGCCGCGGTCTGGAGCAATCGCCAGTTGTGGGAGTGAACCTTGACGACCGCCTCGCGCAAAGCGTCGATTTCGTTGGTCCGATTGAGCTGAATGAGACATTCGACGGCGCAAAGCAGGTCGGTGGATACCTGGAGGGGATCGGTTTGCGGGTCGAGAGCCAGGCCGCGGAATTGGTCGAATGCGTCTTTGAAATTGCCGTCGTCCAGGTCCGCCTTGGCCTGTTGGCGTACTTGGGTCGCGTCGGGAGCGACGCCGGCGGCCGGGTTCGACGTCGCGGCCAGTGCCGTGGCCAGTGCCCAGGGGATGAACGTCGAAAGAATCCAATGGTTTTTCACGATCGGATCTCCTGTTTGGTCGTGAGGGAAGCGTCCACGCGGAACGGATCAGTCATGTCTCATGGACGCCGCGCGCGGCGTGTGAGTTCCACGCACAAGCATACCCCGTCGGGCCATTCCGGACAGCAGACCCTACTGTAGGTGGGGGTGTAGGGGCTGTTTTGAGAAACTCGCCGGCTATTTCGGAAACCGGAGATACCTGCCCTCACCCTACCCTCTCCCAGAGGGATAGGGAACAATCTAGCGCCGGCGTTGGCGGAAAAGCAAGATGGCCGCGAGGCCGATTAGCGAGACGAGCGCGGAAGGCTCGGGCACCAGGGCGGAGGCTTCGGTCGAGAAACGCCAGTCGCCCCAATTGGCTGCCAGAATTGCAGCGTCGGCCGCATTGACCAGGCCGTCGTCGTTGAAATCGGCGTCGCCGGCCCCGCCCGACACGCTCGCGCCCCATTGGGCGGTCAGAACGGCGGCGTCTTGTTCGTCGACCAGCCGGTCGCCGTTGGTGTCGCCGGGCACCAGCGGCACGACGACCTGGTCGGTGTCGGGATTCAGGTCGAAGTAGATCGTGCCGGCTCCAGTGTCGGCCAATTGGCGGAAGTCGAGTTGGATTTGCTCAAAATAGGGATCGCCGTCGATCGTAATATCGAGCGATTCCCAATCAATGGTCATCGTGATTCCGCCGGTGAGGAAATCGGCGCCCAGCACATTGAACGGTAGTTGGGTCGCGTCTTCCGGCAGCACGAGAACCGTCAGTCCGCCTTCCTCTTCGGCGTTGATCGGGGCCCAAACCAGGTCGACTCCTTGTTCGGTCGGCACGATGAGCTTGTCGATCATGAGGACTTCGGCGTCGACCGTGCCGCCGATCCCGCCAACGGTCATGGTCCCGAAGTTTTCCTGGTTGAAAGTGCCGTCGCCGTCCTCGTCGAGTCCCAGCGCAAACGCCATGTCGCGCGTGAGCAAACTCAACTGCGCGCCCGTGTCGAAAAGAAAATCGCCTTGGCAAATGACGGGTTTTCCCGAGGCGTCGTGATACTGGGCCTTGGCCGTGAGAAACGGAATCGGCGACCAAACGGGCAGCGGCGCGTCGGGAAATTCGTCGAAATCGACGCCGTCTTCCGGGTGGAAAACATACCGCGTGTCGACCGCCACGCTGTAGCGGTGGCCGTTGCCCTCGGGCAACACGGGCGTGGGATCGCCGGGCCCGGCCGTCGGAAAGGAGACGCCCATTGACTCCATTTCGAAGATGTCGGTCACGCCGAACCAGCCCGTGAAATCGAGCGTCGTTACGCGGCCGAGCATGGCGGGCATGCCGATCAAGCCGGTGAAGCCGCCCTCCTCGGCGGCCTGGCCTGCCAGGTCAAGATTGGGATTCGAGAGAATGCGAACCTGGTCGGCCGATTGTTCCAGGAAAACACTCGTGCCGTCGGTGCCCGAAACCGACAGGTTGTAAGGAGCCGAGACGTGGAGTTCGGAAAAGCCCGCGACGCCTTGCTCGTAGTAGAAACCGTCGGTCTGATAGCCGTAATGATAGAGGTCGGCGGCCGCGTCGCTGACCATGAGCACGCTATTGGCGCCCGTGTCGAGGAGCACGCGGTTATAGGGAAAGACGCCGTAGCCGGCGTCGTAGGGTCCGATGCCGACTAGATTGCCGTATTGATCGTAGGTCGATAGCTCGATTTCGACGTAGGGCTGATCCATCAGGTCCGACTGGCGGCCGACGTTAATATAGGGCCGCTGGCCCGCCGACGAATTGGCCATCGCCAGAATCGCCAGACATGCGAGAAAGACAATCCGCGCGGAACCAACGTGGACACACAGGCCCGGGCGGCCGGCCCTTGCCGGCGGCAAACAGAAAGACGTCATGACATTCACCGATCGCGAGTCGGACTTGCCCGGCCCCGCGTGGTGTTGCCCCGCGGCAGCGCAAGCGACTGGCCCGGACGCGCGCTGGCCACGACCACAATAGTATTTTACAGCACGATGGGGATTTCGTCACGAGATAAAATGGCAAACAGCACCCCACGAATGGTTTGGCCATTCCCGTTGCTTGGGTAAGACGCCCCCTGACGCGCGACCCTTTGCTATGGTCCGGTCGCGCTCGGCGTTTGGGCGGGTTTCGGCTCGCGTGAAATTTCGCGCAGAATCGTGTAGAGGACTTCGTTGCGGCGGCGCGTCGGTTGATCTGGCTCGGCCATCCAACTGCCGCCCAGGGACTCGTCATTCAGAACCGAGGCGAAACCGACTGCCATGACGGTTCCTTTGCCGAAGCGGACTCCGGCGGCGACCGTCGCCGAGGAGGGCGAGGTCGACGCGCGATCAGGCTGGCTGCTCGAGGTCGTGGACACTACCTCGGCGATCGGCGTTCCGCCGGCTACGCGCCACGCCCGATCGACGTCGACGCCCATCGACTGCCCGAACATCCGCAGCTCGCCGGCCACGGGGGCCCAGGTTTCCATCGAAAGCCCAAAGGGCCGGAGCACCCCATTGGCCGTCGAATGGGGATTGGTTGGCGCGTCGAGCACCAGCAGACGGCCACCCTCGGCCACGTAACGGATGAGCCGGTCGCGGTAGGCCTCGCTCGCCGGTCGGGTCGGGCAGATCACGACGAGCACGTCGCCCGACAACGCCGCGTCGCCTTTGGCCCGAGTCGTGTAACCGATGGTTCCCCGGGCCGCGTCGCCTGGTCTGGCGGGTCGATGGACTCGCGGGATCCACTGCTCGAGCAATCCGTAGCCGGCCCCGCCACCCTGGGTATAAGCGCCTTTGGACAGCGGCACTTCCGACAGGCCGCGATCGATCACATAGAGAAAAGGTTCCTGGCCGTCCTTGGGTTGGATGGGCGGCATTGTCCGGGCGGCCACCGCGCCGACGACGGCGGCGCACGCCACGGCGCCGAACAGTCCGGCCGAGAGAACCACGAGCCAGCCGCCCGGCGCGCGGCGGCCGAGCCACATGCCCGCCGCCAGCAGCGCGAGTCCCGCCAGTCCGACCGGCACGACCACGGTAAGCCACGTCCATCGGTTGTCCAGGGGGCTGCCGTGATTGAGCCAGGAAAGCATATTGAGCATCAGTTCGGCCTTGCCCGGCTGAAAGATGCAGAAGTTCGAAAAGATGGTTGAATCGGTGAAGGCCAACACCCGGCCTTTGCCGTATCGGGCCGCCCAAAGCTGGACGAAAGGACCCGTGCGCATCTCCGCGCGATATTCGGCCGGCGGGTGGTAATTCTCGCTATTGTACAGGGCTTGAAGGCTCCAGAGCCCCCGGTTTTCGATGGCCGATCGGCCCCAACTCAGGCCCGGGTCGATCGAGCACGAGACGGCGAAATCCATTCGGCCGACGTGCATCACGGCCGGATGGGGAACGGCCGCCGCGCGAAACGGCTGTTCATAGGGCGTGCCGACGCGAAACAGCAGATCGTTGCGAAACGTGAACCCGAGCCGCCGGGCCACGTCGTTCAAAAAGGTGCTCGATTTGAAGACGTTCGTGTGGTCGCCGATCATGAGCAGTCCGCCGCCGTGCTCGACGAACCGCACGATGGCGTCGACCTCGTCGGTCGACATC
The DNA here is from genome assembly GCA_016933425.1 of Pirellulales bacterium. Taxonomy (GTDB): domain Bacteria; phylum Planctomycetota; class Planctomycetia; order Pirellulales; family Thermoguttaceae; genus UBA11386. The sequence continues at coordinate 35,375 of JAFGAY010000382.1, forward strand.
CGCGAGGTGGGCGTTTTGAGCACCAGCACGTTGCACCCGGCCAACGATTCGGCGCTGATGGGCGTGTTGCGGTCGATCCGCGAGGTGTCGAAGAAATGCGAGGCGTAGTCGTAAATCACGCGGTAGGTATAGCTGGCCTTTTCGCCAAACGTGTTTTCGTCGTAAGCGGCGTCGGTCGGTTCCCAGAGCGAGCACCGCTCGGCCACGCGAATGCGGCCCTTGCCGGCCGTGCCGATCGGGTCCCACGCCCAGGGAAACGTCAGCAAAGCGGCGCCCAGCGCAACCAGGCAGCCGGCAACCAGCCGGCGCCGCGGGCCCGGCACGACAGGAGGTCCGGCGTCGGGCGTCTCTTGATTTGCCTCTCTCGCCGGCCGCGTCGAGACGAACCACCACGCCAAGAGAACCGGACCGACCAGCAACAGCGCCGGCAGCCACCAGGCGAAACATTGGTTCATCACGGTCGGCGGCGCCGACGGGTCGGCCAGGGCCGAACGCTGGGCATAAAAACCCAGCACCAGGGCCAGCCGAATCGGCAGCCACGCGGCCACGACCAGCACGAGCGTGAACAAAGCTCTCATCCACGTCCCCGCGCGCCGCGGCCGGCCGGCCGTCGCCAAGGCCAGCATGACCGCCGCGCCGACCACCAACGCGACGACCGACGGGGGCACGAGCAGGTCCCAGGTCGCCCCGAGCGGATCGACGGCGGTTGGACCTCGCACAGCCAACGTCGAGCCGGACGTGCCCGCCTCGGCGCCAAAAAGCCGCGCCACGCCGCCGACCATCGTGGCGAGCGGGGCTGGCACGTCGTGCGATCGGGCCGTGAACACGGCATAAAGATACAGGGCCACCCCTTGCGCCAGGAGCACGCTGCCCGACGCCACCGCCGCCGGGGCAAACCGCCGTGGCCACGCACGCGGGATCGGCGCGACCGCCAAGACCAGCCCGGCCGCGAGCAACAGCACGCTGACTTTTTCGGGCCACGGCATGAACCAGACGGCGGGCAACAGCAGCACCAGCCCGATCGTCCCGTCGCGCCGCTCGGGAAGTCGAAATTCAACGCCCGCGAGCAGGGCGACCCCGGCGGCCGCCAGGACAACCCCGAGCCACGCAATGGCCGGCGCGTAATAGCCCAGCCCGGGCAACCACGAGACGGCCAGCAGTCCGACGGCCAACCACATTCGTAGGGTCATCGCGGCACCTCCTTGCCGACGCGCGACGTCTCTGGGGAAGCCCGACGAGTTGCATCAGGCGGAATCCACTCACGCTGGCCTTTGATCCACGACAAGAGCCACCGCCAGAAGTGGGCGTTGTCCGGGGCGCTGGCGACGATGCGATTGTCGAAATACCCGTGATTGAAATTCAAGGCGAAGCGGCTGTCGCCGATCAGCACCACGCTTCCCTTGTCGAGAACGCGATGGATGACCACCGGTTGCTGATTGAAACCCCAGACGAGTTTCCAGGAATGAATGTCCTTGCAGTCGATCGGCCAGGCCTGGAAAAACCAGACGCTTCCCGGCGTCTTGTCGTCTCCGAAGATCGTGTTGAACTGACCAAAGGCTTCGGGAAACTGGCCCATCGGCTCTGCCTCGGCCTGGTTGGAGCCGGTCGGCGAGGGCGAGGGCTGCAGCTCGAACTCGAATTCGCCCAACAGCCCGCGGGCCGCGGCGGCCTCGGTCGCGCCGACCATGAGGATTGCGTGGCCGCCCTTCTCGACAAACTCGCGGATCTGGCGAATCTCGCCGGGCGAAAACGGCTGCGCCGGGCCCATCACGACCAAAAGCGAGGCATTTTTGAGTTGCTCGGGATTCCAGCGGTCGAGCTTCAGGGGCAGGTATCCATTGCGCGCCAGGGTGAGCAAAAATCCATCCATCCCGTCGTTGGCCCAGGGCCGATCGCTGCCGACTTCGAAGTGCGACGCGTCGACATAAGCGATCGGGCGGCCGAGAACGGTCGGCGAATTCTGCGTCGGCGCCGCAGGAACGGGACCATTTGCCCGGGCCTGGCACGTCGCGCCGACAAGGACGGCGGCCAGGGTGAGGCAGACGGCGGTCGCGCGGACCGGGCTCGGGCGCCAAACGATCAGAGCAAACGCGCCGAGGTAGCCCAGCAGGGCGAGCACTTGTCGCCACATCGATTGTGGATTGCTGGGCCGGTTGGCGAGATAAGCCAGCAGGCGACCGGTAAAACCGTAACCATCGGCCATGCCCAGGTTGGTCAAGTGCCAGTCGTCGGCCACCGCGACCACGGCGCCGCGACCCACGAGGCGCTCGGCCGCGAGGGTCACGTCGCCCCATTGGCCCGCGGCGTCGGGCAACGCATTGCCGCCCAGGCCGGTGTTTCCCGGCTCGCTCAGGCCCCAGCGACCGATGAGGATGGGTCGACTGGGCCAGCCGGCGTCGATCGTGCATCCCCATTGGAGCGTTTGCCCCAGCGTGCGGAGCGACGTGCCCAACACGGCCGGATGGGTCGAGCCCGACAACGCGCCGATCCACGATTCGGTCGACGGCAGCGCCGTGTCGTCGCGGAATGCCAGACCGGCGAAATCGAGCAACTCGTTGATTGGCCGGATGTTGCCGGCAAGCAAGGCCGCATCGCCGGGCTCGTCGGCCGGGTTCGAGTGAATTTCCTGCGCGATGGTCGGACCGGTCACCACCAACAACGAACCGCCGGCGCGAACGTAGTCTTCGATCCGCCGGCGTTGATCCTTCGGCCACGGCTTGAAGGGGTAGATGATCATGAGGACGTCGGCCCGCTTCAAATCCTCGTCCGCGAGCGCGTCGGACACGATCCACTGGCCGCCCAGGTTTGCAACCAAGGACGGCAGCAGTCCGTAGGTTCTCGCGCGATCGGGCTCGAGGACGCCGTGCGCGGGCGGGGTCCAGTCGACGTTGCCGCCGCCGTAAGCCACAACCGTTTTGCCCGACAGGTCGCCGCGTCCCGGCGGCCAGGCGGCCATGAAACCCGCCAGCACGGCCGCCGCGACGGCCGCCGCGAAAAGGCCCCGGGCCAGACGGCGCGCGGCGACGTTTTCATCGGTTGGCGAGGGATGCGGCTCGGTCGAACCCGAGGATAATTCGCCGGAGGCCGGCGCGGGCGAGACGCCCGTGGCGCCCGACCTGGGCTCGACGGATTCAGTCGGCGGGGCTTCGAGCGGCGACCACCGGAGCATGGCAGCGGCGATGATGGTCTGGAGCACGGCCGCCGCCAACGGCATGGCCCAGGGGATCCAGCCGCGAAGTTCGGCCAGGACGTTCCAGCCCGTCGGCCGGTAGTCGCCCGGATCGAGCGAAGCGGGCATCGGCGGCTCGGGCAGCGCGGCGGCCAGTTGGGTGGCATGGGACAGACCGACCAGGTAGATCGCCTGGACAATGAAAATCGCCACGGCCGCCGCGACGGCCCGACCGGTGCGGGGCGGCGGCGTGGACCGAAGCCAGCCGATATAGAAAACGGCCATCAAAAACAGCAAGTCGACTCCGCCGAGCGAACCGCCGACCGAGGGCGAATCGCCGCCGGCCAGTCCGCCGAGCCATCCCAGGGCATGGCCAATGGCGTTGTCGATCGACCAGGCGGTAGGCACCGTATGGCACGCGGCCCGAAATACGGCCAGCGAACCGGCCGCGGCCGCAACGATCATCAGGACTTGGCGCTCTCGACCACCTGCGCCGAAGACCAGCGAAGCCAGGATAGCGGCCGTGACCAAACCGTCGACTGTCGGCAGCCCGTCGCCCAGAAGACTAAACGCGGCGCCGACGGCAGCCACAACCAGCACGACGATCCATCGGCGCCACGACAGCCGAAGCGCGACAACCACGGCGATCAACAACAGGCCGACGACGGCGTGGCGCAGCGGGGTGACTAAAAAACCAGTCGAACCGGCCGCGACCCAAACCGCCAGTATTCCACAGACAGCCGCGACAACCACCGGCCAGGCCATGCCCAACGATGCGGCCTTGCCGGATGATTGGCGATTAGGCTTCTTGCCCGGTTTGACATTTGGCGGATCGGGTTGATTACGGGTGCTGGACATGGAACGGAAGGTTTTGGATTAAGGGAACGCTAATCCACGCTAATCGACGCTCATGAAATCATCGGCCGAATTCGACGATGAGAACGCGATTTTGACATGAAGGATATCCTTAACATTTTGTGCGGATTGCGCCAACTGAGATCGACGCAAAGAAGATTAAGGGGGGAGAACAAGGGGAACGAGGCAAGAGATGACGCGCGTGCCCGTGGCTCGGGCATGGTTCACCATGAAGGAGAGGACCGCGACCGATGGCAGCTTGGTTGCTTTAGGGGCGGCGCGGGGGGCGGTTACCGTCGCTGCTTGGTGACGAATCGCGATTCTTCGAGACCCAAACGCTTCATCTTCTTATAAAGCGTGGTTCGATTGATGCCCAGGGTTTCGGCGGTCGCGTTGCGATTCCAGTTGTTCATCTCGAGCACGTCGAGGATGATCTGGCGCTCGGGGGCCTCGAGCGATTCCTTCAATGGGCGGTCGCCTGCCCGGGCGATGGGGAATACGTCGCCCTCGGTTAGGGTGCTGGGAAGGTCTTCCAATTCGATTGTCGGTCCCTTGCCCAAAAGGACGGCTCGTTCGATGACGTTTTCGAGTTCGCGGACGTTGCCGGGCCAGGAAAATCGGGCCAGCGCGGCCATGGCCGACTCGCTGATCTGGCGGACCGGTTTGCCCGACTCCTCGCTCGCCCGGGCGAGGAAATGGTTGGCCAGGGGAGCGATGTCGGAAACTCGTTCGCGCAGCGGCGGCAGTTCGATGTTGATGACGTTGATTCGGTAATAAAGATCCTGGCGGAATCGCCCCTCGCTGACGGCCTTGGCCAGGTCTTCGTTGGTGGCGAGGATCACGCGGGTGTCAACCGAGAAGGTCTTGGTGCCGCCGACCTGTTCGAATTCGAGATCCTGGAGCACGCGAAGCAGCTTGACCTGCATGCTGGGGCTGGCCGTGCTGATTTCGTCGAGGAAGATGGTGCCGGTGTCGGCCTGCTTGAACTTGCCGATTTTCTCGCCGACCGCTCCGGTGAATGCGCCGGCCACGTGGCCGAACAATTCGCTTTCCAACAGCGTTTCGGGCAGAGCCCCGCAGGCGATTTCGACGAACGGGCGATCGCGCCGGCCGCTGCGCCGGTGAATGGCCCGGGCAACCAGCGACTTGCCCGTGCCGCTTTCGCCCGTGATGAGGATCGTGGCCCTGGTGTCGGCCACGCTGTCGATCATGTCGTAGACGCGGCGCATGTGGTGGTCGTTGCCGACGAGGTTTTCCATGCCGAACCGCATGTCGAGCTGGGCTTTGAGGTTTTGGTTCTCTTCGACCACTTTCCGCTGGGTGAGCGCGCGGTCGATCGACATTTCAAGCTCCTCGTCGATCAACGGCTTGGTCAAAAAGTCGAACGCGCCGGCGCGAATGGCCTCGACGGCCGAATCGACGCTTCCGTAGCCGGTGAGCATGATAACCGGAATCTGGGGAGCATGGTTCTTGACGTGTTTTAGAACGTCGAATCCGTCGTCCTCGCCGAGCCGAATGTCGGTCAGAACCAGGTCGTAGGGTTTTCGGTCGACCGCGGTGGTGGCGTCCGTTCGGGTTGCGGCCGTGTCGACGTCAAAGCCTTGCTCGCGCAGCCAGTCGGCCATCGAGTGCAACAGGTGTCGATCATCGTCAACCAATAGAAGTACGCCGCGCTTCATGGAATCACCTGGGTAGCCGTTCACCCCAAACAAAGTGGGCGATTTGGGGGATATGTGGAAAGCTGTCGGCAAATATCTACGTTACGGCTCAGGGTTCGTCAACACATCATAGGCGGTTTCGGGGGTGTACCCAGGCGAGACCGGCCGATTGGTTCCGATCATGCCTTTTTACCGAGTTTCAAGGGATGGGGACCATTTTGATCAGCCAGGCGGTCTTGCTTTGGTGTCCAGAAAAGTTTCCAAAGAAAACATCCCCTCTTCCGAGTATACAAAGAGGGGTTTTCCCCACGTTTAGGGACATGTTTTCTGGATATGCCACTGTATCAGGGGGTGGATTCCCTAGATTCGGGGTATTTCGCAGGCTCTAGGAGTGTACTACTATTTAGCGAGATGACACGTTGCGCCTCGAAAGTTGAGGTTGTTGTCGCTCGTCAAGCCGGATCGCCAAACAGCATACCCATCCAGGTCGGGAGAAGTCTTATGAGTATCTCGCTTCTTATTTGCGATGACCACGAAGTCATTCGGACGGGGCTCACCAGTCTGATGGCAGGGTCGGACATCAAGATTGTTGCTGAAGCCTCTAACGGCAAGGAAGCGATCGAGCAGGCTGTCAAGCATCGTCCGGACGTTATTCTTCTGGACATCCGCATGCCCGACGGCGACGGATTGGCCACTCTCGAAAAACTGCGCGCCAAGGTTCCCGAGAGTCACGTCGTCATGCTCTCAACGTACGACAACCCAACCTACATTGCCCGGGCCGTTGCCTTGGGAGCGAGCGACTACGTGCTCAAGGGCGCGCCGCGCGACGCGATTATTGCCACGATCACGGCCGCCGCGCAGGGCGAGTCGCCCTCGCGGAGCGGCGAGTTGCGGCGCGTGGCCGGCGCCATGAAGATCCGCCAGGTCCTCGACGACGACGAAGTGCCGCTCACCCAGCGCGAGACGCAGGTCCTCCGCCACGTGGCGTTGGGGCTGAGCAACAAGGAAATCGGCCGCTCGCTGGAAATCAGCGTCGAGACGGTCAAGGAGCACGTCCAAAACATCCTGCGCAAAATCGCCGTCAGCGACCGAACGCAGGCCGCCGTTTGGGCTGTCCGACGCGGCTTGGTGTAATATTGCAGTGGTTCCCGGCGCAAGTTGCCGGGAAACAACTGTTGGCGCGAGCACTTCTCGAGGGTGCTGGCTTTCGCAGGGGAGGCGGTGGAAGCAGCCATGTTTGGCGCGGGCAAACCCATCGAGATCATCGTCACGGATTTGACCCGCTTTGCCAACGAAAACCTCGTCTGCATGGCGGGAATCCACCGCGAGAGCGGCCAGTGCATTCGTCCGCGGCCCTATCTGGATTCCGACCTGTGCCAGCACCTGGGGCTTTTGCCGGGCGCGATTTTGTGTGGGCGTTTCGCGCGGATGCGAACCGAATTGCCTCACTCGGAGGATCGCTGCTGGCGGGGACGGCGCGTGTATCGCGGGATGTGCCGCCCAGACGAGTTTCGGGCAGTCCTGGAAGCAACCGCCCGGCCGAGCATCGTGGAGGGCTTTTCAGGCTCGCCGGAGCCGGGCCAAAAATATTATTCCCTGGACTCGCCGCCGCCGGTCTCGCTCATCAC
>JAFGAY010000383.1 GCA_016933425.1 Pirellulales bacterium
AATCCCTAATCCGCCCGACAAGCCACCAGCGACATGATCACAAACGCCGTGCCGTATTGCTGATGATAGTCGTACAGCGGATAGTCCCACCACGAGCCGTCCTTTTCTTGCAGGGGGAGCAAAATGTGGGCCAGGTGTTGCTGGTAGTGCGGACGCTCGGCCGGCTCCAATTGCTCGATGCAGCCGGCGGCGTAGTAGTGGCCGAAGTAGTAGAAGTATCCGGCCACCTGCATCCATGATTCATGCGGAATGGGACGCTTGCGGCCTATGTCGAGCCAAAGATTGCGGGCAAACAGCCGATCGAGCCAGGTCCGCATCACGGCGAGCGTCGTTTTCTTGTCGCCCCAGCGGTACATCGCCAGGTTGCACGTTTGCGAGCGGCCCAAGCTTCCGCCGGGCCGGTTGATCCCCCGCATCGGCTTGTATTTGAGATAATCGCCATAGAAGTAGCTAAAGTCGTTCTTGCGCTGACGAACAATCGACGCCATCGCCCGTTCGACCGGCTTCTCGGGTATCTTCACGCCAATGTCCCGGGCGTCGGCCAGCGCCACGAGCACCGCGGCGGTGACAAAACTCATCGTCGGGCCGCTGGGTTGCTTGGTCAGGGCGTTCAAATCATAGTAGCACCAGCCGCCGTTGACCGTTTCATAACGCTCGAGCATGCCGATCTGATGCTCAATGAGTTCCTTGATTTTGGCCTGCTTGTCGGGATCGCCGGCGTGTCGGCGAAACAGGCGGACAAGCCCCTGAATCGAGTAAGCGTGGCCCCAGCAATTGTAAATGGCTCCCGGCTCGGCCCGGCGAAGCGACGTCAGATGCTCGAACATCCAAGCCTCGGCCCGATCGATCGCCCGACCCACCTCCGGCCGCTGGTCGCCGCTATCGACCAACGCCGCGATGCACAGCCCCGTGACCGCCGCCCGAAAGGCATGGTGCGATCCCGGGGCCGGCGCGTAGATGTTCGATCCCTTCGTGTTTCGGGCCGAACCCCAGGCGCCGTTTTTTTCCTGCCGGACGACGAGGAAGTCGATGCCCCGGGCGATGGCCCCGTCGATGGCCTCAGCCGTCGGGGGTGTGATCGGCGCCGGTCGGGGCGCGTCGGGATCAAATCGCGGATTCTCGTCGGCGCGAATCGAACCCAGAGCCGGCAACAAGGCAAGCCCAACGGCCAGACAGCGCCAGCATGAGTGAAAGCGTGTCATGGTTGCGCCGTTATTTCTTCTCGGGCTTGTTGGGCTTCTTCGGTTTTCCGTCGTCCTTGGGGCAGACCTTCAGAATTTTATCGCCGGCCGAGAGTCCCTTGACGATCTCGACTTCGGTTCCCGTCCGTTCACCCACCTCGACCTTGCGTTTTTTGCTCTTCCCGTCCTTGCCGACGACGTGGACGAAGTGTTGGGCGTCGTCCTTCGGGTCGGTTCCCAGGGCGGTCGGGGGAATGGTCAGGGCGTCGTCCTTTTCATAGGGAACGAGTTGGATCGCGCAAGTCATTCCGGGCATTACCGGCACGTCGGCGCCGTCGGCGACCACGAACCGCGTGCTGAACTGATTCGCCGCGTTGGGCGCCGAGGCGACTTCGTCGACAACCGCTTCGAGCCTCGCCTGCGGATAGGCCGTCGGCGTGGCTTTGCCCTTGAGCCCCTCGCGCAAATAGCGGACGACCGTCTCCGGAACGCTGGAATGAATGAGTATCGGCCGCGTGCTCACGACGGTCATGAGCACCTTTTTCGCGGGAATCGACGCGCCGTGGGCAAACTTGTCGGGCGATGTCAATCCGGTCCACCGGCCGTCGACGCATTCACCGTAATAAACAACGCCGTCGGCGGGTGACTTGATCGTCATCAACGCCCGATCGGCCAGAAGTTCCTTAAGCCGCTTGTCGAGCCGCTCTCGCTCGACCTTGGCCTTTTCCATTTCGAGCCGGGCCTTCTTCACCGCCAGCGGCAGCACAACCTTGGCCCTCTTATTGCCAAGCCGGTCGCGCTTGATCGATTCCTTGGCCGATTCCTCGACGCGGGGCAGCGAGTATTTCATCGTCTCGTCATAACGCTGCTTCGCGCGCTTATAGCTCATCTCGGCCATTTCCGCCTCGAACCGGGCGCGGCGCAAAACAATCTCTTCCGTCTCCTCGGTCAGGTCGTCCGCCTTGTACATTTTCTCAAGCTGATTGAGCTCCTCCTGGGCATAGACCATTTGTTCCTCCGACGACTTGAGATAAAACGCGGCCAATTCCTTCGCCGCCGGCAGGTCGACTTTCATCAACTGGTCGAAATCCTCCTCGGCAATCCGCTGCCGGCGATCGACCGCGGCAACCTCCATCGGCTCAAGCTGCTCGAGCGCCGCAAGCTGCTCGGCGCCCCGGCGAATTTCGAGGTCGACCAGCCTGAGCTGCAACCGAAGATCGTCGATCGCCTGGTCTATCTTCTCCGGATCGAACGCCAGAAGCAGCTCGCCCTGCTTGACCTGCTGGCCGTGCTCGGCCGCCTTCAGGACGGTAAAGTTCGACCACTGGTCGGGCCACAAGCTCACCGCGGCCATCCGCTTGGCCTCGAAGACGCCCTTAAGCTGGACGGTCACCCGAAAAGGTCCTTTTTCGACTTCGTGGATGGGTGGCTTCTCCGACGGCGCGGCTTTTTTCGCGTCGCACTTCTTAGCAGACGGCTTGTCCTTCTCGTCCTTCTTTTCCGCTGGGGGCTTTGCGGCTTGCTCGCCGGCCGGCTTTGCCTCCTTAACGTCCTTGGTTTTTTCCTGACTCGCCGTATCCTTCGCCGCTGCGGCTTCGGCGGCCGGCTGCTCTTCCTTCTTCCTGTCGTCGGCAAGAGACGTGGACCACGTCGGCATCAAAAAAGATCCAACCAGACAGAGGATAAAACAAGCGGCAAGGTGTCTCATTCAAGGTGCTCCTCTTGGAGAAAGACGACGCGGGGGAAGGATTGGCATTGTGCGGGGAGGGAAATCAGGCGGGGACGACAAAGCCCACGGCTAGCACAATTGTTGCCTACCGACGCGGTGGTTTCAAGCATCCGCCCGTGAATCGGGTCGAATTATCGTGATCGCCGCCGGGGCACCCCCTCGGATGGAGCACCCACCGGTCAAGAACCGGGGTCTTCGCCGAGCCGGCCGCGAATCAACAGCCGCAACACGTCGCGCCGGCGAACCAACCCGACAAAACGACGCGGCTCGTCCCGATTAACCACCGGAATACAGTCGTCCTGCGTGTGGGCCAAAAGCGAACATGCACGCGACACGGGCTCGTCGTCGTAAAGCATGGCGCCCGGCGGAGTGGTCACGTCGGCCGCACGGACCAACGTTCCCAGCGACGGATCGAACAGCACGCTGCTCAATTCCCGATAGCGGATCACGCCGATCAGCTCGCCCGATCCGCCGACCACCGGATAGGTGTTGTCGCGGCTGTGCTCGATGATCTCGATCAATTGGCCGAACGTGGCCGATTGATTGACCACGTTGACTTTCTTGCGCATCAGGTCGCCCACATTGAGGCTGTCCGAGGATCGGCTTCGCCAAGGGTCGCGTCCCAATGCCGCGAGAAGTCGATTCCAGACGGTCCGCGCCTGGTCGGCCAGATCAACGCCCCCGTGGGGCACCGCTTGGGCCAACGGAACCTCGCCCGAGCGAATCACGGCTGCCCGGATCAACAGCGGCCCAACAATCTCGAATACCACAACCGTACCGAGAATGATCGTCTTGAGTTGATTCCCGAGCGGGTCGTTCAACAAGCCGTAGCGGTTGTCCGCGATGCCCGACAGCGCGATGGCGGCGCCGGCCTGCGAGGTCAACATGGCGCCGAGCCACCGGCGCACAACCGGATCGGTGAATCCTCGCTGGGGAGCGAAGAAAATGCCCAAATACTTGCCCGAGATCCGCAAAACAACGTATCCCATGCCAATCATGCCGGCCTCGACGAGGGCCGGCAGCCGCAGAGCTGCCCCGTGGATCGCGAAAAACAGCACGCTCAGCAAGGCCGTGATGCGGTCCATTTCGGCATTCATCTGCCGGCCGTGATAGGTCGTGTTGGCCACCACGAAACCCATGGTCAAAAACGTCAGCAGATAGGGAACGTCGAACATCCGGCACGCCCCCAGCAACGCCACCACCAACGCCACCAACAGAACGAGCCGGCGATTTTCGGTAAGCAACGGATAGCAAAAACTTGCCAGCAGACCGCCCAACGCGCCCAAGGCGAACGATCCGGCCAAATCGAGCGCCAATCCGCCGAATTCAACCGCCGGCGACACGCTTGCCCGACCAAGTAGCAAGAAAACGGCCACAAACAACAACTCGAACACGACGATCGAAACCAGGTTGTTGATCGCCACGAGCGCCTGGGTGTACTCGGTGAGCGGACCCTCCGATTCCATCTCTTTGAGCATCAGGATCGTCGTGGCCGGCGCGGTCGCCAGGGCCATCGCGCCAAGCAACAACGCGCCGTCCCAACGCTGGCCCAACAACCACGTGCCCAGGGCGACCAACGCGAACGTGGCAAACAATTCGCCGGCCGAAAGCCGCGCAACCCGGGGAATTATCCGACGCAGCCGCACCATCGGAAAATGACAACCCAAGTGAAACAGCACCAGCGCAATGGCCAACTCGGTCAACGGCTCAAACTGTTTGATGTGCCCCTCGGGCACCCAATTAAACACCGACGGGCCGAGAACCATGCCGGCCAGCAGATACGTCGTCACCTTGGGTAAGTGCAGCACCCGACCCAGTCCGCCCGCCGCCAGGGCCACACCCATCAACAGCCCTAGGGTCCATAGGGCGTTTGCGTCGGGAAGGTGCATCCATGACTCCTCGCTGCCGGCGGACTCGGACGACGGGAACGCCTCGGATTAGCCGCGCGGCTTGAAAACCACGGTGGCCAGCGGTGGCAACGTGACGTTGATCGAGGCGGGCCGGCCGTGGGTCGAAAAATCGTCCGCCGCGATCCCGCCGTTGCCCAGATTCGAGCCGGCGTAGAAGGTCGAGTCGCTGTTGAATATCTCGTCGTACCAGCCGGCGCGCGGAACGCCCAGGCGGTAGCCTTGACGCGGAACCGGCGTGAAATTGCAGGCGACGACGACGAAATCGTCCGGATTTTTCGCGCGGCGAACGTAGCTCAGCACGCTGTTTTCGTGGTCGTGGCAATCGATCCACTCAAAACCAGCCCAGTCGAAATCAAGTTCATACAACGCCGGCTCGCGGCGATAAAGATGGTTCAAGTCGGCCACGCATTTACGCAGACCTTGGTGCGATTCCCATTGCATCAAGTCCCACTGCAAACTGCAATCGTAGTTCCACTCGTTCCACTGGCCAAAGTCGCCCCCCATGAAAAGGAGCTTCTTGCCCGGATGGGTCCACATGTAACTGTACATAAGCCGCAAATTGGCGAATTTTTGCCACAAATCGCCGGGCATCTGGTCGAGCAGCGAACCCTTGCCGTGAACCACTTCGTCGTGCGACAGCGGCAGCACGAAGTTTTCGTGAAAAGCGTAAATCAAACTAAATGTCAACTCGTCGTGGTGGTATTTGCGATGGATGGGCTCGTGGCGCATGTACGACCGCGTGTCGTTCATCCAGCCCATGTTCCATTTCAGACTGAATCCCAGACCGCCAAGATAGGTCGGACGCGACACGGCGGCCCAGGCGGTCGATTCCTCGGCAATGGTGAGCACGCCGGGATGCTGAAGGTGCGACTGCTCGTTGAACTGCTTGATGAAGCTAATGGCCTCGAGGTTTTCACGCCCACCGAAACAATTGGGAATCCAGTCGCCTTCCTCGCGGCTGTAGTCGAGGTAGAGCATCGAGGCGACCGCGTCGACGCGCAAACCGTCGATATGGTACTTGTCGAACCAGAACAACGCGTTGGCCGTCAGGTAGTTGCGAACCTCGTGGCGGCCGTAGTTGAAGACCTTGGTTCCCCACTCGCGATGCTCGCCCTGGCGCGGATCCGCGTGCTCGTAGAGCGAGGTGCCGTCAAACATGCTCAGACCATGGCCGTCGCGGGGGAAGTGGCCGGGAACCCAATCGAGGATCACGCCGATGTCGTTCTGGTGGCACAGATCGACAAAGTACATGAAATCGTGGGGCGTGCCGTAGCGGCTCGTCACCGAATAATAACCGACCGTCTGATAACCCCAACTACCCGAAAACGGATGCTCTGACACCGGCAATAACTCGAGATGGGTGTAGCCCATCTCCTTGCAGTAATCGACGAGCTGGTGGGCCAACTCGCGGTACGTGAGCCAGCGGCTCGGATCGTCGCCCGGACGCTTCCAACTGCCCAGGTGAACCTCGTAAAAGGAGAGGGGGCGATGAAGCCAGTCAGTCTCGCCGCGCCGGCCGATCCAATCGTCGTCGTGCCAGTGATATCGGTCCAAATCGACAACGTACGACGCGGTCCGCGGGGGAACCTCGGCGGCAAACCCCAACGGATCGGTTTTGTCAAACACGTGGTCGTGGTGACGCACGCGGAATTTGTAGAGCGTGCCTTCCCCCAGTCCGGGAACAAATAATTCCCAGAACCCGCTGGGGATGTGTTTGCGCATGGGGTGGCGGCGGCCGTCCCAGGCGTTGAAATCGCCCACCACGCTGACGCTCGTCGCGTTGGGAGCCCAAACGGCGAAATTCACCCCGTCGACCCCGTCAATCGTGCGCAGATGGGCGCCAAGACGCTCGTACATCCGCCAGTGCGTCCCCTCGCCCAACAGATGAAAATCAAAATCAGTCAACAGATGGGGAAACGAGTAAGGATCGTGCATGTCGCTTTTCTTTCCCCCTTGCTCGGCCACGCGAAGCATGTATCGCGTGCCGTTCATTTGGGCCGCCGGACAAATCGCCTCGAACACGCCGGCCGGGTGGATCCGCCGCATGGGAAGCGTCGATCGACAATGCGCCGGATCAACGACCCAGGCTTGGGTTGCCTCGGGCAACAAGGCCCGAACCGCCAAGGCGCGACGGCCCGAATCGGTCACTTCATGAGGGCCGAGGAGTTCAAACGGATTTTCGTGTCTACCTTCAACCAGTTGGCTGACTTTGTCCAAGGGAACCGTGGTACGCACCCAAACCTCCTTGTGTCGTTGTCTTCGAGAAGACCGGTCCTGGTCGCAACGGAACCCCGTGAAAACGGCTCGTGGCGGAAATAGTTGGTGATCCGGTCGTCAAACTCCGTGCAAATGTACTATTTTACCGGGGATGGAGCCAAATGGGTAGGAGAACGCCAGTGAATTGCTCTTTCCAACACTTCTTCTCGATCTCTCGCGCGGGCTTCCGCCCGCGGCTATTAGGACTGCATACTAATCCCTAATCCCCAATCCCCAATCCCTAATCCCTAATCCCTAATCCCT
>JAFGAY010000384.1 GCA_016933425.1 Pirellulales bacterium
AATCCCTAATCCCTAATCCCTAATCCCTAATCCCTACTCTCTCCTAATCCCTAATCTCTCCCCGTCAGGCACAGCCTGACCTACAGGATCCGGGCCCATTTCTTCGAGGACCGCTTTCAAGAGCAAGGGCCAGACGAGGGTGGCGTCGGCGTAGACCTCGGCGAAGCGTCCGCCTTCGGCCGGCGGGACGAATTTACCCCAGCTTATGCCTTCGGAATACGTGCAGCCCGACAGGCCGCCCCAGTGGACCGGCTCGGGGCAAATCCGCACGGCGTAGCGGAACCGGGGGGCGGGCAGCGGGATGCCCAAACGGTGGCTCGTGATGTCGAAATACGGCCCGACCTGCTGGGCCCAATTGCGCGGCACGCCGCCGCCGATCGTGAAAATGCCCAGCTCGTTCGACGCGGCGATTAGCCGGGCGTATTGTTGGAGGTCCAGGAACGGATTGAACGCCGGCACGGCCTGGAACAACTCGTCCGGCGCGACCGGTTCGCCGCTGCCCGCGCGATCGCCCAAGGCAAGGCCCATGGCCCAGGTCGACACGTCCAGCCCGATCTCGCTGTCGGTCATGGCGGGGATGAAGACGGGCACGTTTTGTCGGTAGGCGCTTCGGAGGATGCCGGGGCCCTCGTCGAGTTCGTCGAGTTGCCGGCCCAGGGCGCGGCACAGCCGGGCGCTCGACCAGACGCCGTCCTCGGGCCGGTGGTTTTCGAGCACGCGGCGCATCAGCCGCTCGACGTCGTTGAGGTTGGCCTCCATTTCGAGCGTGTCGTAGATGCGGTTGTAGCCAAGCTGAAAAAGGTCCTCGTCGCTGGCGGCGGGGTTGTAGCGGTAATGGGCCAGACCGATCGATTCGGTCAGGCCGTGGGCCATGAGCGCCCCGGTCGACACGACCGCCTGGACCAGACCCCGGTCGATCATCTCGCACACCAGGCGTCCCTGTTTGGCGACGGTCATCGCTCCGGAGAGGGTCAAAACGACCCGGCACTCGGGCGATTGGAACATGGCCAGGGCCACATCGAGCGCTTCACCCAACTGGCGGCCCGAGAAAGCCGTCTTGCCCATTGCGCGGAGCAGGTCGGCGAAAGAGTCGACGCGGTTCAGGTCGAGGCTTTCCAGGGGCACTAGTCCGTCGGCCCGGCCGTCGTGAAGATCTCGTGGCGGCATGAATGTTCTCCCGCGGTTTGCGGACAGCGAAAAAGATCTATTGATATTTGCCTGGATAATGACCCGGCCAGTCATCCTATTTGCCCCACTTGCCGGCCTCCCGTTGGTCGGCCTCGGTTCATTCACTGTGCAAAGGTCAATAGTACCATCTTCAGGAAGTGACTGCTGGACATGGCGGCCACGACGGAGCGTGGCCGCAAGCGATCGATCGCTGGCAGGAACTTCCTGGAAAACGTTCTGGGGTTTTTGGGCGCACCAGCGACCATGGCCGTTGTCGGGGTTCCTTTTCCCGACCGGCTTCTACCCTCGGCCGCGAAGCCTCGGTTCGCGTTGCGCCAGGCGTCGGCAGGGTCGATTAGGAGACTTCGACCGGCGCCGCGTCGTTCGGTACGTTCCCGAGTTTACCCCCGGGGACGAACCGCGGGGCTTCCTGGATCGTAACCGTACCCAAATCGATCTCTTCCTGGATGTACTGGAAGACTCGTCGGGGATCGGTTGCGCCACAGGTAAAGATGTCCAAGGCAATTTGCCCGGTGTCCGCGTAACAATGAGCGGAACAATGGCTCTCGTCGAGCATAACCACGGCGGCAAAACCTGGTGGCGAGTTATGGCCAAAGTGATAGCGGATTTGAGACACCACCGTGGAGCCGGCCTTCTTGGCCGCCCGGGCCATGACGTCCAGCATCGCAGCGTCATCCAAACAGACGCCGCGGGGGACGTCACGACAGTCGATCAGAAGATGATTGCCCTTGTGCAACTCATAACCCCTCCTATTTTAGAGGCCTGTCCCGCGAATATCGCTGGGACGAGTGGTAGAAAACACAGTACTTTACTGTGCTGGTCCGCGAGACGCAATCCCTCGTGTGAGGTAAAGGTGAAATTGTGCTCCGGCAAGTAGGCCCGGATGCGTTTGGAGACAATGCAGTGAAAGCATCGCTCCACTGCAATTGTACTCCGCTCTCTATTATTATTCTAGTCGACGGGAAAAATCTTGGGCGCCGAAATCCGACTGCCGACCACCGGTCCGTGGCGCCGCTGGAGTTGACGAAAGTCCAACCGAAGGAACTCGTGGAGCGGCTCGGGCGGCCGTCGGGACAGCCAGAGCCGGGCAAGCCGTTCGGCCTGGCGGTCGTGGTCGCCCCCGCGGCTGTGCGCATAGCATCGACCTTGGTATCGTCGGACGTCGCCGTTGAATTCTGGACTAATATGCCACAATTCGTGGAGAATCGTGGCCAGCTTCTCCTGGAAACCAAGCTGGAAAAAACGGGGGAGGTAAAAATTGAGGATGTAGAGCATTTCGCGGCCCGACGCATCGTGGAGCCGCTGAACGGTCCAGCGTCGGCCGCCGCGGACGACGTGAGCCGCCCCGCCGGCGAATCGCATGGGCGTGAGCGACGCATACATGCCGTGGAGCGTCCCGTTTCGGGTCTGCGAGAAGCTGATCGCCACACGCGCCAAGTCGACGTGACGAAGCTCCTCGAGCCGATCCGTCATATCCTCGCACAGACGGCGGACGTGGAGCGTGAAATCGAACGCCCGAGGGTCCGGGTTGGACTGTCGCGCCGTGGCCATGGCATCCATTCTCGCGGGGGGCGACCTGGCTGAAACGCTTCAGGTTAATGCGCGGCGAGCTTCATGCGGGATGACGCCCAACGCTGCCCGCCCAAAACGCCATTCCCGTCGAAGCAATGCGTTGGCGCGTTACTCGCCGGCCGGGGTCTCGGTTTCGGCCGCGGCCGGTTCGGCTTCCGGTTCGTCCTCGAAGATCGGCTTGGGCGCGGCCGTCCGCTTGCGGTCGTTGCGTCCGACAAACTCAAGAATGGCCTGTTCACCGGCGTCGCCTAGTCGCGGCTTGGCGAGTCGGACGACGCGCGTGTATCCGCCGTCCCGATCGGAAAATCGAGGGGCGATTTCGCCGAACAGAACGCGCACGGCTTCCTTGTCGCCGAGCAACTGGAGAACGCGGCGTCGGGCGGCGACGGCGGGAGCCATGGCCTGGCTCCACTGGCGCCACTGGTCGCTTGCCCGCCAAGCCCGCCAGGCGTCGCTGTGCCGCTTGGCGTCGGTTTCGAACCGGCTGGCGGTTTCCTCGTGGGGCAACGCGTGCCGCGCGATCGTGACGCACCGCTCGACAAGGGGCCGGACTTCCTTGGCCTTGTGCAACGTGGTGACGATCCGTCCCTTGACCGCGGGAGCGTTGGGCTCGTCCTCGGCGTCGCGTTCGGTAAGAATCAGCGCGCTGGCCAGATTGCGGAGCAACGCGCGTTGGTGTTTCGGATTGCGGCCGAGTTTTCGGCCCTTTTTTCGATGTCGCATCGTTCTAGTTCTCTTTTTACGCTCATACAGGGCTGATCGGCGCCGGCGGCACCCTCATGCCCATGTGCAGTCCCATCGCGTTGAGTTTGGCGCGGACCTCCATCAGCGTGGTTTCTCCGAAGTTGCGGACCTCGAGCAATTGATCCTCGGAGCGGGCCACCAGGTCGCGGACCGTGTTGATGTTTTCGGATTCCAGGCAGTTTGTCGCTCGAACCGACAAGTCGAGCTCGGCGAGGCTCATCGAGAGCTTGGCCTCCAGCGCGGGATCGAATCCGCTGCTGCCGGCGCCGCGAACTTCGGCGAACACCTTGGGCCCCAATTCGCGGTATTGCACGAACGGGTTGAGGTGCTTGCGGAGGATCTTGGCCGCTTCGACCAGGGCCATCTCGGGCGTGATGGAGCCGTCGGTCCAGATTTCCATCGTGAGTTTGTCGTAGTTGGTCTTCTGGCCGACGCGGGTTTCCTCGACTTCGTAACGGACCTTGACCACCGGGCTGAAGGCGGCGTCGATCGGAATGGTTCCAATCTCCTGGGCCACCGCGTTCTGCTCGGCCGTGGCGACGTAGCCCCGGCCGTTCTCAACGACCATTTCCATGACGAAGGGAACGTCGCCTGTGAGCGTGGCGATGCGGTGCTCGGGATTGACCACCTCGACGACGCCGTCGGTTTGCACGCTGGCCCCGGTGATGGGACCCTTCGTGTTCTTTTCGATCCGCAGCACGCGAGTCTGGTCCGACGAGTTTTTCACCACGAGCGCCTTGACGTTCAGCACGATGTCGGTGACGTCCTCGACCACGCCGGGCAGCGTGGTGAATTCATGCTGCGCTCCGTGGAGCCTGATCTGAGTGACGGCGCTCCCTTCGAGGCTCGACAGCATAATGCGGCGCAAGCTGTTCCCGACCGTTACGCCGAAACCCCGCTCGAACGGTTCCGCGATGAATTTGCCGTAGGTGCCGCTGAGCGTCGATCCGTCGCACTCGACCTGACTGGGCAATTCAAGTCCACGCCATCGAATTCGCATGAGATGCCTCCGATCCTTTGTGATCCACAGAGGGTTCTAAAACTCCCCAAACGCCACCGCCCGACTACCTGGAGCAAAGCTCCACGATCAGTTGCGGCTGAACCGGGAGCGAAATATCTTCGACTTCCGGCAACCGAACCACGTGCCCCTCCGGGACGTCGCCCGGCATGAGTGTGAGGAAGTCGGGCACTTCGCGATGGACCTCGGTCAGGTTATTTTTAACTTGTTCCAAACTCTTGGGCCGCCCTTTGACGCGAATGACGTCGCCGACGCGCACCAGATAGCTGGGCACGTCGACCCGGCGACCGTTAACCGTGATGTGGCCGTGGCAGACGATCTGCCGGGCCTGGGCTCGGGAAAGCCCGAAGCCAAGGCGGTGGACGACGTTGTCCAGCCGTCGCTCAAGCAGGCTCATCAAAATCTGGCCCGTGTTGCCCTGGGTTCGCTCCGCGCGGCGAAAATAGCCTCGGAACTGCGCCTCGAGCACGCCGTAGTAGTGCTTGACCTTCTGCTTTTCGCGGAGGTGAATTGCATAGTCGGTCATTTTTCCGCGGCGAAAGGACTGCGAACCCGGCGGATTCTCGCGGCGCTCAACGGCGCACTTGGGAGATTCGCAGCGCGTTCCCTTCAGGAACAGCTTCAGTCCTTCGCGCCGGCACATCCGGCAGACGGGTCCAGTGTAACGTGCCATCCTCGGTCAAGCTCCCCAAATGGGTAGGTGTTTTGTTTTCGTTCGTGGGTTCACGGGAACACTCGCTGGGTTAGACTCGCCGCCGCTTCTTGGGCCGGCAGCCGTTGTGGGGAAGCGGGGTGACGTCTTCAATCGACTTGATTGTCAACCCGGCGGCCTGAAGCGACGTGATCGCGCTCTCGCGGCCGCTGCCCGGCCCGTTCACCTTGACGTCGACCTCCTTCATGCCGAACTTGACGGCCTTCTCGGCCGCTTGCTGCGCGGCCGACTGGCCGGCGAAGGGGGTGCTCTTCCGGCTTCCCTTGAAACCGCTCGTGCCGGCCGTCGCCCAACAGAGCGTGTCGCCCTTGGTGTCGGTGATGGTGACGGTCGTGTTGTTGAACGTCGCCTTGATGTGGGCAATTCCCACCGTCACGCTGCGACGGCTCTTTCGTCGTTTCGGCTTCGCTTTGGCCACCGTTCGTGGTACTCCCAATACGCGGTGATAGGGTTGGTTTTTGGTCGGTCGCGCGGCCGGGTTTCACCACCAAGCCGCGGACAAGGCCGCGGTTAACGAAGGTCCTTGACCCCCTTCTTCCCGGCCACGGTTTTCTTCGGTCCTTTGCGGGTTCGGGCATTGGTGCGCGTTCGCTGGCCGCGCACCGGCAAGCCGCGCCGGTGACGCAGGCCGCGATAACACCCAATGTCGCGCAGCCGCATGATGTTCTGGTTCACGGTTCGCCGCAACTGGCCCTCGACCGTGTAGTCCTTGTCCAGCAGCGTCGCCAGACGGACCAGCTCGTCCTCGCGGAGTTCGCGGGCGCGAATTTGCGGGTCGATGCCCGCGTTGTGGCACAATTCCCGCGCGATTTTCGGACCGACGCCGTATAAATAGGTCAGTGAGACCACCGTCGGACGGTCGTTCGGAATATCCACACCCAACAAACGCGGCATATTCAATTTCTCCTGCGATGGTGGCGGCGCGACGATTGCGCCGGACTCGGGGCGTCTCCGTTGCGGACGAATCGTGGAGGGACGACAATCCCCCTCCCTGCGAAACATCCGTCGCTCAGCCTTGACGTTGTTTGTGTCGAGGATTGGAACAAACCACGAAGATGACGCCTCGACGGCGGACGATCTTGCAGTGTTCGCAGATCCGTTTGACGCTCGCTCGGACTTTCATGGCTAGAACAATCCCAATTTATCCAAAGTTGCAAAGCATTTCAGTATAGGCGGAAGGCCCGCCAGGGCTCAAGCCCCGGCGACCCTCTTTTTCTCTTGTTTCCGACCTTGCGCCTGTCACAGGGGCAAGCACGG
>JAFGAY010000385.1 GCA_016933425.1 Pirellulales bacterium
ATTACCAATCAACGTCGATTTGGGTCCACTGGTACGGTTCGAGACGGATGGTCACGTGGTCGTCCTCGATCGGAAGGTCTTGCCGCGCGTTGCCGAGAAAATCGGTATGCCGGGCCGCCGTCGGGCGACGGAACGAACGAAGACGCAGCGACGTGGCATGTCCTTCGGTTTCCAGCAGCCGCGCGCGGAATCCGGTCGTTCGCCCTTCGCAACCAATCGGTTCCCAACCGGTGGCGATCACGTTGGGCGTGTCGACGTGGAACAGCCAGCCCGAGTCGCTCGGGGGCCGCCGCGCCGAGTCGACGACCAGCGGTTGCGGCGCGAGAAACTCAATCGACGCGGCCGCCGGGTGGGGCACATCGACGCCGATCCCCATGCGAAATCGCCGGGCCGTCTCGCCGCGGACGATCAACAGGCAATCGAGCTTCCGCGCGCCCCGCCGCCGGTGATAAGGCAACCCGCCGGCAAGAATGGCCGTCCGGCGGCGGTCGCCGCGAATTTCGACGAAGTGCGGCGCCTCGAACCGCGACGCCTCGGTCGGCCAGCTCATCAAATTCACGCTTCGCCGCAACTCGGCCGCCGGGTCGTCCCACGCAAACCGGACCGCGTAGTACGACTGCCACGGATTCGCGTCCGGTTCGCGCTCGGGCGTGAGTTCCACGTCGAGCTCCAGGATCCGGCTGCCGCGCCGGGCGCGGAACGTCTGGCAAAATCCGGCCAGTCGGTTGCCGCGCCGGTCGACCAGCCGGCCGCGGCTGGTGACATGGCCACCGCCGCGCGGCGACGTTTCGATTTCAAGGTGGTCGGCCGCCATGATCGAGTAGGCCGCTTCCTCGTCTTCCGGTCCATCGGCGCCGCCGGCCAAGTCGGCCAAGTCAGCTGCGCGCAGCGCCAACCGCGCGGCGAGCCGATTGCCGCGAGTGCGGCCGTCGTGAATCGCGCGAAGGGCGCCGGTCGCCGGGTCGATCGCCGCCTCGAAAAACTCATTGCGCAGAACGTATGCTTCCTCCGGCAACAGGCGGCGCGGCTTGCGACGCCAAAACGATTCTCTCCGTGGACTTTCGGCCGATTCGGGGCCGTGAGCCGCGGTGCCGGGGGCTCGCCAGGCAAATCCCATCGCCGGCACGTCCGGCGCCCGGGCAAAACTCCACGGATTGACCATCAGTTGTCCGAGGTTTGTCTTGTCGCCGGCGCGCGGCAGCGCCTCGGCCGCCGCGCCGAGCGCCTCGGCCAGGACCGCCTGAATCCGCTCGTCGAGCCGCGATTCGGCCGAAGCCGACGTGAGCGCCGCGTCGTTGGCCAGATCGTCCGCCGCGAGACGCAAGTCGTCCACGTCGACGGGCGCCGGCAAATCGCCGCGCGCCGCCGCGGCCATCAAACGCAACGCGCCGACGGCGTCCAGCGCCGCCTGCCGCGCATGGTGGCGAACCCAACGCGAAATCGGGTCCGACTCGCCCCGATCGACCAATTCGGCCAAATAGGGTGAACGATATTCGTCGGGATCATGTCGGACCGTGCGGCCCGAGCCGGCCGTTTCCTCGAACCAGGCATGAACGCCGACAAACCGTCCCAGAACGGGACCGTAGCCGCTCATCCGGCGCACAGCGTCGTACCAGAAACTCGGCCGGCCCGGCCAATGAGCGAATACGACCGTCGGCACGTCGTCGAGTTCCAGGACGCCGGTCAGCCGCTCGGGCAGGCGCAGAAAGCCGTCGGCCCGGCCCGCGTCGATCGGAACGCGGGCCAGGGCGTCGATGGCGGCGTCGCCGGCCCCTTCCCAGCGGATTTTGCTCTGATGGTCCGAGGGAAACCGCCCACCGCCGAGCGTGAACCGGAACGCGCCGACGAAACCGCATTGGGTGAGAAGCTGGGGCAGAATCGGCGTGAGCCCGAACGACCGGCGGCCAAAAACGACGGGCCGCGCGCCAAGATGCTCTTCATAGGCCGCCAAACCCCGGCGAATGCCGGCCAAAATCGCCTCGGGCACGGCCAAGGGGAGCGCGGGCTCGGCGAACTCGCCGCCCACCAGGTTGACCCGACCGGCGGCCAACGCGGTTTTTATGGCAGCCAGGCTCTCCGGCTCGTCGAGGGCGAGCGTTGCCGCGGTCCGGCCCGACAGAAGCAACGTCTTGGGAATTCCGTCGGCCAGTTCGCCGATCAGCGCGTCGCCGGCCGCCAGCGGGGCAACCAACGTCAGATCGAGCAGAAGCGCATCGAGGGAATGAAAGTATTCGCGGCCTTCGATGAGCAAATCGAACGCGCTTTGCAGGCTTTCACGGGCCCCCGGCCCGTCGCCGCGCAATGCCGCCTCGGCGGCGCGCAATGCATGGTCGCTGAAAACGTCCCGTTCGACGCCGGCCATGCCGTAATGTTGCCGCGTTTGGAGTTCGACCAGGAGTTGGGCCAATCCCAGTGCGTGAAAATCGGCGACCAGGTCGGCGTCGAGCCGATCCGACGCCATCGGGTCGGGCAAACGGTCCATCCACGCGAGGACCTGGGCCACCGCCGCGTCGCGATCGGACAAATCCCGCACAACCAGCGAGCCGGCCGCCTCCACTCGTTCAATCCAACCCTCCGGCAAGACCGCTCCTCCCAGCGAGGGCAACAAGACGAGGGATGAAGCTGTCGGCTCGCCGTCGAGAAAATGCTCGATCGATTGCCAGCGAACCACCCGGCCCGCCGAAGCAAGAATGACCGGATGAAACGGCGCCGTCCACGCCGCCAGGAGCGACTGGGCCGCGAGCGTTTCCTGGTCGAGAGACAACTCTTCCAGGCTATCGACCGGCAGCAGGACGATAATGTCTTCGAGTTTCATGGAATAACGGGCCTGAACTTTTCTTACCAAGGCGGCGTCTCAATGCAGGCCCCCGCCCGTATTACGGCTCTGGTGACTTGGGATATCCAACCATTGTGGGGGTTTTTGTTGACAGGATTGTGCCTTTGACGATAACATAGAAAGTGGGAAGAGGCCAGCAGCGGGTGCCCGGACCGTGCTCGTTGGAAGGTCGAGGTCTTGACGAGCCATAAACGGGCTCGGGCGCTTCCGCCGCGCTCCCGGGAAAGTATCGGACTGTATTGCACGAGAGGAACAGAGAGGGGACCACGCGATGGCAGGAAATGATGCCGTTTGGGGAATCGACATTGGTCAGTGTTCCCTGAAGGCGATTCGATGCCGCCAGGGCGATTCGCCGACCCAACTCACGGCCGAGGCGTTCGATTTTATCGCCTATCCGAAAATACTCAGCCAGCCCGGGGCCGACCCGGCCGAGTTGATTGCCGAGGCGCTCAAGCACTTTCTTTCGCGCAACACGGTTCGCGGCGACCGCGTGGCCATTGCGGTGCCGGGCCAGAGCGGCCTGGCCCGATTCATCAAGCTTCCGCCGGTCGAAGCTAAAAAAATCCCGGACATCGTCCGCTACGAGGCGCGGCAGCAGATTCCCTTCGACCTGGCCGACGTGATTTGGGACTACCAGCGGATGGGCGGCGGCGCAGAGGAGGAAGGATTCGCACTGGAAACCGAGGTCGGTCTGTTCGCCATGAAGCGCGACCAGGTTTTCCGCGCGCTGGAACCGTTCACCAACCTCGGGATCGAGGTGGACGTGATCCAGTTGACGCCGCTGGCGCTTTACAATTTCCTGCTGTTCGACCAGATGCGGGATTTGCCGCCGATCGATCAATACGATCCCGACGATCCGCCCCCCTCGACGGTGATTCTCTCGCTGGGCACCGACGCGACCGACTTGGTCGTGACCAACGGTTTCCGCGTGTGGCAGCGGAGCATCCCGCTGGGCGGCAATCACTTCACCAAGGCGCTGACCAAGGAACTGAAACTCACCTTCGCCAAGGCCGAACATCTCAAGTGCAACGCGGCCGCCGCACCCGACCCCCGAGCCCTCTTCCAGGCAATGCGGCCCGTGTTCAACGACCTGCTGACCGAAATCCAACGCTCGATCGGCTATTTCACGAGCATCGACCGCCGGGCGAAAATCGAAAAGGTCGTGGCCCTGGGAAACGCCATGAAGATGCCCGGGCTGCGCCGCTATCTGGCCCAAAGTCTCGACGTCGAGGTCATCCGGCTCGAATCGTTCCA
>JAFGAY010000071.1 GCA_016933425.1 Pirellulales bacterium
GGCATGATCCTCATCGGCCGCGAGGTAAAAACCGAACCCGAAACACCCGAGACACCCATTTGACGCGGCTCTCACAAAAAATGAACCGCGACGCGGCAACCGTATGCGATGTGTAGGTCAAGCTGTGCCTGACGTAGAGGGATTAGGGATTGGGGATTAGCACGGTAGGCCGGGTCCGTGACCCGGAGCCAAAAATCTGAAGCGTGCCGGGTCACGACCCGGCCTACGGGTTTTTGCTCATGTTGTTGTTCGACAGTTGCGGCTTGGTTGTTGTTTGCGCAACGTATTTTCAGATTCCGCCGTTTCGCTATACTGGGCGGCGTCATTGCGATATTTTGGACAAGATCGAACCCCCGAAAGGATGCAAGCGTGAAAAGCGACGTGCTCCGGCAATATGACGCGCTGCTGGCCAAGGCCCAGCAGATGCGCGAGGCGCACCGGCCGGGCGATAAAATCATCATTCAGATCGGCTCGGCCACTTGTGAACACGCGGCCGGTTCGATGGAGGTGCTCGACGAGTTTCGCAAGCATCTGGCCGCCTCGGGCCGCGACGACGTAATCCTGCACCAGACGGGCTGCACCGGCCGTTGCAGCCGCGAGCCGATCGTGAGTGTTTTCGTTCCCGGCCGGTTGCCCGTCAAATACGAGCTGGTCGACCGCGCGCTGGTCCACCAGATTTTCACGTCGCACGTGCTCGGCGGCGAGCCGCTTTTGGACCATGTGCTCGACGGACCGATCGACAAGATCCCGGGCCACGAAGTGCTCTATTGTGCGAGTCAGCGTTGCGGTTGGGCCGATCGAACGGCGTGCGGCGCGGCGTTCGAGCACAAACTTCGCGAGCGCGGCATCCAGGCCGATCGCGTGCAAGTGGCCCAAACCACGTGCTTCGGCGCTTGCAGCGCGGCCAATCTGGGCAAGGTGTCCTATCTGCTGGTCCGGCCCGACAAGGTTCTCTACCGCGTCGAGAATCCCGAAGACCTCGACGAGATCATCGACCAACATCTCTTGGGCGGCCGCGTCGTCGAGCGGCTGGCCGTGCCCGGCAAGACGGTCGGGCGGAAATTTTTCGAGATCTACGGCGACGTGGCGTTTTTCAATCGGCAAACGCGCGTGGCGCTCCGCCACAACGGCGTGATCGACCCGAATCGGATTGACGAATACTTCCATTACCGGGGATTCCAAGCCCTGGCCGCGGTGCTCGACCGGGACGATCCCCAGTGGGTTATCGACGAAATCACCAAGGCCAAGCTTCGCGGACGCGGCGGGGGCGGCTATCCGACCGGCAAGAAGTGGGCCATGGGCCGCGACGCCGCCGGCAAGACCAAGTATCTTATCTGCAACGCCGACGAGGGCGACCCCGGCGCGTTCATGGACCGGAGCATGTTGGAATCCGATCCGCTAAACGTCGTCGAGGGAATGATTATCGGCGCGTTCGCCATCGGCGCTCATCAGGGATACGTCTACGCCCGGGCCGAATACCCGCTGGCCGTCCAACGGGTCCAGGCAGCCATCGACGCCTGCCGCGAATGGGGATTGCTGGGCAAGAATATCCTGGGCTCGGGTTTCGATTTCGACCTGGAGATTCGCCTGGGCGCCGGCGCGTTCGTCTGCGGCGAGGAGACGGCGCTGATCCACTCGATCGAAGGCGAGCGCGGCCAGCCGCGCATCCGGCCGCCCTATCCGACGGAGAGCGGTTTGTGGGGCCGGCCGACCGTGATCAACAACGTCGAGACGTTCGCCAACGTGTCGGCGATCATCAACTACGGCGCCGACTGGTTTGCCCAACTTGGCACCGAGTCGAGCGGCGGAACCAAGGTCTTCGCCCTGGCCGGCAAGGTGCGCCACACGGGCCTGGCCGAGGTGCCCATGGGCACGACGCTCCGCGAGTTAGTCGTCGAAATTGGCGGCGGCGTGGCCGAGGGGACCAAGTTGAAAGCCATTCAAACCGGCGGCCCCGCCGGCGGCTGCATCCCAGCCCGATTCCTCGACACGCGAATCGACTACGACACGCTTACCCGGGCCGGCTCGATGATGGGCAGCGGCGGCATGATCGTTCTGGACGAGCACGATTGCATGGTCGATATCGCCAAGTTTTTCATGACGTTTTCGCAGGACGAGTCATGCGGCAAATGCACGCCGTGCCGCGAGGGAACCAAGCGCATGCTCGAAATTCTCGAGCGAATCACCGGCGGTCAGGGCACGCCCGACGACATCGAACGGCTCGAACGGCTCGCCCGCCTGGTCCACAAGGCGTCGCTATGTGGGCTGGGCCGTGCGGCGCCGAACCCGATCCTTTCGACCCTGAATCATTATCGCGACGAATACCTGGCCCACGTCGTCGAGCGGCGTTGTCCGGCGAAAAAGTGCGTCGCGTTGATCCGATTCGAGATCGACCCCGAAAAATGCATTGGCTGCACGGCCTGCGCGCGCCATTGTCCGGTCGCCTGCATCTCGGGCGAGAGGAAGCAGCCGCACGAGATCGACCAGCTCCGCTGCATCAAGTGCGGCCGGTGTTTCGAGGTGTGTAAGTTCGAGGCAGTGGTGAAA
>JAFGAY010000386.1 GCA_016933425.1 Pirellulales bacterium
CCATCCGGATGAGTTTTCAGCCACCCCGTTTCTGACCATGGCCAAAGGCCCCGCCGCCCCGTTGTTCTATGCCATGGTTCATGACATTGACGGCCGCGAGCGTCTAGCCCAACGGCCCGGCGTCAGTGCCGAGCGATTGACGGCCGGTTGGGAAAAGCTATGCGGAGACGCGAGGATTCGTTGCAATCGCTCCATCGAAAAACAAATCCGGGACCGCGACAAGGTCGATCAACGTCAGCCGCTCAGCGTTGCGCAATCCGACGAACTTCGCGCCCAGGTCGACCAATTCGCCCGACCTATTGAGACGGCCCTCTGGGATGCGGAAAATCGCTTGCGGGCCCTGCTCGATGAAAACGCGGCGGCGATGACCGACCTCTTGAGAAAGAACAACATCGATGTCGACGCACCGGTTCCCGACGAGATTCGCCAGTGGCTCGAAAGTCTCGGCATGATCGAAAAAGACTACCTCGACGCGCTCGAAAAGATTGCCGCCGAGAGTAAGTCGAACGAAGCCTTTCTGAACCTGCCCAAGCCCTCCAAACCAATGGTCGGCGAGTTGGATCACGACGCCAAGCTGGGCAAGGTCGTCCGAAACAAGCAACTATGCAACGCCCAGGGCAAGCCGCTCGTGGCGTTGAGCACGAGGGCCGGCGATCTTTACCTCGATGCTTGGGACGGCCAGCGGGCCGCGGCCGTCGAAAAGTATGGCCTGACTCCCGAACAGGCCCACGAAGCCCGGCGCGTTTTTCGCCAATACGCGGCGTCGCTCGACGAATATTTCCGCGAGCACGGCGATGGGATGACGGCCTATTTCGGCTCCCTCGACCGGTTCGAGCAAGCCCGGCGCGCCGGCGGCGACGGCGCGGCCTATCGAAAACAACGCGATTGGGATCAGCAACAGACGCTCCGCGCCGAAGCCAACGGCTGGCTTGCCGATTTGGACGCGATGGGTGAGGAGTATCGCTCGGCCTTGTGGGGCGTTCTCGCCGACGAGCAAAAGGCCGCCGGGCCGATTCCCGTCGCCTTGACCCGCGAGGATTTGATGGATTTTGCCGTGACCTGGAGCCTGACGGCGATCGGGTTGTGCATGATCGTCGGTTTTTGCAACCGTCTGGCTTGCCTCGGGGGCGCCGCGTTTCTGGTCTCGGTGCTGCTGACCCAGCCCCCGTGGCCGACGATTTATCCGCCGGCGCCCGAAGTGGTCGGCCACGCCTTGATTGTCGACAAGAACTTCGTCGAAATGGTGGCCATGCTCGCTTTGGCCTCTTTGCCCGTCGGCCGCTGGGCTGGTCTCGACGCTTTCCTTCATCGCTGGATCGGCCAACCGCTGATGAAACGTTTCGGCTGCAAGAACGAAGAATAACCCGTGGGCCGGGCCGCGACCCGGCAATGAGTATTGAGGACGAACCCTATGAACCTAACCCCGGAACAGCGCGCAACCGGCCGGGAAAACTTCCGCATGGAGGTTTCCCGACGAGGTTTTCTCAAGACGGGCGTCGCGGCCGGGCTGGTCGCCGGCGGCAGCCTTGGCGCGTTTTATTTCGGCTATGAAAAGGCCCACGGCCGGCCGGTCCGTGTCGGAGTGATCGGCACGGGCGACGAGGGAAGCGTTCTGATGGGGGCTATCAATCCCGAATATCTCCAGGTCACCTCGATCGCCGACATCCGGCCCTACAACGTCCACCGCGCGTTTCATGGCGACCATTACAGCGACGCGGCGCTGGCCGCGCGCTGCGGTCTCATGACCAAGTACGGCTGGACCACCGAGGACGAGGCCCGACGTCACGTCAAGGTCTACGGCGACTGGCGCGAATTGATCAAAAGCGAGGCCCAAAATCTCGACGGCGTGATCATCGCCCTGCCGTTGCACCTCCACGCTCCCGCGGCCATTGCCGCCCTGCGGGCCGGCCTTCACGTGCTGACCGAAAAGCTGATGGGCCACAGCGTCCACGAGTGCAAGGAAATGGCCCGGGCCGCCAAGCGCGCCGGCCGCCATCTGGCCACCGGCCACCAGCGCCACTACAACATTCTTTACCAAGAGGCCATGGACACGATCCGCCGCGGCACGCTTGGCGAATTGCACTACATCCGCGCCCAATGGCACCGCGGCAATATGCCGGGCAGCGACAGTTGGCAACAACCGATGCCCCGCGAGCTGAAACCCGACGACCCACTAGCCAACAAGCTGTTGGCGGACCTGAAAAGCTGGGAGGCCAAGCTGGCCGCCGCGCGGGGGCGCGACATCGACACGTGGCGAAAAAAGGTAGCCCAACTCCGCGCTCAATTGGCCGATCGGGCGGTCGAGGCCGAGAAACACGGTTATGGGCCGGTCGATTTGAAAAACGCCGGCGGCGAGACGGTTTATCACGCTCCGCCGGCCGAGGAGCTGATTCGCTGGCGTCTCTGGGACCGGACCGGCGGCGGTCTGATGGTCGAGCTGGGTTCCCACCAGCTGGACGCGGCCAGCATATTCATTTCGGCCATGCACGGCGGGGTCAAGCAGCATCCGCTGTGCGTAATGGCGGCCGCCAACCAGCCGATCTTTCCGGCCGACCGCGAGGCCGAAGACCATGTCGCTTGTCTGTTCGAGTTTCCCGCTCCCGACTACGACCCGAAAAGCGAGGTTGGCCGCCGACGGAAAATCGGGGTTCAATACGCCTCGATCAACGGCAACGGCTTCGGCGGCTACGGCGAGATCGTCTACGGCACGAAGGGCACCTTGATTCTCGAACGGGAGCAGGAAGCCATGCTCTATCTCGGTCCGTCGGAAACCAAGGTCACCGCCGAAAAAACGGCCGCCCTCGACACGCAGGCCAGCGGCGCGGCCCAAATGGCCGTCGCCGGCGCTGCCCGCCAGGTGAGCCGCGGTTATACCGAGGAACTTGAACATTGGGCTTGGTGCATCCAAAATCCCGCGCCGGAAAACGTGCCGCGTTGTCACCCGAAGGTTGCCCTGGCCGACGCCGTGATTGCCCTGGTCACCAACCAGTCGGCCCGACAACAG
>JAFGAY010000387.1 GCA_016933425.1 Pirellulales bacterium
ACCGGGGCAAGCCCGGTGGGGCTCAGGTAGTTGCCAAACCTTGAACCACCGGGGCAAGCCCGGTGGGGCTCAGGTAGTTGCCAAACCGCGATCGACCGGGGCACGTCTGGTGAGGTTATGGTTGCCGAGGCCAATCGTTTCGTGCGAACTCACAAACTCTGTTTCAGCGCGATCATTCGCTTGATGGGGTCGAGAACCTGCTCAACGACCCAGGCGTCGAGCATTTCGTCGCAGACTCGGGCCAGGTTGCCAAGCGTCGTTTCGAACGAGTTGTCGGGATCGAGGCTGCCGTATTGCCGCGCGGTAACGTAGACGCTCAGTTGTTCCTCGGAGAAGTCGCCCGTGCGAACCTGATAGGCGCTGGTTCGCGTTTCGATGCTCAGACGGCATTGGGTTCGACAGTCCTCGTCGAGGGCGACGGTGAGCGACGGTTCGTGATTGATAATGGACGCGCCGGGAATCTCGGCCAGCCGCTCCAGCGCCGGATTAACTCCAAGAGCCTCGGCGACCAATTGGTTGTGGTTGCCGCGGTAGCTAAAATCGAATCCGAACAGCAGATCGAGGGCCTCGCAATCCAAAGGGCTGACCGAGAGCATGTAGGGAGCCAACTGGAGGATCAACCGATGCTGGCCCAGCGCGTCCTCGGCCGTCGGCGGATTAACCTGTCCGGAACAGACGCGGCGCGATTCGATCGTGGCCCAGCGATAGTCGCCCCGGTCCTTGTCTTCCTCGAGCACGAAATCACCCCGCTCGCGGCAATAAAAATTGCGCATGGTGGGATAGGTTTTTTGGACGCGCTCGAAAAAATGGAGAATCGTCTCGCGGTTGGTCGGGAGCTCCATCTCCGTGCTGAGATTCATGTTGATGTAAAAATCATCAGATAGGGAAGCGTAGCGATTCATCCCGCCAAGTCCTTCCTCGCGTGGTCAGAGAAACCAACTACTATATAATGGTTCCGGGTTCAAGTATAGGGTTACCCGGCCATGAGTGTCAAAGCCTCTAGTCATTCAACCCCCAAATGGGTCAGTGCCCCACGAAAACCCGGTCGAGAACCGATTTCATGATTGAAAAAGGTCAGGTGATTTGCGAACGATGCATTTTTGAAACGGGACTGGGGTGGATGTCGCTGGTGACGCGGGGAAACGTCGTTTGCCAGCTTACGATGGGCCACCGCACGGCGACCGCGGCAAGTCGAGCATTGCGGCCCGAGGGGGCGATTGCCGCTCAGTCTGGGCGGCCCGAGGGAGAACTCGTCGAAAGGCTGCGATCCTACGCTGATGGCCGCCCGGAGGATTTTCTCGATGTCGCCGTCGACACCAGCTTCCAGACGCCGTTTGGCCGGGCCGTACTGGAACAGTGCCGCCGAATACCCTACGGCGAGACGCGAACTTACGGTCAACTAGCGGCCATGGTTGGGCGGCCCCAGGCGGCACGCGCCGTTGGGGGGGTAATGGCGGCCAACCGCACGCCTCTGCTGATACCGTGCCATCGTGTGGTGGCGGCCGACGGGCGGCTAGGTGGTTTCAGTGCGCCGGGCGGAGTTGCTTTCAAGCGCCGCTTGCTGGATCTGGAGTTGCGGGGTGGATGATGACGCCATGCAGGAAGTTGTTGCCGAAGTCTGGTTGTACAAGGGTCACGACTTGTACGCGGCCACGACGGAGCGTGGCCCTCCATGTGGAGGGATTTGCACCATTGCATGTGGAGGGACGCGCTTCGTCGCGTCCGGCATGACGGGTGTCTATTTTCTTGGGAATAGTGTTCGTTTGGTTTCCCAATTGGCCGTGCGACGATTCAGCCTGGCGGACCCTTTTCGTTTCCCCTCGATTTGCTATACTCACGAGCGTCGACCGCCGATAGCAATGGTTCTTGTGTTACCCCCGGTTGTACGGTTGGATTGGGCCTTGGAGGCCTCCTGGGGTATGGCAAGACCCTGAGTTGTCGGGTGGATACGAGGTTGTAAGCACCCCTAGCTCAATTGGATAGAGCATCGGTCTACGGAACCGAAGGTTACTGGTTCGAGTCCAGTGGGGTGTACTGATTTAGTGAGGATTGACGACGACACAAGAGTTGCCGAGTGGCGGATTCACTTGGTTCGTCAATCGAAATCTCGTAAGGGGAGTTCCGCGCGGACCGGACCCGGCGTGAGTCCCTCATCTACTTTAGCCCCTGGCCGAAGCCGGCACTTGCTTGGTTCGATGGCTATTGCGAGTTTCTCTGCTAGTTGGAGAAAGGCCGTCGAAATTCGGCCTTTGGCATTTCCAAAATCGAGGCTGTCTTGCGTGATCGTTGAATTTTCGTTCGCTGAAAAGTGGTTGTTTGGTTGGTGTTTTCGGTTGGCGGCGCGCGTGGAGGAGGTCGTTTGCTCCGTGTTCGTGTGGAATTTTTCAAACAACTTTGCCGCCCATATTGACATGGGGGGCCAAATGCACATAGGATAATAGTTTACTGATTGACGGACCGTCCCTGGCTACCAGAGCCGGAGTATTCTGACCGGCATGGTATCTTCGCGCGGTGGCCATTATGAGCTTTCCCGCCTCGCGTGGCATGCTCAGCTTCCCTTCGCGCAACGGGTATCCAACCAAGGCGTCGGAGAAAAACCGATGATATCGAAGAGTAACGAGTCTGGCACGTCGTCGTTTCTTGAAGAAGTGATCGAGGACACGCCCGGCGGCGAGCGGATCGTCCATTGTTTGCAATGCGGCAGTTGCGGCGGTTCGTGTCCGAACGGCGCCGACATGCAATACACGCCGCGAACGCTGTTTGCGATGATCAACGCGAACCAGCGCGAGGCGGTCCTTTCGGCGAACACGATGTGGATGTGCGTCTCGTGCTATTTATGCACGACTCGATGCCCGCAGAACATTCCGATCACGGACATCATGTACGCATTGAAGCGTAAGGCGATCGCCGAAAAGTTGGCCAAGGGAACCGACGCGCCGGCGTTGGCCAAGACGTTCACCGATTTGCTCGACAAGTATGGGCGCAGCTTCGAGCTTGGGTTGGCGAGCCGCTATTATTTACTGAACCGCCCGGTGGCGATGCTCAAGATGGGTCCGATGGGGCTTTCGATGTTCACTCGGGGACGGATGTCGCTTTTGCCGACGAAGATCAAGAACCTCGAGCAGCTCAGGGCCATTATCCATAAGGCAAGGGAATTGGGAGACGCGTCGTGAAGTATGCATACTACCCTGGTTGTTCCATGGAGTGTAACGCGGCGGCGTACGAGGTTTCGACGCAGGCCGTGGCGCGGGTGCTCGGGTTCGAGCTGGCCGAAATCGACGACTGGAACTGTTGCGGGGCGACCGAGTATTTCAGCCAGGACGAATTGACGGCGTGCGCGGTGGTGGCGAGAAATCTGGCCCTGGTCGATTCGCGGACCGATCAGCTCGTGGCCCCTTGCGCGGCGTGCTATTTAAACCTGGCCAAAACCGACAAGCTCATGACGGACGATCCCGAAATGGGCCGGAAGATCAATCAGGCGTTGGCCGCGGGCAGCCTGCACTATGAAGGCGGGCGCGTCAAGGTGCGTCATTTGCTGGACGTCATCTATCACGACTTCGGCGAGGAAAAAATCCGCGAGAAAGTCGTCCGCCCGCTGGACGGTCTTCGCGTGGCGCCGTACTACGGCTGCCAGGTGGTTCGTCCGATCAAGGGCGACGACAGCACCGAGTACCCGATGCAGATGGACGAGATGTTCACCTGGTTGGGCGCCGAGGTGGTTGATTATCCGGTCAAGGCGCACTGTTGCGGCGGCCACATGACGCAGATCAGCGAGCCGCAGGCGTTCGAGTTGATCCGCCGCCTGCTTCAAAGCGCGGTCGACTACGAGGCCGACATGATTTTGTGCATGTGCCCCATGTGCCAATTGAACCTGGATGCATACCAGAGCCGCGTGAACGGATTTTTTAACACCAATTTTTCGATGCCAATCATTTATTTTACTCAAATGCTGGGCATCGCTTTCGGGTTGGACCCGAAGGAGTTGGGCTTCGGCAAGGAACTCGTGGCGGCCGAACCGGTATTGAAGGCGAAACTCACCGCGAAAACAACTACCTAGGGCAACACGTCGCGCCGCGGGCGCCATGGGCATCTTGCCCATGAAACAAACCATTGGCCGCGATGTCGGCGGCGCCCAAGCAGACGTGCCCTATTTTGCTTTACATCGGAGGACGACCATGGCCGAGAGAATCGGCATTTACGTGTGCCACTGCGGCAGCAACATCGCCGGAACGGTCGACGTGGAAGAGGTTGCCCGATGGGCGGGCAAAAACATCGACGACGTCATCGTCGCGAAAGACTATAAATTCATGTGTTCCTCGCTCGGCCAGGCGATGATTGAGGAGGACATCAAGAAGGAAGGTCTTACGCGGGTCGTGGTGGCCGCCTGTTCGCCCCACCTGCATGAAAAGACGTTTCGCCGCGCGTGCGAAAACGCCGGTCTGAATCCGTACCTGTTTCAGATGACCAACCTGCGCGAACACGTCTCGTGGGTCTGCAACGACAAGGTCAAGGGAACGGCCAAGGCCAAAGCGATGGTGGCCGCCAGCGCCGAGCGGGTTAAATACCAGCAGCCGCTCACGCCGATGTACGTCGACGTGAATCCGGCCACGCTGGTCGTCGGCGGAGGCATCGCCGGATTGCAGGCCGCGCTCGAACTGGCCGACGCCGGCTACAAAGTCTATCTGGTCGAGCGAGAACCGAGCGTCGGGGGGCACATGGCCCAATTTGACAAGACGTTCCCGACCCTCGACTGTTCGGCCTGCATCCTCACGCCCAAGATGTCGGAAGCCGGCCAGCACGAAAACATCACCCTGTTGACCTACTCCGAGCTTGAGGAAGTGAGCGGGTCAGTCGGCAATTTCAAGGTCAAAATCCGCAAGAAGGCCCGCTACGTCGACTACGACAAGTGCACCGGTTGCGGCATTTGCAGCGAAAAATGCCCTCGCAAAATCGTCGACGAAGGATTCGAGGCGGGCTTGGGTACCCGAAAAGCCATCTATACGCCTTTTCCCCAGGCCGTTCCGCGCGTGCCCGTCATCGACACCGAAAATTGCACCTACTTCACGCGAGGCAAGTGCCAGGTGTGCTCGAAGGTTTGCCCGACCGAGGCGATCGACTACGAGCAAAAGGACGAGATGGTCGAAATCGAGGTGGGCAATATCATCCTGGCCACCGGATGGAAGCTGTTCGACTGCAAGAAGATTCCGCAGTACGGCTACGGCCGGCTGGCCAACGTGTTCACGAACATGGAGTTCGAGCGGTTGTGCAACGCGGCCGGCCCGACCAACGGCAAAATCGTCATGCGCGACGGCAAGACGGAGCCCAAGTCGATCGCCATCATCCACTGCGTCGGCAGCCGCGACGTGAACTTCAACGAAGGCTGCTCGGCCGTCTGTTGCATGGCGGCCTTGAAGTTGGGCCACCTGATTCTCGAAAAAACCAAGGCCGAGGTTTATTCCTTTTACATCGACATGCGGACCAACCAGAAGATGTACGAGGAGTTTTACCAACGTCTCTTGCACGAGGGAATGCACTTCGTCCGCGGCAAGGTGGCCGAAGTGACCGACGCGGCTCGAAACCCCAACGAACAAGGCAAGCTGATCGTGCAGTGCGAGGACACGCTGCTGGGCAAGCAGCGGCGGATTCCGGTCGACATGGTCGTGCTGATGGGCGCGATCGAGCCGCAAGCCGACGCCAAGGAACTGGGATTGAAATGCGGCATTTCGTGCAGCATGGCCGGCTGGTACACCGAGCGCCACCCGAAGCTCGATCCCGTGGCCACGATGACCGACGGGGTGTTCGTCGCCGGCACGTGCCAGGGGGCCAAGGACATTCCGGCTTCGGTTGCTCAAGGCGCCGCGGCCGCGGCTCGGGTCCAGGGCATGATCACCAAAGGCAAGGTCATGATCGAGCCGATCGTGGCGACCATCAACGAAGAAGCTTGCTCGGGCTGCCGGATCTGCAACAACCTTTGTCCTTACAACGCGATTGAGTACTTGGAAGACAAGGGCGTCAGCCGGGTCATCACGGCGTTGTGCAAGGGCTGCGGCACGTGCGTGGCCGCCTGTCCGGCCGGCGTGATCAGCGCCTCGCATTTCAACAACCAGCAGGTCTTCGCCGAAATCGAAGGCGCCCTCTGGGACGCCATCGCCGAATGCCGGGAACCGGAAACCGTTTAACGAAAACGATTCATCAACCGTGAATCCTCGCTTCTCTAGGAGGCGCGCAAAACGATGAGTGACGACACGTTTGAACCGAAAATCGTCGGGTTCATGTGCAATTGGTGTTCGTATCGGGCGGCCGATTTGGCCGGCTCGGCGCGAATCAAATATCCCCCCAACGTCCGCATCATCCGCTTGATGTGCAGCGGCCGAATCGATCCGGCCTTCGTTCTCAAGGCGCTGTCGCTCGGTGCAGACGGGGTGATGCTGGCCGGCTGCCACCCGGGCGAGTGCCATTACGTCGACCAGAACTACAAAGCCATGCGGCGCTACTACATGCTCAAACACACGCTTAAATCGTTGGGCATCGAGCCCGAGCGAGTGCAACTGGTGTGGGCGTCCGCGGCCGAGGGCCAGCACTTGGCCGAGGCGATCGAGAAATTGGTCGCCGACGTCAAGAAACTCGGCCCGCTGCGCTGGCCGTCGAACTGGAAAGACAACGAGGATCGGCTCGAAGCACTCGAAAGCATCGTCAAGGAGCACGAGGAAGCACTGGAGGTGGAGTCATGAGCAAGAAGAAGGGCGTTTTGGCCGGTTATTGGGCCGCCTCGTGCGGCGGATGTGAAATATCGACGCTGGCCATCAACGAGAAGATTCTCCAGGTGGCCGAGGCGTTCGACATCGTCTTCTGG
>JAFGAY010000072.1 GCA_016933425.1 Pirellulales bacterium
AATACTACAGCGCTAGGTGTGGGCAACCAACAATCACAACCCCAAAAAACACCAGTAGTTGCGGAGTATTTGTCGCCAAGTCTTTTTTTATCACGAAACCACGAAAGTACGAAAGGCCGAAAGATAGACAATTTTCCAATAACTTCTTCCTTTTCGCGTTTTCGTTTTTTCGTGTTTTCATGATAAAAATGTTCAACCTTGCACTGTAGCGTAAACCGGGCCATTTATCGACGGTCCGAATGACGTCAGCGACAAAAGCGTCAGCCGCCGCGCGGGGGCGCGGCATGGAGACGTCGGCTCTCCCGATACCCCGGTCAATAAAGCGGCATGACCGGCGCGGGACGATGGCCGCGTCCTTGCGGGCCGCCGCCTTGCCGGCCAGCCGCTACTTTGCCCGTGGGGCGCAATTCGACATCGTCTTGCGGGAGCCGCTTCCTTTCGGCCGCGGTTCGGAGGCATATAGGGTTCTATTCGCTGAAAAACGCACCGATGCTGTCCGACTCGCAGATGGTGCACAGGGCGTTGAAGACGACCGCGTCGACTTCATCCTCGACCAACCGGACCGAACCATCGCCCAGCACGAAATGCGCGCCTCCGGGATGATAGCTGCTGAATCCCTGGCGATAGTCGTCGCAACTGCCGCCGGTCGAGCCTTCGGCGTTGGGGAGATAAACGCCGGTTCCCACGACGCGCGCGGCCCAATACTCCGAATCGGCGCCGATCACGCCGGCCCAGGTCGAGAAGTAGAAAACATTGTCGTCGGGCAGAATTTTCGCGCCGCGTTCGCCGACGACCAGCGTGTGGCTTTGTCCGTCGGACATGTCGCGGAACGAAACTTCGCTATTGTGGTAGAAGACGCCGTTGCCGAGGGTCTGGCCGGTGCTGGCCGTGGCCTGCATCCGTTGGAGCAAGTTTTCGTAATTGCCGGAAGAAACCTCGTATCGCCCGCCCCAGACGCCGACGTAATTGCTCACTTCGACCTTGTGGCCGGCCAGATCGGCCGCCGCGTCCTCGCGCGGATCGCTCGGGCAGCGAAACGCGGAGAGACGGGTTTGAATGAAGCCCGCATTGGCCGGGTCGGTGACCGCGCGCTGTTCGACGGCCAGCGAGTCGAACAGGGAATGCTGCTCGAGATAGCCTAGGATTCTGGTTGCCCAGCACCAGCCGGGATTTCCTTTCGAGGCATGTTCACCGCCGTCGTAGCCCGACCATCCGGCCGGCAGCTTGCCGTGGCCGTCGTGGTGCATGTGCAACGCCAACCCAATCTGTTTCATGTTGTTGCCGCAGTTCATTCGCCGGGCCGCCTCGCGCGCGGCTTGCACGGCCGGCAAAAGCAAGGCAATAAGAATGCCAATAATCGCGATGACCACCAGCAACTCCACCAACGTGAATCCCATTTGTCGCTTCATGACTCGGCTCCTCTTCTCCTCGGGTCAGATGGAAAGTCCAGCGTCATCCGGCGGCGCGCACTAATACCCCAGAATCCCCACCAGCTTGGCGAATACAAGGAAGCATCGTGTCGGAAAAAGTTGTTCGAGAGCGAAAGGCGGGAGGGAGCGTCGGCCACGCGAACACGGTGGCGCCCAGGGCCGGGGCGGCCGCAAGCCACCCGTGCCGCCGACACGAGCCTTCTTGCTGTTGATCGCGCTATCGCGCGCGCACGACGACCCTTCGGCCGACGCCGCGCGGGAATTGCGCGCATGTCAAGAGAACATGCCTCGCCTCGAAGCTATCTCCGTTCCAGATTGTTCCGTTGCCTCACACGACGCTCATCCTAGCGAATCGTTCAAGCCGCGTCAAGGGGCAGGGCATGGCGTCATGGGGTTTGTTTTTTGATCAGAACCACGCTCGAATTTTCCGGCTGAAATCGGCGCCGGATCGAAACGACGGTCCACCAAACACCGGCGCCCGCCACCAGCAGACCCACGAGGCTGGGCGTCAATAACAGCCACCAGGCGAGCCCCGCGCCGATGACCGGTCCGGCCGGCCAGCAGCGCACGAGCACGCCCCACGCGCCGCAAAGGTCGGCCAGGTAACCCAACAGCGCAAGAAGGACGATCGCCAGCGCGGCGGGCAGACGTTCGACGGCCCAAGAGCACGGCGGGCGGCGATTTTCGAACGTCAACGAATCCATTCCCGCCGCCACGACGCGGCGGACCGCGTGGGAGTGGTTCGCGTGAATCGATCCCTCGATAGGGTCGTCGTTGCCGGGCCGCGTTTCCACAAGACCCGCCCCCAAATCCAAAAGCGACGGATCGCCCAGCGCTTCGCACAGGCGGGTCCATTGGCGGTCGAGGCTCCGCAGCGCCTGGTCGGAAGGTTCCCGAGCCGGCGAGGTTTTGGGCCCCTCCACGACGCTTTCCAATGCCGCGCGAACTTGCGCCGCTCGGCTTTGCCACGCGCGGGCCCATCGAAGCCGATCGTCGGCGGAAGCCTCGCTTTTCGCGGTTGCTTCGAGCATGACGTTGAGGCGTTCGGCGCGAATCACCCCGAGCGAGGAGGGCCATGCTTCGCAGTGGCCGGCCGACTCATATTCCGCCGGGCCCGACACGGTCCAAATCGACTTTTCGACCGGCAAGTTTCCCAGACGCGGAACGTCGAACGCAAACCGCCACCGGCCCGGCCCGGCTCGAAGACGACCCGTGAACACGACCGCGATTTCCCGGGGCAACGTCCGCAGCCCAAGCGGAATCCGTCCGCGACGAAGGGTTTTGCCGTTGGCCGGGTCTGTCTTGCTGAAATCGACCGTTGTCGGCACGCCGTCGACCGTAAGCTGAACGATATGGCAGTCCTCGGGCACGGTCAGGGGGCATGAACTTCGGCCGGAAGTCTCCAGATCGAAAGTCACGGTCCCGCGACAGGTCCCGTCCTCGCTCCACGCCGCGCGGACGTCGGCCAGGCAAACCCCGGCCGTCAATCCAGCGCGTTCCGACGGCACGAGCGCGGCACGGTAGTCCTTGCCCACAATCTTGTAGGTGATGGCGTCGTCGGTGCTCGCGATTTTTTTGAGCTGCCGCGTGGTCCACCGCGCCGCGCGTCCGTCCACTCGCCGAGGGAGCACCAAGCGTCGCTCCTCGTTCCGCGCATTGGCAACGGTCACCTCGGGCACGACCACTTGATCCGGTTCCAAGGGCACGGTTAACGACCACTGCTGGCGGTCGGCGATGGGCCTCAGGCCGCGCAGGATCCACGTTTTTCGACCGTCGCCCGACGCTGCGCGGCTCAGCAAAGCGTATGGTTCGATTTTGGATGGTTCGACCAGGTCCTCCGGCACGACGAGTCGGATCTCGTCCCCGATGCCTTCACGCGGCTCAACGTCGAGCCCGATCCTGGCCACCCAATGTCCCGGCCGGCTGGACTCGATCGACATCGTCTGCCGCACGTCGATTATGGATGGATTCGGCGCGACGTGAAGCCGCAGCCGGGGGCGTTTTGGGCCGCTTTTGATCAGTGACACAAACAACCGGCTATGAGCCAGTTGGTCGCGTGTCAGCGCCTCGGGCTCCGCTTCGTCCAGACCCTCGTACTGTTCCAATTCCAATAAAACGGGAGATTGGCGCAACAGCGTCACGTGAAAAGAACGCAACGCGGCGTCCTCGATCCGGGGAAGCGGCAGCTCGAACGACCCTTCCTTGGGAACCGGCGCGTGACCCCGCAGCGTCAAATGGCGGCGAGCCGAAGCCGGCCCGGCAAGCACCACGTCGATCGATCCATCCTCGGCCCTGTTCCATCGGGCCAGCCGATCCACGCCGTCTTCGCGTGCGTCGATCGACTCGACCTCGACGCTTGGGTCGACGTGCAATCGATATCGGAATCCGTATCCGGGGCTCGATTCGATGGTCGCCTCGTGCCACAGTTCCACGCGACGTTCAGCGAAAATGGCCGTCAGCCGCTGGTCGACGATGGTTCGACCGGGACGCGGCCGGGTTGACATGCTCCATAGAGGCTCGGCGTCGCGATGGCGATAGGCCTTCCATGCCGTCGCCTCGGCGTCGCCCCAGGCCGCCAGAAAATCGGGAATAGCCATGCTTTCCAGAACGCCGCGACAACGACCATTTCCTCCGGAAACCTCGGGCAGGTGGTCGGCCGGCAAATGTTCCGTCCATTGCAAGGACGGATCAACCGACACGGCAAACCAACGCCGAGTTATCCGCGCTCCCTCAACCGTCAATCGGGGCAATCGGTGGCGCCCCACCCCGGACGTGTCTTCCAGCGTGAATCGGGCCGCCAGCGTGAAAGCGTCGGATTGGGCCGAGGGGAGGATGACGCGCAAGCTTCCCGGCGAGCCGGGAACCGCCTCGGCACGACCCACGGAAGGATCGCCCAACAGGGTCAACCGCGGATCCGCCGCAAGCCGGATTTCACTTACTTTGCCTTCCAGAACGCGAATTTGAAACCTTGCATCGACCAGGACCGAACT
The DNA here is from genome assembly GCA_016933425.1 of Pirellulales bacterium. Lineage (GTDB taxonomy): Bacteria > Planctomycetota > Planctomycetia > Pirellulales > Thermoguttaceae > UBA11386. The sequence goes on from JAFGAY010000072.1 coordinate 4,421, forward strand.
CGGTGTGACGTTCAGCCAGAGAAGCTCATCGGCTTCGACAACGGCGTCGGCCATTCGCGGACCCGACCCAGTCTGCCATCGAACGCTCAACCGATCGGTTCCCCCGAGTTGACCCGACAATAGTTGCTTGGCGTGGGCAACACGACCCTGTGCCGACGGAATTTCAACCACCGGCGAACCCGCCGGCAATACGAATTCCAGCCGGGAATTTGGAACGGGTGGAATAGAAACGTTGAATCCACATGCGTCCGGCGGCGACTTGCGCGACGCGGTCCGATTAGCGGAGCGCATCACGGGCGTGAATGCTAGTTCCAGTCGATAATACCCTTCGGCGGGCACGACGAATCGCATCGCCCTGCCGTCCGGTTCCCACTCGGGATGGAACGCATGGCCGTCCAGAAAAGCCCATTCCGATCCGATGGAAAGCTGTTCGCGCGACAAGGGCAGGCAAACCCGCGTCGAGGGACCAAAGACGCGAATAAAAAAACATGCCCGCATCGCACCCGGCGTCAATTGTCTCGGAGTTCCCTCCCAAACGAGCTCTCCTTGATACGTCGCTCGTTCAATAACCCAATTTTCATGGCTTCGCCGGCCCGGGGACGATCGGGTTGTCAATTCATGATAGAGCGACTCGGGCACAAAGACGTTTTCGCCCGAGGGTTTCCGCCGCGCATCGACCGGAATGAGCACCCGATGAACCGTCTTCGCGCCGCGCGTCTCGGAGGCCGATAGCTCACCGCCGCACGACAACGCGAACATCACCGCCAGCACGACGGGAAGCATTGTCGCCCCCGACGAAAGCGACGGATGTAGCGAGAAACCCGAACCGTGGGTCAAATCATTGCTCTCGTGAGCGTTGTCGTCGGGCCGGCGCCGGATAAGCCACGCAAACAGGCAAAACAACATACCCAAAAACACGCCCGACGCTGCCGCCGCAGGCACCGTGGGCAACAACGCCGCCAGCAGCGCGCAGACGGCCGCCGCCAGGGCTATTGGTCTCGCGCGATGGGCCAATAACCACATTCCCACGCCCACCGCCAGCAGAAACGCAAACCAACGCACCGCTTCGATGCCTCCGGCGCGCACGATTCGGAGCCGACCGGGTTGCGCCGGCGAAAGTTCCAAGCTCCGAGCGTTCCATTCCGCCGCGTCGTCGGACGACGCCAACAGCATGCGCGCCGGCGTCCAGGGGCCTTCATCGGGTCGCGAACGCCCGGCGTCGCCGGCCAAGGGATCGAACGGCGCACCGCCCGACTGACGAGCCAGGGGTCCAAACCATCGTGCCAGCCAGCCGGCAGAGTGTTCTTCACGTAGATCGCCGTCGTCAAGGACGCGATGGCTTGCCGGCACTTGGGCAATCCACCGCGTGGCGAGCACGCGAATGTCGGATTCCATGGCAGGCGAACGGAGCGAATCGACGAATCCCAGGGCCGGCGTTTGCTCGGCAAAGTCGATTTCCACGACCACGAATCGTTTTGCCGGCGGCAAGTCGATTTCCAAAGAACGCCGACCCGGCATGCCGGCATCGCGCCAAATTGTGGTTTGCCCATCCGTTCGGACCTCGTGAATCCGGCGTTCGGGCGAAGACGACGGCCACGACACCCGGAAACGCGGACAACCCGCGCTTTCAATGCGGTAAGTAACCAGATGCTGCGCCCCGCCGCCCGGCGCAAAACGCGAGTCGATCCTGCAGTTCCAGGCAAACGCCGAACAAGAATGCTCGCTCCCGTTGTCCACCGCCACCGCCACGACATCATTTGAACCCGGTTGAGCAAGCGACTCGGGCCAATAACGAAATGTGGCCCGCGCGGTCTGATATTGGCCGCGCGGCGGCGGTTCCGGAGAAATAGACTCGAGCCGACCCCGATCAATGGCCAGAGGCGCGTCTTGCTCCGCTCGAATCAAAAGCCTGCCCGCCTGACGGTCCGCCTCGGGCATGGCGGCCAGGCTGATCGGCGTCTTTCCGCGCAGCGCGGTCGATCGGATTGCGTGAATCACGAAAGAATCGCTTCGCGGCGGCACAAGTGGAATATCCCACGTTTCTCCCTGAGCATCCGGGTTGATCCCGGCCGCGGCCCGCTCGGCCGCCGTCAAGCGACGCGCCGACAGCGGATGATTTTCCGACGCTCCAAGGCTCCATCGCGGCGGCGCGTCGCGCGGGATGGAAAAATGAACCAACACGTGGTCCATTTGCGACGATGAGGGAATGCAATGAAACCGGTGCGTTTCAAGCATCGATTCGCGGGAAACTCGCGCAACCGTTTCAATGTCGCACGCAAAACCCAAACGTGCCCGGGCCAGTTCGAGCCGTAGGTCGTCGGCGGCCTCGTCATGGAAGAATGCCCATGAGCCCAATTCGGCCGGCAACAATGCCCTAGCTTGCTCGTCCGTGTTATCGTCGGAGACGCGGCGGAGACGTTCGTCTCCCCGGACAATCAACTCGTAAGGCAATCGGGCGCGAATGTCCACCAGGCGGGTTTGCGTTCGCGCTTCGGCGAACCGGACCGGCGTCAGGTCGTCGACCGTCAGCTCGCGTCCCAGCGGCGATTGGAGCCGGCGCCCCATGATCGTGATCTTCTGGGCGCTTTGACCGGATTTCATCGCCTTCGCAAGACGAATCTTCAATCGGCTGCCCCCGTCCGGCGCCGCCGACTGGTTCCAATCGCGAATTAGTGCGGGCGCAGCGCAATGGACCGAATCGACGATCCACGACGCATCGAGATTCGCTTCCAGGTCGAACCACTCTCGCTCGTTTGCTTTGAAAAGTCCAACCCACTCGGCGGTTGCTTCGGTCGCGTCCAGTTCGATGCTAAGGCCATAGTCGATTTCAATCGGCACGCGCGGCCGCGACACAACCACCTCGACCGTTGATTCGGGCGAATAATATTGAAACTCGGCCTTTTCGCCTTTGGCGAAAGTTCCCACGGTTCCCAATCGCGACTGACGACCCTCGATCGGGTTGAGCCGCGCCAGACACAGCGGCGGCGATGCCATCAGCGTTGCGCTGGCTTCACGCCAAAACATGCCCTCGGGCCGAATTCTCGGAAGACGCCACGATCGATCGACGATCAAAGGGCACATCGCCGCCAGATGCAACTCCCGGGCCGACGGCTGCAAAGTCTCGGGTAAATCGACGACGACCCGGGAAAACTGCCCGCCCGGAACCGCCGAAACGGACCAGCTCACCGGTGTTTGGCCGTATTGGGCCGTGACCAATTTCAATTCCGGATCGATCAATACGCTCACGCGCCGCGGCGTATATCCAGACGCCTCGATCCGCAAATCCGCCTGTACTTCCACACCCGATTCCGTAAATCCATAAACCAGCGATTCGTGGACGTCGGGCCGGCTTTCGGAGGGCGCGGAAACGTCGGCGCGGGCAATCCGCAACGTGGCGTCGCGCCGACCGCCCAACTTGAAACGCCACGTTTTCCGGTTCGCCGTTCCGGACGACGATAGGACGCAAATACCTTGATCGCACGCCGGTGTCGCGTCGTCGGGCAGGTCGAGAACGAGCGTCGAATCCATGCTCGGCGCCAGACGCAGATCGAACCGGCGCACGTTGCCCGGCCCGCGACTGCCGGCCAGGGTCCAAGCGAATTCCAGGCGTCCTCGCTCCTCCACATGCACGCGGACCTCGCCCCGGTCGGTCAGGCCGAGGGTGGTGGTTTTTCGCGGATCTTGCCAATGGGCCGTTTCGACAGCCATGCGTCCGGTTCCCAGCGACAACCAGGCGGCCTTGCCGCTCGGCGTCTCGATGTCCAGGGAGGCCGTGCCTTCGAGCAGCCCGTCGGCGGCAAGCGACGCGCGATACTCGGACCGCGCGACCCGCGGCATGTCCGGTTGGTCGGACGATTCCGCCATCTTGACCAACCGTTCGAACTCCGACGCCGGAATCGGCAAATAACGCTCCCCGGCAAGCGGCCATTGCTCGACGCGATCGGCCGGAACGTGGACACGCTGAAAACGGACCGGACCGGGCGCCGGCGGCTCCGCCCCGCCAAGTGACGCCAGCATCAAAAACAGCAGGCACCTCGCCACGCCCGGCATGAATGTCCGCAAAAACACCCGCGTTAAGAAAACCACCAGCGCACAATGTCCCCTCTCCCTCCGGGAGAGGGCCAGGGTGAGGGCCGATTCAAAAAGATTCTTGATATAGCTAATCGCCCGATCTCCCGCATTGCACGGCCAGGCCGGCAGTTTGTTGTCAGACACAGGCCGTAGGCCGGGTCGTGACCTTGTTTATACCCATATTTTCTCTGTACTGCTGGGCTATTGTCACATGTCCCTTCGGGACAAATTATTGATAACGACAAGGTCGCAACCCGGCCTACGGTCTATCCCATGTCTGACATTTTGACTGATAGACGGATCACTACGGACTTTCCCCGCTTCCCGCGTTTGTTGGTTCAACGCCCGACGATGGTTCATCCCTCACGATTTCCCTTGGAATGAGCGGTTCGGTGGCATCTCCGGCGACGACGACCGCCGAGGGGTGGGTTTGCGTCGAGCCTTTTTCCATTCCACGACGCGCCGTTTGGAGCGTAACCAGTCCTCGTCGGCGTCGGGCAACGCTCCGTTCGAGCAGTCCGGCCACCAGGGTCAGCGCCAGTCCCAAACTGGCGGCTTGCAACACGAGCAACGTTGGCTCGGGATAAACCAGCGCGGCCGAGCCCAGCACGACCGCCAGAATGAGCAAGGCCGCCGGATGCCGGCTTGCCGGAACGTAAATCAGCAGCAATCCCAGCACCAGGGCCGCTCCCGACGCGCCCAGAACAATCCACGAGCGTCCCAGGATCGCCAACTCGAACGTTTTCGAAGGACCGAAGCCGCTGAAAAGGTAACTCTCGTCGCCGGCAACAACCTTGGGATCCTCGCTCGCGCCAACCCACCTTTCCAAATCGGCCGTTTTGAGCAGCGGCTGGCGTCCCCAGAAAAGTCCGTTCCATTGCCAGCGATACTCGCCGGCGAGTTCCGACGGCGCGCGAACCACATGGTCGTTTTTCGGCAGCGTCAATTGCCAGTACATGCGTCGGATCCATGGTTCCTTGCCGAGTCGCGGCAGTTCCAGCTTCGACCGTCCTCGCAACAGCGGCACCGCCGTGCCCCGGCTATTAACTTCCAGAAGCCACGGCCGGCCAAAGGCCGACTCAGGCAGATTGATTCGCAAGGTAGTCTTGCTCACCGCATGAGTCTCGATCGGTTTGCCGTTGAGCGAGACCGCGGTATCCGACAGCACGGTTCCGCGCGGCAGAACGACGTCAAGGTATTTTTCGCGCGTGGTGAAGCGAAAGATCGCGCGATCCTGCCGCGCGCTCCGGCCGAGCCCTGTTTGGACCAATGCCCGTTGAACGACCATGGCGTTGGCATTTTCACGAGTTTCGAGGCTTACCAGCAGTTCGGCATTGTTGGTTGGGCCCACCGCCTCGAACTCCAAGACCGATCGTCCGGTCGAGCCGGCGACCCCGGATTCCGGGGTTTCCGGCTGCCGCTTCCAGGGACCATCGGCCATGGCGATTTGCATTTCGTCGGACGCGGCCACCAGAAGCCGGTTGCCGACCAGTTCGCCGTCAATCGGCATTACCAAAGGCACGACGCCGCGAACACTCGACCGCGGGACGAGCGGGTAGCCGGCCAACGAATAGCCAACTTCCAGATCGCACGCGCCGATCCGCGGTTGGCCCAAGGCCAGATCCAAGCGAATCGGACCGTCTTGGTCCGGCGCCTTGGCCGCCGCATTCGGCGAAACGATCATCGGCGTCAGTCGTTGCCCGTCAACGCGAAATTCCAAATCCTCCAGATTCTCAAGCTCATGGGGAATTTCCAGCGCCAAGGTGTCGATGGGCTCGTAATCGATTTTGTAGGAAAATCGCTGCCGAACCTCGGTGTCCTGGCGATCCAGCACGACGGTCGTCGTCGCATTCACGGCGATCCGTTGGCCATGCACCCGATGACTTGCGACAAAAACGGCTTTCGCCGTATCGCCGCGGTAGAAAAGAGGTGGTTGCTGGTGTTCGGGCACGGTCATCGGCGGGGCGGCTTGTTGGCGCGTGAGCCCGGTGGTGGCCGTTCCGTCGGCCGTTAGTTGGACGCGGTCTTCCGGGACAATCACCACGGTGGCCGGACCCGACGTCGTGGCCTCCGGCCGTGGAAACGACAGCCGGAGCGTTCCTTCCTTGACGTCCAACCGTCGATGGGCACGAAGGGACAGCTCGATTTTGCCCGACGAAGGCTGACGCAGGGGAATCGACAAAAGCCCCGATTCGTTTTGAAGAACACGGTCGGCCGCGACGACGTTGTCCGGACCGATTTCGTCGTATTCCCAATCTCCCAGGTCGACGTCCAAAACGCGCGTTTTCTTTCCGCGAACGGTGTATTTGAGCACCGCTTCGAGTCGAATCCGATCGACGTCGACCAACGCGAGATATTGAGGCTCCACGTTCACCCGCGTCCGACGCGGCGCCACCCTCGCCCTAAGCGAACACGGTTGCGTGAAATATTTGAAACCCGCGACCAGCTCCTCGTCCATCAAGTTGTCGGGCAAATCCTCGGTTTGTTGCACGTTCAATTGTGGATTCCAGAGCAGATCGAGATCGGAAGTAACGACGACCGCCAGGTGGCCCGACTGCCGCGAGGCTCCGATTACGTCAAAACCAGTCAATTCAATCCATTTTTCAAACAGGTTGGCGTCGAGCGCCCGGCGCGTTTCGAACCGCACGTTGATCGGGCCAAGCGTTTTCTTGGCAAGTCGCACCTCGACGAGCCGGCCGGTCCTCGCCGACGTCGATTCCGCGGCGATCTCCGCGACCGTGTATAAGGATCCGTTCGCCGGAATCAGTTCCGCGCCGAGGGGTAAACGAACGCGAAACTGATCGAACGCCTTGCCATAACCGCGCACGTCCAACGCCGCCTGGGAATGAATCGCCCGATTGTCGATGTGAACGAGAATTTCTCCCACGGCTTCCAGCACGGTTGGCGCCGTCTCGCGGATTTCCGGCCGGCGCCACGCCAACTCGACGTCGCCTCGCAATCCCCCGATGTTCAGTTGAGTGGCGGATCCGCCGTTCGCCGCGGCGGTTTCCAACACGGCTCCTTCCGAAATCTCCACGACGGCTCCCGCCACAGGCACCGTGAACTTTAATTCGGACTCGGTCGCCGAGGGGACTCGAAGCCGCAGCGTCGTTTTGTCGCCGACGACCGTTAACGGAAAGAACGTTTTCAGGCTCAAACGATAGGACTGTTCCGGCTTGCCCTTGATCCAGGCAACATAGCCGCCGCTCGTTTTGTCGAACGCGAGAACGGGGGAATCGCCCCCCTCGTGCTTGGGTTGGCCGTCGATGACCGCTCGCCCAAACATCAAAGGAACGCGAATCGTTTCTTCTCGCCGAGGTTGAATGTCGAAATCAAGGTTGAGCCGGGCGTAATGGCCTTCCGCTTTGCCTTCTAGGGCGACCTTCTTCAGTAGGTATGCCGGCGACCGCGCCTCGGGCGCGAGCTTGTGCATCTGGTCGTAAGCCCGACGAAAATCCTCGAGTGTGAAGCCGAAAGCGGGGCGCAGCCGGCCTTGAGCGTCTTCGAGATAGTAGATGGGCGGCTGAAGCTCTTCGAGGACCGGCCGCGGCGTGGACGCTTGTTCGCCGGCCGTCGACTCGACGCCGGAGACGTCTGTGTGGTGCGAAGGCGGAACCTCGGCCCAAACCGTCCTCCCAAGAACCAGCAAAACGCAGGTTCCCCACAGGATCAACCGACGCATGTGTAAAAAGGCCGTGTTTGCCATGGGACAATTTTGTCGCCGCGATTCAACCGGCCAACCGACGGTTTCACTCGGGAAAACGAGGCTTGGCCGAGGCGCGCAAACTTATTGTTTTTTACCCATTGAAGCTGGTTGGAGCAGACGGATGCGTCCGGCCAATCGCCCGCTTGCAGGGCAGGGGCGGGCCTGGCCATCTCACGACAACCCAGGCGCCAAATGGTTCCGTTAGTGTTCCGAAAAGCGAAAAGACGCGGCGCCCACCCAAGAACGATTGGGGAGCATAATACTAGTGTAATTATGGTCCTGGACGGACGAAAGCCGCAAACCGCCCCGATTCCCCGGGTTGCCCGCGCAGTGGCAATTCCTCGGGCCACACCTACCCGTTACCCTGGGGGGCTTGAGTCCTGGAATCCCAAAAAATTAGTACTACAGCGCTATGTATGGGCGACCAGTAATCACAACCCTTGAAACCGCAAGGGCTTGCAGCACACTCGCTCCTGAACGTTCTTCTATCACGAAAA
>JAFGAY010000073.1 GCA_016933425.1 Pirellulales bacterium
GGTCTTGGTGAGGAGGTTGCCCTCGTTGTCGTAGGCGTAGTTATACGTGCCGTCGGAGAGGATTTGGTTGTTTGGTCCGACGACGTATCCGCCGCCGGTGCGGTTGCCGTTGGCGTCGTACGCGTAGGTCTCGTCCGTCTGAACGGAGTGATCGGCGGCCGTCAGTTGGCCCGTGTTGTCGTGGGTGTAGACCGAAGTCTGGCCGTGATGGGTCTCCTGGGCAAGTTGGTCGGCCAGGTCGAAGGCGTAGTCGTAGTCGGCCAGGATGGGGCAATGCTGGGGCAACGAAAACACTACCAAAAGACTTTGGTAACACTTTTGGTAACACTCGGCAGGGCTACCCCCAAGAAAAGGTAAAACACCCCCGATGAATTATAAACGGAAGTGCTTTCAGGATAAGAACTTATGTAGCGGAGGGCACGGGACTCGAACCCGCAACCCCTTACGGGGCACCACATTTCCAGTGTGGCCGCTGGCCAATTCGCTTACCCTCCGGGGGCCGTCGATTATTTGGTTTTATTCGTGGCTTGATATCTCGACGGGATGTGTTTGGCAACGTGAGCGCCGGTCGATGGTCGGGTTGGGCGGGCGTCGATCAATAATCGGCCACCTTTGCGCCGCTGATCAGTTCAATGAACTCGCGGTTCGAGTTGAATTTGGCCAGCTTGGTGGTTAATTGTTCCATGGCGTCGACGTGGTGCATCGACGCAAGGGTGCGTCGGAGCATCGTGACTGCGTGGAGCGTGTCGGGCGGCAGGAGCATTTCCTCGCGCCGGGTGCCCGACTGGCCGATGTCGATTGCCGGCCAGACGCGGCGGTCGGCCAGTTTTCGGTCGAGCACCAGTTCCATGTTGCCGGTGCCCTTGAATTCCTGGAAAATCAGCTCGTCCATGCGGCTGCCCGTGTCGATCAACGCGGTGGCCACGATGGTCAACGAGCCTCCTTCCTCGAAGAGTCTTGCGGTGGCGAAGAGTTTCTTCGGGATGTCCATTGCCTTGACGTCGACGCCGCCGCTCATCGTGCGGCCGGTGTTGCCGACCCATTTGTTGAATGCCCGGGCCATACGGGTGATGGAATCCATCAGGAGAAAGACGTCCTTTCCCATTTCGGCCAGGCGTCGGCATCGTTCGACGACCAGTTGCGAGAGTCGGACGTGGCTTTCGATCTCGCGGTCGAGGCTGCTGGCGACCACCTCGCCGTTGACGGCGCGGCGCATGTCGGTAACTTCCTCGGGCCGTTCGTCGATCAAGAGGACCATTAGGACCACGTCGGGATAGTTGTTCGCGATGGCCTGGCTGATGTGCTGCAGGAGGATGGTTTTGCCCGTCCGGGGCGGAGCGACGATCAGTGCCCGCTGCCCTTTACCCAAGGGGGTGAGCAGGTCCATTACCCGGGTTGTCAGCGGGGTGGGTCCGGTTTCGAGTTGGAGCCAGCTTTCGGGGTTGATGGGCGTGAGTTCGTCGAACGTTTTGACGTTGCGATATTCCTCGGGGGGCATTCCATCGACGTCGGTGAGTTCGCGCAACCGGGGGCCTTGTTGCCGGCGCGCCGGCTGAACCATGCCGTTGAGAAAAACGCCTTCGCGGAGGCTGAACTTTTCGATCATGCTTCCGGGCACGAAGGGGTCGCTCATCTGCCGGAGGTAGTTTGATTTGGGATCGCGGAGGAATCCGTATCCGTTCGGGTGCATTTCGAGCACGCCGCCGCCGGGTTCCAGTGGGCCGGGTTCGCCCTGATCGGCGTCATCGCCGTTGTTGCCGGCCATGGGTTCGCGGTTTCTGGAAGAGCGATCCCTGTTCGGTCGCGGCCTTCCACCGCCTCCTCCTCGGTAGTTCCCGCCTGAACTGCCCCCTTTTCCACGAATCCGGCCCTTCTTCCTTTTTGCCATATTTCTCACCTGTCGCGAAGTGGCGAGGCGCACAAAGCGCGTTGCGTGCGACGCCCAAGAACCATCCCAAGACCACGGAGTTATCCAACGGCCCGACGGCCGCCAAGCCCCTCGTTATCCGCTCGTCACTGAAACGACACACCACGGCCGCGTGGCTTTCCCGGCGTGGGAGGCAACGCCAACCTTGGCGCGGAAACCGCGCCGTTTCAAGCGAGAACGCCAATTATTGATTCCTGCCTAGCCAACGATCGCATCCTGCTCCAGGATGAACAGGGCCACCCTATGGCGGTGATTCGGACTGGCGATAGCCGAGCTTCCGTGTGCGTCCGTATTGTCCACGCAGCGGTCAATAAGAGATCAAATTTCGCCGAGGGACGAATACCGTCTGGTGCACAAGCTAGCCGCTTGGCAGCCAGGCGAACGAAGAATGCCCTTCCCTCGGCAACCGAAAACTTGGAGTCTGCGTCTCCCCTCTCGAGTGATGACCAAATACCGGTCTGTCTGGAGTGTTACCCCCGAACGATCGGGCAACAGCAGAACCCGAGGTGACAAAATACAAACCCTACGTTAGGGTTGTCACCTCTGGGGGCGGCCCTAAGATACACAATCGTGGGCCACAAGCGCCTACCTGCGAGGCAGATCTCAAACTATGGTTATCTTAGCTTTATCTCCGGGCATGTCAAGTCGAGACGGGGCGATTCTTTGGAAAACGATCGACTTGGGTGTTTGCTTTTAGAGAGCAATCCCGGCCGATTCGAGTGAATTCCCGAGGGTGTTCGGGCCTGGGGTAATTTTTGGCATAAGAGCACGGAAATGCCGTTGGAGGGGTGAAAATCGGTCTTTTCGTCAAGATCGGTTGATTTTAACACCATTTCGCTCCGAAGGGCTTCCGATAACCAACTGACGGCTAGACATAGCTTCGCGGCGTTTTTTAACCCGATTGGGCGGAAAGGCCTCGGCAGGGCCCGAGCGGCGGTTAGAAGGGTGGACGGTCGAATCGGGCAAGTTTTGGTTGGCGGTAAGGAAATCTCCCGTCGGGGATTGGCGGGGGGCATTTTTGAGAATCTTGCGCAAAGGTTTTGAAACATCATGAGGACAAAACTTTCTGCCTTGGGATTATTGATTCTTCTTGTGTTGGCGTCGCCGCCGGCGTGGTGTCAGACGCTCCGATGGGAGACGAATTTGCCGGAGGCCGCTCGGCAGGCGGCGGCGAGCAATCGGCTCGTGTTGGTCCACTTCTGGGCGCCTTGGTGCGTGGCGTGCCGGAAGATGGAGCAAGAGATTTTCAGCCAGCCGGACGTCCAGGCGGCGATAGATGCCGATTACGTGGCGGTCCAGCTCAACGTCGACCACAATCGGCCGGTTGCCCAGCAATATGGCATTACCGA
>JAFGAY010000388.1 GCA_016933425.1 Pirellulales bacterium
TTCACCACGAAAATACGAAACGGCGAAAACACGAAACCTCTGTGCTCGTGCTGTACTGTCGCCGCTTTCGATCTTTCGTACTTTCGTGTTTTCGTGATGAAAAATGGCATAACGTAGCGCTGTAGTACTAAAAGCACCCCCACAAGAAACAAGAAATGAAACCGGGGGCGCCTCCGACGCATCGGTATGTGGGCAAAACATGCCTCCAACGTTTCGAGACATGTCACCACGCCACGGCGTGGGCCCAAGTGCGAGGTTAGGTCTCGCCACTGCCGCGGGAGGCGCCCCCGGCAAATGCATCCTAACGGCAAAACTCGCCGAGGGAAGCCCCGAACGTTCCGTTTTTCCTAAACCCCTCGCCCGGGACATTTTGACGCAACTCCCAACACCCGCTCGGCCCGGACAGACCAGGCTCGATGGCTCAAGCCGCCCACGCACCTTCTCGATGGTCATGACGATAGTTATAGTTGTAGGGTGCACGACAGATTGACCAAGAACACCCCAACACCACCCCGCGACCATGCCCGATCGAATTCTTGCCGTTGGCGACGTTCATGGCTGCACGCCGGCGCTGGTGGCTGCGATGGCCGCCGCCGATCCACGGCCGGCCGACATGGTCGTCACGCTGGGCGACTACGTCGACCGCGGTCCCGACACGCGCGGAACGATCGATTTTCTGATCGACCTGGCCCACCGCTGCACGCTCGTTCCACTTTTGGGCAATCACGATTGGATGGTGCTCGAATTGGCCGCCGGCCGCACGGCGTCGTTTCGCGATTGGCTCAGCTTCGGCGGCGACGCCACACTTGCCTCATACGACTGTGCGTCGCCCGAGGAGCTGCCCGACGCCCATCTCGAGTTCCTGCGAAGCTGCCGCCTCTTCCACGAGACCAAGCATCATTTTTTCGTCCACGGCAACTACATCAAGGAGCTACCCCTGGCCGAGCAGCCTGAGGAAGTGATTCTTTGGGACGCGCTGCGCTACCGGTTGCCGGGCCGCCACCTGTCGGGCAAGACGGCCATCCTCGGCCACACGGCCCAAAAATCGGGCGAAGTGCTCGATTTGGACTATGCAAAGTGCATCGACACCTGGGTCTACGGGAATGGCTGGCTGACGGTGCTCGACGTGCTCGCGGGCCGGATCTGGCAAGCCGATAAAGAGGGCAATCTACGAAACCCAGGGCATGGCGAGTTGCCCGTCTGACGACACATAAAACGTCTTGACGCTTCTCCCCCGGCAACCTATTCTCCGCCCGGCGCAATGGGGAAATGGTTTCCGAACCGCGACCGTCAGGGAGTCGTAACCATTCATGACGCTCATTGACCGCTTCCTAACGGGCGCGGTTCGGATTTGTGGTGATCGCATATTTTCCCGATGCCCTCGGCTTATCCAGCACTGCCGGCCGTGCCACACAGGAGCCTCACATGCCAAACCTCTTGTGTTCCCGCGGATTCGTCCGCCGATCGACGGCCGTCTTGCTCGTCATCGCGCTGACTGTAATCGCACTTGGTCGGTCCGTTCCTGCCCGCGCCGGCGATCTGGAGCTGCTCCGCGAGGACGTCCGCGATGATACGGACCACGATGCATGGCCGGAGCCACGTCGGTCTCCGGACGAATATCAAAACCGCGACGAGCGAAAAAAGGCCCTCGAGGATGCCGATGATGACAATCCCTGGAGCGAATTTGTCGGCGGTGCGGTCGTTGCCGTCGGCGGCGTGGTCGTCGCCAGCCCTTTTTGGTTTCCTCGCAATCTGCTCAACGACCAGGGGGGCGAGGCCTATTTTCTACCCTATCCCTATCGCGATGGATCGCGTTACATGACCGTCGACGGCTGGGACGGCAACGTCTATGGTTGGGCCGCCCGACTACGGACCGATTACGCGGAAAATTTCGACGATCTCAGCCGCGTTGGCGGCCACTTGCTCTTGAGCACTACGTCGCGTTTCGGTCTGGACGCCGAAACGAACTACCTCCAGGAACGCTTTGCGCACGGGGGGCACGACCAGCTCTGGCTCGGCGACTTCAACATCATCTACCGTTTCGCTCAAAGTGAACGCGCCCAATGGCGAGCCGGCCTGGGATTCAACTGGCTCGACGACCCGGTCGACACGGACTTCGGATTCAATTTCACTTACGGATTCGACATCTACCCACGCAAGCCGTTTGTATTCTCCACCGAACTCGACTGGGGCACGCTGGGTGGCGCCGAGGCCTTCCACTTCCGTACCACCGCCGGCGCGTTGATCAGGGGTCTCGAAACGTTCGTGGGCTACGAATACCGCGACATCGACCGCTTCCACTTCAACGGCCTGGTGGCCGGCGTGCGACTGTGGTTTTGAGCGAAAGCCCGTTTCCTGTCTCCCGAGGGGCTATGCCTTGGTGGAAGCATGACCTCCCGAGGTCTCGCTTGAGCATGAGCCCCCCTCGGCCACGACGGAGCGTGGCCCTCCACCGCATACCGCCGTAATTCCTTACCGAAGCACAGCCCCCCAGCCGGTGACATGCTTGTGGCAATGGATGAATACCAGCTATACTACCTAGAGGGTTTCCTCGCGAATTCCGCCGAGTCATAAGGCTGTCGCGGGAGGAAGTCCTTGTCACGCGAACCGGGCGGCGGAGACGCGAGAGGGTGAAAATGCGTTTGTGGCGCTGAGGAATAACCATGGACCTCTGGATTCTGTCGCTGCTATTGCTGGTCGCCGGGTTCGGTCTGGCCGTGCTCGAGATATTTTTCCCCTCGGGCGGCATTCTCGGATTCCTCTCTTTCGCGTCGATAGTCGGCGCGGTGATTCTCGGTTTTCAAACGAGCACGGGCATGGGCATCGGCGTTGTCACGACTGCCGTTATCGGCGTGCCGGTGGTGATCGTTCTTGCTCTCCACTGGCTGCCCAATACGTCGGTGGGCCAAAAAATCATCCTCAGCGCACCGACCAGCGAAGAGGTGTTGCCAGACGACCCCAAGGCGCGAAGCCTGAAAAAACTGGTAGGCAAGGCAGGACAGGCAAAGAGTAAAATGTTGCCCGCCGGCGTGGTCAAAATTGAAGGCCGCACGGTCGACTGCGTGAGCGAGGCAGTGGCGGTCGAGCCGGGTACCTGGGTCCGCGTGATCGAGGTCCGCGGCAATCGGGTGGTTGTCCGACCGCTGGACGAGGGCGAAGCGCCAAGGCAAACCAAGGCCGACGACCCCCTCTCCCAGCCGATCGACGTCGATCCATTTGATCCGTCGAGCGAGCCCTCGGCTTGACATTTCGGTTCCCGGCCGGTAAACCCACTAACGTGCGGAAAACCGAACCGCGACCGTGAGGGAGCGGTCTCAAACGTAGGCCGGGTTATAACCCGGCAGTGCTATTAATGTTTGCGTGGATAATGACCCGTTCTGCCAACGTATCTGGCCCATTTACCGGCCTCCCGTTGGTCGGCCTCGGTTCATTGGCCGTGCAAAAGCCAATAAATGGTCGTTTTATCGCCGGGTCGCGACCCGGCCTACGCATTCTGTCAGGCATAGCCTGACCTACGTGAGAGTGTTTGATCCGTATGGATGAGTGTTCCTCGTAAAGCTCATTCGTCCGCCTAGCCCCAAGCTCGAAGGACCTATTCCCATGTGGCTCTTTGCTCAAGACGCGGGACTCGAAATTCAAGAGGTCCTGATCATCGGCGGGATTCTCGTTGCCATTCTCTTTGCCATCGTGGCGCTGGCCGTGCTGGCCCGATACTTTCGTCTCTGGATCCAATCGGTCACGACTGGGGCTGGCATCGGCATCCTCGATTTGTTGGGAATGACTTTTCGCAAGGTCGACGCGCGGGTGATTGTTCGCAGCAAGATCATGGCCGTGCAGGCCGGGCTGGGCGAGGAGACGGGCATCACGTCCCAGGCCCTTGAAGCCCATTACCTGGCCGGCGGCAACGTTCCCCTGGTGATTCGGGCCCTGATCGCGGCGCTGAAGGCCAAAATCGTCGATCTCGATTTCAAGCGGGCCACGGCCATCGACCTGGCCGGCCGCAACGTGCTCGAGGCCGTCCAAACGAGCGTCTATCCCAAGGTGATCGACTGCCCGGCACGCGGCTCGGCCCGCGATTCGTTGGACGGCATCGCCCAAAACGGGATCCAGCTCAAGGTTCGCGCCCGGGTCACCGTTCGGGCGAATCTGGCCCAGTTGATCGGCGGGGCCACCGAGGAGACGATCATCGCCCGGGTTGGCGAGGGCATCGTCAGCGCGATCGGCTCGGCCGTCAAGCATGGCGAGGTGCTCGAGAATCCCGACAAAATCTCGAAAACCGTGCTCGCCCGGCGACTCGATTCCCAAACGGCCTTTGAAATCGTGTCGATCGACATTGCCGACGTCGACGTCGGCGACAACATCGGCGCCCGGCTCCAAGCCGATCAGGCCGAGGCCGATCTTCGGGTCGCCCGGGCCAACGCCGAGGGGCGTCGCGCCATGGCCGTGGCCGAAGAGCAGGAGATGATTGCCCAGATCGAGGAAAATCGGGCCAAAGTGGTCCAAGCCGAGGCCGAAGTGCCCAAGGCCATTTCACAGGCGTTCCGCGAAGGGAGCCTGGGGATTCTCGACTATTACAAGCTGCGCAATGTCCAGGCCGATACGGAAATGCGATCCGCCATCGCCCGACCCAATGGCGCCAAGCGGCCCGGTGGAACGGCCGCCTAAACTGGATAGATGCTACCCATTGTCGCGGGTGCCGGTATGGAAGACGTCATTGTTGGCATTATTGTGTTGGTAGTCGGGCTCATTTCGTTTCTTGCCCAGCTTGCCAACAAGCAGCGTGAACAGAAGGCTGGCGGCCAGCGGCCGGCGCCGCCCGCCCGACCCGCCGCCGGACCGCCCGCGCAAGGACAGCAGCGGCCGGCCCAATTGGAAGACGAAATTGCCGAGTTCCTTCGCCGCGCCGCGGGCGGTCGCGCGGCCGAGGCGAGGCCGGCCCGATCCAAGCCCGCCCAGGCCCGACCTTTTTCAGCCGATGGTCCGACAGCCCTGGGCCGGCCGGTTCCGGCTCGTCCCGCGCAAACTCGCCCCGCGGGCCAATCACGTTCTTCGTCGGCACGTCCGGTCGTGGCCGAAGTGATCGAATCGGCCGCGTCTCGCCCGGTCGGCGGTCAACTCGAGTCGGCGGTGGCCAAGGACCTCGACACAAGCGACTTCCGCCAGCGGGCCAAGCAAATGGGCAAGGAAGCCCGCCAGTCCACCCAAGAACTCAAACAGCGGGTGCACCAGAAGTTCGACCACGAATTGAGCCACCTGGGCGGCGGCGCCCCGCCCGTGGCAACGCCCGTCCCCGGCTCCGGGGTGCTCGTCGAAGCCGTTCCCCAAACCGCCGCGGCCGGTTTCGCCGCCATGCTCCGCGACGTCGACAA
>JAFGAY010000389.1 GCA_016933425.1 Pirellulales bacterium
GTGGACGGCAGCCCGGCGCCGACGGAGTCGAAAACCAGGAGAACGGTCGATGACGCGCGAGAGGCCTCGATCGACGCCGGTCGTTTCGACAAAGGCCCCCTCGTCGGCCGACGCGCCCGCGGACTCGCGGACCGAGCCGCCGCATGAAGATCTGACGGAGCAGGCGATCAAAACGGCCCCTCCGTGGCTCTTAAGCGCGGCCTTTCACATGAGCGTGCTGATCGTGCTCGCGCTCCTTCTGCTGCCGAGCCGGCCCGACTCGCGAATCGCGATCGAGGCCCACATCTACGCCGACCAGTTGGGCGATCAGTTGGATTTTATTTCGCCACTGCCAGGCGACGACAAGGACGAGAGCCGCGAGCCCGTCGTCACACCCAAGCACCCGCTCGAAGTCGAAAACCCGTTCGCCGCGCCGCCGAAAATGGACGTGCTGGCCGAGGGACAGGCGGGCACACCGGCGATCGACGCTCCGCGGATCGGTCTGGCCCTGTCGGGCCGCACCGAAGGAATGAAACGCTCGTTGCGCGGTCGTTACGGGGGAACCGACTTGACCGAGGCGGCCGTCCAGTTGGGACTGAAATGGCTCGCACGCCAGCAGAACCAACGCACCGGAGCATGGAGTCTGACCGGGCCCTATCGCGACGGGGCCAACGCTGAAAACGACTCGGCCGCCACGGCCATGGCCCTGTTGGCTTTTCTGGGCAACGGCCACACGCACGAAAGAAGCGAACGCTACAAAACAAACGTCCAACGCGGCTTGAAATGGCTGTTGGCCCAGCAAGACAACGACGGGTGTTTCTTCAACGGCCGATTGGCCAGCCATCGATTCTACACGCAGGCCCAATGCACGATCGTCGTCTGCGAGGCCCTGGCCATGACCCGCGACGAATCGCTGCGCGAGCCGGCCAAACGGGCCGTGGCCTATCTGATCGACTGTCAAAGTCCCCAGGGAGGTTGGCGTTATTCGCCGCGTCAGGACAGCGACGTTTCGGTGACCGGCTGGGTCGTCATGGCGTTGCAAAGCGCGCGGATGGCTGGCATCGAGGTTCCCTACGACTGCCTGCGGCGCGTCGAGCAGTATCTCGACAGCGTGGGTCTGGAAGAAGGAAGCCGCTACGTATACCAGACCGGCTGGCCGGTCACTCCGTCGATGACGGCCGAGGCTCTCCTATGCCGCCAATATCTCGGCTGGCCGCGCGACGACCAGCGGCTCGTCAAAGGCGTTCAATGGCTCACGTTGCCCGAGAACCTTATCAACTATCAGACGAGCCGCAACGTGTACTATTGGTACTACGCGGCCCAAGTCATGCACCACATGGAAGGCGAGCCGTGGCGTCGTTGGAACGAAGTGATGCGCCGCGAGGTTCCCAAGCATCAGATTGCCCGCGGCGCGGAAGCCGGCAGTTGGGACCCCTGGGACCAAAGCGCCCACGACCTGAGCGGCGGCCGGCTCTACGTGACCTGCCTGTCGATCTACATGCTCGAGGTCTACTATCGGCACTTGCCGATATACTCGGGCGTCTACGGGCGGTGATCCCCCGGGCTTGGCTCTCGGTGATCTATGTGTGCCATGCTTGCTAAGCGAGCGCAGCGAGACAGCAAGCATGTGTGTTGCCGCCTCATGCCCACGACAAGCGTGGGCATGGCACCCAATTTCCCTGTACTACGCACGATAAATACCGCTATTTACAAAGAACTGGACCAGGTTGCGGTTTGTTGTTCCGCGCAATATGATTATGCGTAAGGTCGTGCTTGCGCGCCTGCGTCGCGCGCGGCGAGTCCTTTCCCTCCATGCCTTCCTTTTTTTCATGCCGCCCCCGCCTTTTTGTCGCAGGAGAACCATCCATGTCCGTTTGCCGCCTTGCTTCCATCGCGTCACTGGTCCTGGTTTTGACGTTGATCCATCACGCCGACGCCGAGGATGCGTCTCGGCCGCTGCGCGCGGGAATCATTGGAACCGACACGTCCCACGCGGTCGCCTTTACCAAGGCGCTCAATGACCCAAAGGCCACCGGTCCGCTGGCCAAGGTCGACGTGGTCGCGTTTTTTCAAAGCAGCAGCCCCGACATTGCGTCGAGCCGCGACCGTGTTGAACGTTTCACGAAGCAGCTTGAGAAAATGAAAATCAAACGGTGTGGATCCATTGACGAGTTGCTCGGCCAGGTCGACGTGGTTCTTCTGGAAAGCATGGACGGCCGGAAACACGTCGAACAGGTTCTGCCGGTATTCAAGTCGGGCAAGCCCGTGTTCATCGACAAACCGTTGGCCGGCAGCCTGGCCGACGTTGTGCGGATCGTTCGCCTGTCGAAGCAATACAACACGCCGTGGTTCTCGTCGTCCGCACTGCGCTATGCCGCGGACGTCCAGAAGATGCGTGCCAACCCGCCCGGCGGCAAGGTGCTCGGCTGCACCGCGTTCAGCCCATGCCACCTCGAGCCGACCCATCCCGACCTATTCTGGTACGGCATCCACGGCGTCGAGATTCTCTACACGATCATGGGCGCCGGCTGCCAGACGGTCGCGGCGACCAAGACGCCGGGCGAGGCAGTCGCCGTCGGCACATGGAAAGACGGCCGCGTCGGCACGTTCCGGGGCTTATACAACGGAGGCCGCTATGGCGCGCTGGTCTTTGGCCGGCGAGGCGTCCGATTCTCCGACCGCTTCGAGGGCTACGGCCCGCTAGTCGTCGAAATCGCCCAGTTTTTCACCACAGGCAAGCCGCCGATCAGCCCGGAAGAAACGCTCGAAATGTACACCTTCATGGAAGCAGCCCACGAAAGCATCCGCCAAGGCGGCGTCCCGGTTTCCCTCGCCAAAGTCCTGAATAAGGCCGAGGCTGCCACGGACGCGGCGGAGAAGAAAGGTCCATAGGCAGAGTGCTCAACCACTACGAAAGCGTCGCCCTCTGACGCGGCCGACCTATCGAAAACGCCGGATTGCAAACGCCGGGCAATAATTCTACTGTCTAAAAATGATATTCAACAGAACCTTTTTCCGTGCAAGGGATTCGGCAAGCACGTTTCTCATGCCACGAAGGGCGCGAAGATCACGAAGCAAAAAGTAGATTTGCCCCGGACGCCGCGTTTCTTCGCTTCTGGTGCATTGGGCTTCTTCGTGTGCTTCGTGATCTTGTGGTGGATTATTGACCCCTGCATAGCGAATGAACGCAGGGCGACCAACGGGAGCCCGGTTTTCAGGGCATTCGGCGTCGCCTCACCGATCATGGTTAATGCAGCGATCAATAAAAACCGCGTAACAGCAGTATTGCCAAGGAATTCGGTTGATTTCCGATCTTGGACAGTAGAAATAATAAACCATAAAGCTTCTCCAACGATGGTTTACCACATTGGAGGTTATTCCGTGCTTGGATTCCGTGACGCATCGATTGCCATCTTCGCTGGAACGCTTGTTCTCTCATTTCTGCCGATCGACGGGCGCGCATCGGCGCCTTCGCCCGAGACGCCGCCTAACATCGTCATCATCTTCACCGACGATCAGGGCTATGCCGACGTCGGCTGCTTCGGCTCGACGGACATTAAAGCGCCCAACCTCAATTGAGACGAATGAAATAGCGAACTCGATCGGTCGACTCCGACGTTGGAACCAATAGAAACCAATAGCTCTGGCTGGTCATATGCCCCGGCCCGAAGTATAATCCGGGTTCGTTGATTGTTCCTATACCGTCCTCGTGCCCCTTTCTTCTCATCATCCCAAAGGAGAATTCCGTGAACCTTCATGAACCGCGCTATGCCAAGTACGCCCTGGTCAGGGAAATGATGGATACGGTTTCGGTGGTCAAGGGGTTCGATCCGGCCCAAAGCGCCGAAGTGGCCCGGGAAATCGCCGAGGCGGGCCGCCTCTTGATGACCGGCGAGGGCTCCAGCCGGATTTTTCCGGCCAAGAATGCCATTCGCAAGGCGCTGACGTGGGGGCTCGATTTGCACGCATGCACCGAAGGCTCGCGCCAGGCGGCTCAGTACGATCTGTCGCGGTTCGCCGTGTTCTGCGCGTCGAACTCCGGGCGCACGAAGGAAGTGGTCCTCTTGGCCCAAAAACTCGCCGCCCAGGGAAACCGGCGCCGCTATTGCTTGTCAGCCAACGCCGGAACGTCCTTGGCCCAGGCCACGACGCGCGAGTTCGTGCTGCGTTGCGGTTGGGAACAGGCCGTCGCCGCCACCAAGAGCGTGGTCGAGCAAGCGTTGTTTTACCAGTCGATTATTTGCCACGTCGCGGGCCGGCCCATGGAACTGGCCGGACTCGGCGAGAAAATCGAGCAAGCCTTGACCATGCCGATTGATGACCGGATCGTCCGTAAGGCGACCGCCGCGCCGACCATCTACTTCGCCGGCTACAACGACGGCGTCGCCGAGGAACTGACGCTCAAGACGAACGAGATTACCCGAACTAAGTCCGATTTTCTCGAGGGCACCTACGCCGTCCATGGCATCGAGGAAGTCATGGACCCCGGCGACGTCGTGTTTGTCATCGACCCGATTGACGAGGAGATCGAGAAGTTCGAGGAAGTGCTCGTCAAGGGCGTAGGGCTGACGGTCGTGGCCCTGGCCGACCGCGAAACGCCGTTCTCGACAATCCGGGTGCCCTCGGCCGGCGAAATGACGCCCCTGGTCTATCTGGCGGCCGGATGGAACCTGCTGGTCGAAATCGGCCTGGCGCTGGCAATCGACCTCGACAAACCGACTCGCGCCCGCAAGGTCGGCAATGAGCTGATTTCCTAGAGTGCTGGGGAGTCTCTTTTGATCCTCGCTGGGCGAAATAGGGATGGCCGCCCGCCCGCCGGGATAGTTCGACCTGTTCGGACTGGCGAGGGTTTACCGGTTGCGGTATTGCTGCGGGGGCAAAACCGGCGATCCAACGACGGATAATCGTCAGGGTTTTCCCGTCTTACTTTCGCCGCAAACCTTGCGCAGGAAGAGTGGTAAACCTTTTGCTGAAAATACCTTCCGTTGACTCAAGGCCCCTGCGCGGCGCTGCCGATATCGACCTTGACCCTTGAACAAGATGTGTGCTGAAAAGCCGCATCCAAGGGGGCATCAGGCAAGCCGGTTTCGTGCATTCGGGTCAAGGATTGGCCCGACGGCCCTGGTGCTGTCCGTCGTGCGGACTGTGACGGCTGACCCACCTTCCCAACCGACGATCTTGGTTTGTGAACCCTTGCGTCGGTTCTTGCCCATGGGAGAACCCACACTCGGATCGAAGAGAGCGGCGTGTTGCGTTCCGGTAGCGCGCGACGCTCTGATTGATTAGGTCGATCGACTGGTACGAAAATGGGTGAGAGCGGTCCCAGTTCATTTCAAAGGAGACGTTGCTCGATGAAAGGAAGAATCATTCTCGGAGCGCTCCTCGTGAGCGTCGCCCTAGCTGGTCAGGGGTTCGGATTTGAACTCCTCGACAATCTGCTGGGCATCAACCAGGGCTGCCACAACCGTGGTTGTTGCGAGCCCGCCTGCTGTGAGCCGGCTTGCTGCGAGCCGCAGTGCTGTGAGAAAAACTGCTGTGAACCGGCTTGCTGCGAAAAGAACTGCTGCGAACCGGCCTGCTGCGAACCCAACTGCTGCGAGCCCTGCTGCTGCAAGCCTCGTTGCGATCTGTTCGCCGGCCTGAAGGGTCTGTTCGCTTGCAAGCGCTGCTGCGCCAAGCCGTGCTGCTGCGAGCCTTGCGGCAATGCATGCTGCGAAGACGTTAAGTGCTGCACGCCCGAGCCCAAGTGCTGCTGCGAGCCCAAGTGCTGCGAAAAGAATTGCTGCGAACCGGCTTGCTGCGAACCCAATTGCTGCGAACCCAATTGCTGCTGCAAGCATCGTTGCACCCCGATTCGCGACCTGTTGGACGATATCTGCAGCCTGCGGATCTGCGTCTACAAGGCCCCGAAGTGCCATACGTGCTGCTGCGAGCCCGCCTGCTGCGAACCCAACTGCTGCGAACCCTCCTGCTGCGAAGGTTCCTGCGGTAACGGCGTAGCCCCCGCGGTCGCCCCGAAAACAGCTCCCGCCCGGGAGCTCCCCAAGCCCCCGCCGGTCGACGCCTCGGCCTCGCTGCGCCCCAATAAGTATTACCCGGTCAGCCGCAGTATTGTCCGCAACTAAGCGGGCCGGCTGAACCATCGACGTTCTCCTGGTCTGCTCGGGCCCGCGCCCGAGCAGACCATTTTTATGCGCCTGGTTTCCATCCCCATGGAAATCTTCCCGGCAAGTCCATATGGTATATTTCCACTCCTGTCGCATTCCCAGTGGCGTAGGCTAACCCTTAACCCCAAGTCCCCAATCCCTAATCCCTAATCCCCAATCCCTCCCTTGCCCATGCCCCTTCCACTCTGGCACAACAGCGCGTGGATGAAAGCCGCTCGACGCGAACCGACCGACGTGACTCCCGTCTGGCTCATGCGCCAGGCGGGTCGCTATCAGCCCGAATATCGGGCAATCCGCGAGAAAGTCGGCTTCCTCAAGCTCTGCAAAACGCCCTCCCTGGGGGCCGAAATCATGCTTCGGGCCGTCGAACAACTCGGCGTCGATGCGGCTATCGTCTTCTCCGACCTGCTGCTGATTCTGGAGCCCATGGGCTTGCAACTCGAATTCGACGAGGGCGCGGGCCCGGTGATCCGAAACCCGATTCGCGCGGCGGCCGACGTCGATCGGCTCGAGGAACTCGACCGGCTCGACCAGCTCGACTATGTCATGGAAACCGTTCGTCTCACGCGCGCCGGGCTCGACGAATCATTGCCCTTGTTGGGGTTTGCCGGCGCGCCGTTCACGCTGGCCAGCTACGCGATCGAAGGGGGCGCCAGCCGCGACCATCGGCGGACGAAATGCTTCATGCTCGACGAGCCGGCCGCTTTCGACGCCTTGATGGGCCGGCTGGCGAGAGCCGTCGCCCGCTATCTGGCCGGACAACTGGCCGCCGGCGCCCAAGCGGTTCAATTGTTCGATTCCTGGGCCGGCTGCCTCGCGCCGGACGACTATCGCCGCGCGGTGCTTCCCCACACCCAAGCCGCCATCCGCGCGATCGGGTCCGACGCGCCGGTGGTCCACTTTGCCACGGGCAATCCGGCGCTCTTGCCGTTGATGGCGGCCGCCGGCGGAGACGTGATCGGCGTCGATTGGCGAATCGATCTCGACGACGCCTGGCGGACGATCGGCCACGATCGGGCCATCCAAGGCAATCTCGATCCGGCCGTCCTCTTGAGCAGCCCGGACGAAATCCGCCGCCGCGTCCACGACATTCTCGACCGCGCGCAGAGCCGGCCGGGCCACATTTTCAATCTGGGACATGGGGTGCTGCCGCAAACACCCGTGGAAAACGCCGTCGCCCTGGTCGACGCCGTGCATGAACTGAGCCGGCGTTAGACGCGATTACTGCCGCGCGGCGGTTGCCCGACGATCCACCTGGCGAAGCACCTTGGCCTGCATTTTGGCGAGCTCGGCGGCAACAGCCTGGTTGTCCTTGGCCAATTGGGCGATCTTGGCCTCGAGCGATTTCAACTCGGCCGCTAGCGATTCCTGATAGCCGAGCGCCGACTTGGCTTCCGTTTCCATCCGCTTCTTTTTGACCGTGAGCGAGGCGATTTCGTCCTGGCGAAACAGCTCTTGTTTCTTCGCGTCGGCCAATGCCGATTTCATGTACTGCTCGTGCTTCTTGGCTTCCTCGAGCTCCTCGAGAAGAACCGTCCATTGGCGATCCAATCCCTTGATCAGAACCTGGTAGTCGCGAAATTGCCTCTCTTTGCCATTCTTTCCGTCGCCCAAGTATTCGTCGACGACCGCGGCCGGCAATACGGCCCGCAGTTGCTCCTCGTCCATCTTCGAGAACGGCTCGCGCATGTCGTTGGGCATGATCTCGCGCAACGTCCAGAGGACCGGCTTGTCCTTGATCTGCTCCGAAGCCAGAATCCGCTCGAGCGCTTTTGGCGACAGCCGCATGGTCGGCTCCAAAGTAACCTGATTCTTGTCCACCCCCTTCACCTTGAATTCGCCCAAAAAACACCCTCCCTCGGGTATGCTCGCTTCGTCGAAAACGAGAAGGATGCTGTCGGGCGCAATGCCGTGCGGGTCGGGCTTCTCGACGCCGACGCTGATTTCATTGCCTTCGCGGCGTTGAAATATGCAATTCCGCCAGAGACCGCCCCGGTTGATCAGGTATTTGTACATCTCGATGCGACAGGATTGCAGACTTTCGAGATCCGGTCGCAAGGGATCGCCATACTTGAGTGTGTGAATCTCCTTTTCCAGGCCCGGCAGTTGGGCTTCGATCTTCTTGGCCGCCGAGCGCCAGTGCTCGTGGGCGCGCAGCGCCACCAGCGAAAAATAAAACAACGGCAGTAGCATGACCGCGATCAGCCCGAGGAGGACCTTGTTCCAAATGTTCATAGCGTCTCGAACCGACTGAGAAGTGCTCGTTCCGTGGAAATGCCTCTGGGAAAGCCGTGGAAAGGGCCGACGCCGACGGCCTGGCTCTCATCTCGCGGGACCATGAACTCCGAACCCAACACCTACCGCGTACCGAACGCACGGCGTGCCTCGGGATCAATCCCAAGTTTGATGGTATTCCGACCCCATGGCGGTGTCAAGGTTTTGCCACTTATTAGCTTATGTTCATACTACCCAAATTCACAAAGCCCACGAAATGGCGTTATTCTCAACCTATTCTTTCCAATCTCCACAACCGTTAAAGTCGCTTGGGCGTCCCGTCCGAAGGAATCGATAACCAAAGTACCTTGGCCAAGTCACCCTTATAGGGTAATCAAGTCCCCCTGTTGATTTGCTGCTCGGCTCGACCTCGCATCCGTTGTGCGGTCACGCACCATAACCGGTTCAACAGTCGGGGATTGCGCCAGGGGTGTGTCTTCGGACATCATCCGTGGGAATGGATTCCGACACGTGGTTGCCGGCATACAAACGACCGAGCTTTTCGAGAACCCCGCCATGTCGAGGGGGATAACCGTGCGCGCCAGGCATTGGCGCGCCGCCACGGTCGCGTGGATCCTTTCGGTGTTCCTGGTCTTCCTCGGCGGTTGCGGCCGGGCCTACTATCGCCAGCAGGCCGACAACGAGGTCTATTGTCTTGAAAACCAGGGATCGGACGTCGTGGCAGATGATCCAGGACCCTGGTCGATCCAGACTGCGCCCGCCTCGCGCATGTTCGATCCCGATTCACCCGACTGCCCCCCGATGCCCCCCGACGACCCGGTCTCCCAGCGGCTCATGCATTGTGTCGACGGCAAGCGGGGTTGGCCGGGTTGGGCGTGCTATGGGCAGACGCCTTACGTCGAAAATCCCAACTGGGAGGCTTATTTGCCGAGAAACGAGCAAGGCCAGGTCGTGCTCGACCGCGAGGCGGCCGTGCAACTGGCTTTGTGCAATTCGCCCGAGTATCAAACGCAGCTCGAAAATCTCTATCTCTCGGCGCTCGACGTGACGTTCCAGCGATTTCGTTTCGACGTGCAGTTTTTCGGCGGCAACGACACCTTTTTCGACGCCCAGGGAGCCGACTATGCCGGCGGACGTTCCCGGAGCATCCTCTCGACCGACACCGACGTGCTCATGCGCAAAACGTTCGCCACCGGTGGAGAGTTCATGATTAGTGCGGCCAATTCGCTTGTGTGGCAGTTTGCCGGGCCCGACGAATACAGCGGTTCGACGCTGTTGAACTTCGAGTTGTTCCAACCCTTTCTGCGGGCCGGCGGCCGGGCCGTCGTGCTCGAGGCGCTCACCGATTCCGAGCGGGCCTTGTTGGCCAACATCCGCCAGATGGAACGGTTCCGACGGGGTTTTTACGCCGAAATCGTCGCCGGTCGCGATCCCGGCACGGGCCCACAGCCCGGCCCGATCACCCTCGGCAATCTCAGCCCCGGCGGGGGCGGAACGGTCGGCGGCCTGATGGCGCTGTTGCAGCAACAGGTGCTTATCCGCAATCAGCGGGCCAACGTCGCCTCGCTGCGCGACAGCTACGAACAGCTCAAGGCGTTTTTCGACGCCAACCAGGTCGACTGGTTCCAGGTCGAACAGGCCCGATTGACGCTCTACAATGCCGAAATCCAGTTGCTCAACCTTCAAAATCAATATGAAAACGCGATGGACGTCTACAAAATCCGTCTGGGCCTCCCGCCCAACCTCACAGTCGACGTTCACGACCCGCTGCTCGACCGTTTCCAGTTGATCGCTCCCGATTTGACCGATGCCCAGAATCAGGTTACCACTCTATTGGCCAGGCTTCGCGATCCCGAGCCGGGCGCGGCCTTGGCCGACGACGCAAGTCGACTCGGCCCGATCGTCGAAGTCTGCAGGACGCAAATTCGTCGGGTCGAGGAAGACCTGCGGCAACTCGACGAAGCCCTGCCTACCCGCAAAAAACACCTCCGTGAACTGGCTCAGCGACCCGAATTCAAGCGGGGCGACGTCGATCCGAGCATTGTCGACGTCGAACTGCTCGACCACCGCGTGGCCAAGCTGAAGCAACAGTTCGCCGAACTCCGCGACAGCATGGAAGTGACCTTCACCAAGCTAACGGCATACGACCAGCGCGTGGCGGGCGGCATTCCCGAGTCCGGACCCGACGAATCGTCCCTGCGCGAGGAACTCAAAGCGCTGGTCGCCCAAATCTCGGCCGACATGATCGCCTTGTCGCTCTATCAGGCCGAGGCTCGGCTCGACACCGTCACGCTCAAACCGCTCGACCTGGCGCCGGCCGCCGCCCTCGAAATCGCCCGAGCCAACCGCCGCGATTGGAAGAATGCCCGAGCGGCGCTGGTCGACCAGTGGCGCCAGATCGAGGTTATCGCCAATCGCCTGGAGAGCGACCTGAACGTTCGCTTCAGCGGCGACCTGGGCACGGTGGGCGATCATCCTTTCAAATTCCGCGGCGCCAACGGGCGGCTCCGCGTCGGGTTTGAGTTCGATGCTCCGTTGACCCGGCTCGAGGAGCGAAATGAGTATCGCGCCGCGCTGATCGCTTATCAGCGGGCGCGCCGCCAATACTACACCTATGAGGACAACGTCTACCGCGCGATGCGCACCACGCTTCGGTCGATCCGGCTGGCGCAAATCAACTTCGAGCAGCGCCGCGCGGCCGTTTACGTCGCGGCCACCCAGGTCGATCTGAAGCAATACGACATGCTCCACAAGCCGGCCACGGCGCAGCAGCGCGGATTGAGCGACGTGGCTGCCCGCGACGTCGTCGATGCCATCAACAATCTGCTCAGAGAGCAAAACGACTTTCTTGGCGTCTGGGTCGACTACGAAGTCCAGCGACTCAACCTGGCCTTCGACCTGGGCACGATGAAGCTCGACCAATGCGGCATGTGGATCGACCAGGACTCGTTTGAATCGGACGTCCAGCAGGCAGGCGAAGACCTGCCCGAGGAAATCGATCCCGGCATGGCGGTTCCCGACGTCGCCGCGCGGCCGGCCGAGCCTGAAAATCCACCCCTGCCGCCGGTCCCCGGCGATCCAACGTCGTCGGGCGTTCGTCCGGTCGACGCGGCACTTCTTGTCGAACGCGTAGCGCCGTACGCATCGCACTCCGAGCGGTAGACCCCGCCAAGAACCGCCCCCGTTCCGCGGGGAAACCGTCCCGTCGCCCTTTGCCCGGGGCCCAAGGGGATCGTTTGTGCGGCCTTTCCGGCTTCGATGGCCGCTCGGTTTAACGCGAATACCTCTCGGGCAGGGTCCCGACGTGACACTCGTGCCGTGGGTAATTAGAATGAAGGGTGCGAGGATCGCTGTTTTCAGACGCCCCGGGCCGGCGAGCCCGCCGCCCGTTTTTCCGCGTCCCGCCCCGCCATGTCCTGCCCGAGACCTTCCATGTCGCGACACGCCATTACCCGCCGCGCCGGTTTTTCGTACCGCGCCGTGTTGGTGATACTCGCCATGGTGAGCGTCTGCGGCGTGGTCGCCTGGTTGATGGCCAAGCAGGTCGACTGGTCGCCGACCGAAAAGGGGCCACTAATGCACGTCGTCCAGCGCGGCGACTTTCTCCACGAGATCGTCGAGCGCGGCGAGATCGAAAGCGCCAGCAACGTCGAAATCCGCTGCGAAGTCCAAGCCCGCGGAATGGGCGGCGTCACGATCATCGAGTTGATTCCCGAGGGAACCTACGTTCAGCCGGGCGACAAGCTGGTGGTGCTCGATTCGTCGGCGTTGGAAAACGAGAGGAATCAGCAGAAAATTACCGTCAGCAATAGTCTCGCCGCGGTCGTCACTGCGCAAAACGAGGTGGACGCCGCCGAAATCGCGAGGAAAGAGTACCTTGAGGGAACGTTTGTTCTCAACTGCAACCTTATCGAGAATAAAATATTCGTGGCCGAGGAAGCCCTGCGCCAGGCTCAGCAGGCCTTGCGATACAGCGAGGGGCTCGCCAAGAAGGGCTATGTAACCGATCTCCGCGTGGAAACCGATCAAATCGCCTGCCACCGAGCCGAAAAGGACGTGGAATCGGCCAAGTTGGAACTCAAAACCCTGCTGGAATACACCAAGGCGAAGGAACTCAAGCAATTCGAGGCCAATATCCGCAGCGCCGAGGCTCGGCTGGCCTCGGCCCAGGCCACAAACAAGCTCGATAACGAACAACTCGAACTCATCGAGAGCCAGATTGCCAAGTGCAGAATCCTGGCGCCGGCGGCGGGCCAGGTCGTCTACGCCAACGAATTCCGGCGCCACGGCGGCCAGGACATCGTCATCGAGGAAGGCACCCAGGTCCGCGAACGCCAGACCATCATCCGGCTGCCCGATCCCCGGCGCATGCAGGTCACGGCCAAGATCAACGAAGCTAAAATCGCGATGGTGCGCGAGGGAATGCCGGCCAGGATCCGCCTCGATGCCTTCGCCGAACGCGAGTTCGACGGCATCGTCGAACGCGTCAACGAATACCCAGCCCCCACGTCCTTTTTCGCGGCCAACGTCAAGGAATACGAGGCATCCGTGAAGATCCTCGGATCGCCCGACGACCTGAAGCCGGGCATGAACGCGGAAGTCCACATCAAGGTCGAGACGCTCGAGAATGCTCTCCAGGTTCCCGTCCAGGCCGTGTTTCAACATGGCGAGAAGTACTATTGCATCCTGCCGGACGACAAGGGTTGGCAAGCCCGGGAAATCGCGATCGGTTCGACCAACGAGAAGGTTATCGTCATCCACGAGGGGCTCAAGGAGGGCGACCGGATCGTGCTGGGGGCGTTCGACTATCGCGAAAAGGTCGATTTGCCCAAGCTCGATAAATCGCCGACCGGCGTGAAACCATCCCCGCCCGACGGCGTGCAACCGCCCGCAGCGCCGCCCGGCGGCGCGACTCCGGAAGCCCCGCCGGCAACCGCCGCCAAAAAACGACCGCCCGAGAATGGCAAACCACCCGGCGATTTCTTCACGCGACTCGACAAAAATGGCGATGGAAAAATCGACCAAAGCGAAGCCCCCGAGCCCATGAAGCCGTTCTTCTCGAACCTCGACAAAAACTCCGACGGAGCGATCGACAAGGACGAGTGGGCCGCCGCGCGCCAAATGATGGAACGACCGCCGGGTTCGCCGAGCCCGACCGGCGCGCCGCCGAAAGGATCCCGCCCATGAGATGGGCCGTCCGCGTCGAACAAGTGACCAAGCATTACGTTATGGACGGCGAAACGGTCCGCGCGCTGCGCGGCGTCTCGTTCGACGTGCCCGAGGGCGAATTCCTCGCCATTATGGGCGCGTCCGGATCGGGTAAAAGCACGCTGCTGAACTTGTTGGGATGTCTCGATCGGCCGACCTCGGGCCGCATTCTGCTGGGCGACGATAACATCTCGCAACTTGGCGACAACCGGCTCTCCGAGATTCGGGCCTCGCGGATCGGCTTCATTTTCCAGTCGTACAACCTCATTCCCCAATTGACCGTCCTGGAAAA
>JAFGAY010000074.1 GCA_016933425.1 Pirellulales bacterium
CCGCCGCAAGCGTTAACTCGACGTTGACCTTCTTCTTCTCGCGGCGCAGGGCGACCCGGAGCTCCTCGCCCGGCTTGCGTTCCAGAAGCGACCGCTCGAAATCAATCGTCCCGCCCAGATCCAAGTCGTCGATCTGGGTCAGAACGTCCCCCGGCTCAATCCCGGCTTCGGCGGCGGGGCTGTCCTTCTGGACCGACAGAACGACGACCCCGCGGCCGTCGGTCGCCGCGCCCGGCTTCAGCACAAGACCATGGCGAAACTGCCGGCCGTTGCGCGAACCGAGCAGGTCCGCCACCACGTCCAACGCTTTGTCGACCGGAATGGCGAAACCGATTCCCTGGGCCCCGGCACGAACGGCCACGTTGATGCCGATCATTTCACCGTCGATGTTCAAAAGCGGCCCGCCCGAATTGCCCGGGTTGATGCTCGCGTCGGTCTGAATCAAGTCGTCATAATACTGGGCGTCGCTCACCTGAACGGCGCGGTGCAGGGCGCTGATGATTCCCCGGGTCACGGTGTGGTCGTAGCCATAGGCGTTGCCCACCGCGATCACTTCCTCGCCCGTCATCAAGTCGTTCGACCGTCCGATGCGCACGACGGGCAGCTCCTCGGGCACGTCGATTTTGATCACGGCCAGATCGGTCTCGGGATCGCGCGTGACCGGCTGCGCGACGTACTGGCGGCCGTCGGCCAACGTGACCTGAATCTCGCGCACCCCGTCGATAACGTGGAAATTCGTGACGATGTAGCCGCGCGGATCCATGACCACCCCGGTGCCCATGCCGTTGACCTGGTGGCCCGGCTCGCCCTCGGCGGCCGTGACGTTGTTGGCGTTGACGGTTTTCTCGCCCCGGATGTTGACGACCGAGGGCCGCGCGGCCTGAACCGCCTTGACGATGGGCGTCATCCGCAACGAGGCGCCGCCGGCCGGCAACGGAGCCAGCATCGCCGCGGAAACCGTCAGCGACACCAGCAGAAGAACAAAAGGGCGAACCAACCCATCCAGCGAATCCCTGGAGCGTTCGGACATGGCAGGTCTAGTCGTCGGCGAGGATGGTGATAGTCATATCGCGGGCGACCAGACGGCAGCCCTTCGACGCGCGCGAACCGCGCGCGGCGAATTCGACGGGAGGCCGCAAAACCATCACGACCCCACCCATCCTAGATCGGTCCCGGCCGGCAAAGTCCTTGACCGTCGGGCTCATGACCCGAATAGACTACCCAAACTGCCACTTCCACGCCGGGTCTCGACTCGGCCTACGATCCACGATCGCGTGGATACAAGAAAGGCCGCCGTCCGCTGGTGGTGGAGCGGACGGCGGCCGAAGACATCCGACGCATTCAAGAAGCGTCGCGATGGGAAACAAACACGATTCTGGCTGGGTTTCTCACGGCTCGACGCGACGCAGGTAATACCACGCGCCGGCGACGAATGACGCCATGGACAACAGCAGACAGATGCCGGCATACCAGTATTCGAAGAACAAACCGCCGGATGGTCCCCTTGTGTCCATGCCCAGCAACCAGACAACGCCTTGGATGCCCATGATGACCACCAACGGAGAGATAATCCCTATTGCCGCGGAATATGTAGCACTGTTGAGCAACGATGAAAACAACCAACTGACGCAGAAGAACGTCAGACTCGTCACGCCGATGATAGCAATTACTCCCAGTACATCCAGCGAGTTGGCCATGGTTACGGGCCAGGTGAAAACGACGAAGGCGATCAGCAGATTCACGCTCGAGATCGTCGCGAACACCGCCGGAGCGAGCACGAGCTTGCTGATCATGTTTTGCACTCGGGAAAACGGCAAGCACGCCAGAAACTCGACCGACCGGTCGGCCCGTTCGCCGGCGATCGCATTGCCACCCAGCAACGCCAGCAACAATTGGGTAGTAATGACGCTATATCCGGTGGATACATGGAAGAATTGTTCAATCTCGGCCGGATGAAACAGCGCGGCGATCGTGGCAAACACGTGCGGCGCCAACAGCAGCCCCAGGCCGACAAACAGGATCAACCGGTTTAACCGATATTCTTTCCAAATGAGCCATCTCATGACGCGGCCTTTCTTCCCTTCACAAAATCCTTGAACAGATCTTCCAATCCCACGTCGATCACCTCGACGTGGTCGACGGCATTTTGACGGCGAAGCCGCTCGACCTTTTCGGGCGTGAACTCGCGGAGCGTCAAAAGCCACTCGCGCCCCTCGATCCGTTGCCAGATCGTGCCCGAGGGCACGTACTCCGGCCGGGCCGCGTCGCGCAGAACGGCCCGAATCCGTTTGGTCTCGGCCAGCAATTGCTCAATGTTCTCGTGCACCAGCAACTGGCCCTCGTAGAGAATGCCCACCGTGTCGGCCAGCCGCTGCACGTCGTCGAGCGAATGGGTCGAAAACAGCACCGTCTGGCCCCGCTCGCAAATCGTCCGCAGCACGCCGTCGAGAAATTCCTCGCGGGCCAGCGGATCGAGCCCCGCCATCGGTTCGTCCAACACCAGCAGCTCGGGCTCGTGGGCCACGGCGATCAGCAGCGCGAGCTTGACTTGCATTCCCTTCGAGAGATGCTTGATCTTTTTACGCGTATCGAGCGCGAAGAGCCGCAGCATTTCGTCGCACACCGCGTCGTTCCACGTCGTGTAGGCGGCGCGGCAGAAACCGATCACCTGGTCGACGCGCATCCAGCGGTAGGCGTGGTGGGTCTCCGGAACGTAGCCGACCCGCTGACGGACCAGGACCGATTGTTCGAGTGGATCGAGCCCCAGGA
This sequence comes from Pirellulales bacterium, assembly GCA_016933425.1. Classification (GTDB taxonomy): domain Bacteria; phylum Planctomycetota; class Planctomycetia; order Pirellulales; family Thermoguttaceae; genus UBA11386. The sequence goes on from JAFGAY010000074.1 coordinate 2,770, forward strand.
CGTTGGCCCAGCCCAGGGTCGGCCGCAACATGCCCATGAGCATCCGGATGGTGGTGCTCTTGCCGGCGCCGTTGGGCCCGATAAGCCCGAAAGTGCAACCACGGGGCACCCTGAGCGAGAGGTTGTTGACGGCCCAGCTTCGGCCGAATTGCTTTGAGAGGCCCACCAGTTCGATGGCCGGATGGTCGGTCGCCGACGTGCTCATGGGGATTGGCCCTCCGTTGGTGAAAAACTCTCGATCGCCGCGTCGAAGATTTCGCGGACGCCGGCCGGCTCGATGCCGGCGACGGCCGCCGCGCGAAGCACCTCGTCGAGCCGGTGGCGAATGGTTCGCCGGGCATGGTCCTGGGCCGCCCGGCGACCGTCCTCGGTCACGAACAGCCCCCGGCCGCGCTGGGAATAGACAAACCCCTCGCGTTCCAACTCGTCATAGGCCCGTTGGACCGTGTTGGGGTTGACCTGCGTCTCCAACGCCAAGGCCCGAAGCGACGGCAGGGCCTCGCGAGGCCGATAAACCCCGGCGGCAATCGCCGAGCGAATGGCCTCGACGATTTGCAGATAGATGGGAATATGGCTTCTTGGATCGATTTCCACGATAACCTCCTGAGTGCCCTAGTTGGCTAAGGCAGTAAGTCAGTATATCGGCTTACCGAGACTATACAAGTGGTTTTTTTCCAGAAAACGGAAAATTCTTGGAGAGAGGCTCCCCGCCCGG
>JAFGAY010000075.1 GCA_016933425.1 Pirellulales bacterium
AGCGGAGACGTTGCATTCATGGCCGTTTTAGTCGAGCGCGATAATATCGGAATCTTTGGTCGCACCAACTGCGGAAAAAGCAGCCTCATGAATCTGCTTACCCAGCAGGAAACGTCCATCGTCGACTCGACGGCCGGCACCACGGCCGATACGAAAATTGCCTTGCAAGAGATCCACGGGCTCGGGCCGGTCAAGCTGTTCGATACGGCCGGGATCGACGAGCAAGGCCCCTTGGGAGACAAAAAACGCAAGAAGGTCTTCGACGCCTTGAAACAGTGCGACCTGGTGCTGTTGATCGTCGATCCGGCCCGGGGCGTCTCGACCGACGAAACGACGATTGTCGCGCGGGCCCGGGCAATGGACAAGCAGTTGTTGGTAGTTTACAACCTGTTTGCCGACGAGGATCGAAGCCGAATCGCGGCGATCGAGGCCGAGAATGCTCTGCTTCGCTTTCACAAGAAGCTTGCCCTGGCCGCCAACAACGCGGACTATCGTCAGCCGCTGTTGCATTTTATCCTGGAAAATTTTGAACCGAACCGCCGCTCGGCGCCGCTGTTGCCGTTTTTGCAGGAGAACGAGTTCTACGTGCTCGTTATTCCCATGGACGAGGAAACGCCGCCAGGCAGGTATCTTCGCCCCCAGGCCATGGTCGAAGAACACATCACGCGGCGATGGTCCTACCCGGTCTCTTTCCGTTTGGACCTGGCCAAGGCCCGGCACGACGATCCGGCCGTGCGCGAGACTGAGCGGCGGCGGTTTCTTTCAGTGGTTGAAGGCCTGGGCAGGCCGCCCCGGGCGATCATAACCGACTCGCAGGCCATGGACGTCATGTGTCATTGGTGTCCGGCCGGCGTCATGCTGACGACGTTTTCGATTGTCATGATCCACCACGGAAGCCGCGGGCGTTTATCGCTTTTCGTCGAGGGCTTGAAGGCGGTCGACGCGCTGAAACCGGGCGACCGCGTGCTCATCGCCGAAGCGTGCAACCACTCGCGGATCGGCGAGGACATCGGCACGGTCCAAATCCCGCGCTATCTCGAAAAGAGATGTCCCGGCGTGGTCATCGACCATGCGCTCGGCCGCGAATTCCACGAAACGGACGCGCTATCGTCGTACAAGTTGATCGTTCATTGCGGGGCGTGCATGATCGACTCGCAGAAACTACTGTCGCGAATCCGCGATATCGAGGCCCTGGGCGCGCCGGTGACGAACTACGGACTGCTGCTTTCCCACATGCAAGGCCCTGCCGTGCTCGAAAGAGTGCTGGAACCGTGGAAACTATCGGCCAACTTCCCGACCTGACCCACCCTATGCGAGCACCAAGAAACGATCAAGCGGCCGCTTACCTTCAGGCAAACGGCCGCTTGGTTCATTTCCGAAGCAGACGGGCAATCGAGCTGGTTCAAGCGGTTTGGGCCGCCGGCAAACGAAGGATGCGGGACGTCGCGTGCATTTCGACTACGCCGATCGTCAACCGTCTATTCCTTCCATGGCGTTGCCATACCGTCTGATTTCTCCATTACTCGTCAGGAATCTCCACGATTCTCAACTCAACTCATTTGTTGCAAGCTGGTTGGCAGCAAGCAGGCTCGCAGCAAGCGGGCTCGCAGCAAGCAGGCTCACAGCAGCACGAATGGCAGCAGCAAGCAAGCTTCGCACGCAGCCGGGCCAAAAGGCCACAGCGCGGCTTGCAGCAGCACGGCTCGCAGCAAGCAGGCTCACAGGTCGCCGGAGCGCAGGTAGCGGGCTCACAGGCCGCCGGAGCGCAGGTAGCCGGAGCGCAGGTCGCCGGCTCGCAAGCCTTGGGGGCTTCGCAGCAGGCGGGCTCACAGCAGCAAGGCTCGCAGCACGCCTTGCAGCAAGCCAGCTTCGCACGCAGCCGGGCGAACAAACCGCAACGCGGCTTGCAGGTCACCGGGCAGCACGTCGCGGGCTCACAGGTCGCAGGCTCACAGGTCGCCGGAGCGCAGGTGGCAGGCTCGCAAGCCGCCGGGGCACACGTCTGCGGAGCTTCGCAACAAGCGGGCGCGCAGGTGGCCGGAGCACACGTATGACACCGACCGAACAGGCCGGCATCAGCCGTGGTGGCGCCAAGCATGGCGGCAATCGCCAACGCCAGCACCGGAAGATAAATACGACGGTTCATGGGAGGTACTCCTATTGAGGAACCTTAAGGGGACACACAAGAGAACGTGTAACTGGGATTTCTTGCGCGAATCCTACGGTCTCGTATCGACGACCATAACGCCTGTTTTTTAACCAGACACCCCAGTTACACCACAGTTCTTAAATCACGGGGCCGTTTGTGACGATTCAAACGCTTGCAGCACATAGGCAATATGGACAGCATGTAACGAAAGAGAAACCGGGCCTTTTGAAATCTGAAAACAATAGCATGGGAGAAGCGGGAAAAATAAAGCGATTCTCTTCCGGCATTTCCGGTCGACCTTTTTTCGCCTACGCCGGCTTGCGTGTGTGTTCTATGGTTAATATGGGGTTTTTTTGTCAAATCCATTCCTCACCCGAGCGGCGGACCTTAACTATGACGCCCGAAACTCCATCGACGGCCGAACCGCTTTTTTCCACGCTGGCAAGCGATCCCGATTTGCGGGAACTCGTGGAAATGTACGTCGACGAAATGCCCGATCGCTTGGCTGCGCTGCAAGAAAAACTCGCCTCGACCGATTGGGAGGAACTCCGACGCCTGGCCCATCAGATGAAAGGCGCCGCGGGAAGCTACGGCTTCGATCCCATCACGCCGGTGGCCGGCACGGTCGAAGACTCAATCCGCAACGATGCCCCCGAAGAACAAATCCGCCGCGCCGTCGAGGACCTGCTGGCGATCTGCTCGCGCGTGCGCGCGGGAACGGTGGAGTAGGCCGCTTTTCTCACCACGGAGGCCGCGAAGAACACGGAGGTAACGGAACCCCCGGCTACATAGTTTCTGTTGCGGAAAGGGCCGGTCGGCGGGATTGTCGCATTTCGCTCCGCGAAAGTAGCGTGGAATAGTCGCTGCTTTCGCGGAGCGAAAGGCGACAGAAGGTTTTCCGCAACAGAAACTACATACTAGCGAGCCTTTCAGGAAGTGATTGCCGAGGGCCAATCAGTTACGGCCACGAAGACCCGGAGGGTCGTTTGAAAAAAGCCCAGCGATTTATCGTTGGGTAAGGTGGGCTACCGCAATATGGTTTCGTCCCGGAGAGACGATCGAAGAATGATTCGTGAAGGGATACGTTCGATCGTCCCTACGGGACTTAATTCCATGGGTTTTTCCTTTTACCCAGCAGTGAACTGCTGGGCTATTATCACATGTCCCTTCGGGACAAAATATTGGTAAAGACAAGGTCGTGACACGGCCTGCGCTCTATCCCAATCCTGACATTGACTGCGCAGCAATTGATAAACAGGGAGCGGCGGCTAACTTCATTCCTGCCGGAGGCAAAGAAGACTATTTGGCAACGGCCATTTTCAGCGCGACGAGATACGGTATCGGCTCGCCCCCAAGCGCCTTGAGCACGGTGCCACCGGCGGTGAAATTGTAGGTGACCCAGTCTTCCCGGCCGTACTTTTCCAGGGCTTTGCCGCCTTCGCCGCCGCCGACATAGACCTTCATTCCGGCATCGGTCATACGTTTCAGCTCGGGAATGAATTCTTTCGTGCCCGTCTCGAACCGCGGGTCCTCAAACATGCCGAACACGCCGTTGTGGAACACGACGGCCGGTTGACCGGCGCTGTTTTGCTCTTTGATGAAGGCCGCAACCGTCTCGTGGTAGAGTACGCGCGACTTGGGGCCAACGTCGAATTGCTGCTGGCCGGGCCCGACGGTTTCCGAAACCTGGCCGTCGCCAAGCACAAAATCGACCGGCATGGTGAATTCGATGCCCTTTTCCTTGGCCTCGGCCAGCATGCCCTTGGCCTGTTCGATCCGCTCGGGCGGAATGTAGTAGGGTTCTTTCTGATTGGCCGGGTCCTCGCTCATTCCCAGGTCGAAATCGCCGCCGGCGAGCCGCGCGGCCGCTTTCTTCAAGGCCATGGCGACCGAGCCGGCCGTAATGACGCGGCGCACCGTTCCCCGATCGATCATCGCGACAAGATTATTGAGCTTGTCGATTTTCAAGCCGCTGAAGATGACCATTTGGGTCTTAAGGCAATCCATCAACGGCCCGTCGAACTGCGAAGCGACGTAGGCCCCCAGTGCCACGCGGTCCATCGCGGCCGGGACGACGCAGGTCGACGCATCGAGATTGCCCGCCGAAAACGCCTCGCTCACGTAGACCTTGGCCACTTTCTCGGCCATTTCGCCGGCCAGCTTGGCCAAGGGGCCGGCCAGCCGGTCGACGTCGGCCGGCTTGGCTTTCCAAAGCACGCGCTCAATGTCGTATTTACGCGTGTTTTCAAGTACGATCACGCTGCCGGGTTTCGCCGAGCGGATCATCCGGGCCAGTTCGTCCGAGACGGTGTTCGTCTCCGGATCAAGCCAATCCTTGACCAGCGGGGCGTCGCATCCAAGGATTTCCCCAATTCGCTGCGCCACCTTGTCGAGCGATTTCTCGGGCTCGCGCCCAATGTGGCCGAACACGATTTGAATCCATCCACGCTCGCGTCCAAAGCGAAGCGTCTCTTCCATCGATCGGAGCCGGATGTCGCCCTCGCCGATCTGCTTGCCCGGCTTCGCGTCGACGTCGCCGCGGACCAGCACGGGCGTTCCGCTCGGCACGTCGGCCAGCGACGACAGACGAGGCATGGCCGCGACGTATTCCTCGAGGGTCAACTTGGGCATCGAAGGGTCGGCGCCCAGCAGGCGGCGGCACCAGGCCGCCATGGCTTCAACGGTGATGGACATGATTCGTCTCCGAATTGCGATTTTTGTAATACTACCGTCCAAGATCGGAAATCAACCGGATCCCTTGGCAATACGGCGGTTACGCGGTTCTAATCCACCACGAGGTCACGAAGCACACGAAGAAGCGCAAAACACCGGAAGCGAAGAAACGCGGCGTCCGGGGTAAATCTGTTTTTGCTTCGTGATCTTCGCGCCCTTCGTGGTATGAGAAATGTGTTTGCCGAACAAACTGGCGCGGCCAAGCCGAATAGCATAGCACATGCCGGAAACGTCGCCCAGCGGGGCCCCAGGGACGCCACAACCTACCGCGGCGCGTTGTCAGGCCAGGAGACAGTCAACGCTTCGACCTTTCCGCGGGTCGAGAGAATCAGTGCGGGTTTCCCGCCGAGTTGGGCAAACGCCACCCCCATGATCGGCTCCCCGTAGTTGAACCGGTCGATCGGTTCTCCCTGGGCCGAAACGACGTGCAGCGACGCGTCGGCGCCCAGCAGAACCCATTGGCCCGGCCCCTCCGAACGCAACCAGGCCGGCACGGCCAGTTCGACCATCGGACCGGGCAATCCACGGGGAAGATCGTGCTTCCATTGGAGTTGGCCGTCGGGCGTCATGCCCAGCGCCAGATTGTTCCCCTCCAGATCGGCCGACAGACCGCAGAGTTCGGTCTGGCCGTCGGCGTCCAGGTCGGCGGCGGCGATCCAGTAGAGCAAGCGGCCGGGAACCTCGAGCCGGCCGGCCACTTTGCCCTGGCCGTCGAGCAATGCCAACGTGCATTGATCGTTCGTCGCGAACAACAAATCGCGTTGGTCCTTGCCCGGCGCGCCAACGGCCATTTTGAACACGTCGGCCAGGGAGCGTTGCGACCAAAGCGGTTTGCCCGCGATCGAAACGGCCTTCACGCCGACCAGTCCGCGATAGCCGATGCAAATTTCCGGATCGCTCTCCCCGTCGAGATCCGCCAGCCGAACGTCGCCGATTCCCGCGTGGGGATTCTTTTGGCCGTCGGACGGAAAACTCCATAGCCGTTTCCAGTTTTCATCGAACAAGTGAACCTGTTGCCGGCCGGGCGCAAAACCGACAAACCGCCACAGGCCGTCGGCCGTTTGTCCCGTGTGCAAAAA
>JAFGAY010000390.1 GCA_016933425.1 Pirellulales bacterium
ATCGCTTTTCCACGGGGGGTGCTGGGTGACGTTTGTTAAGGCGGGCCGCTTCCTGACGGGCGCGGTTCGGATTTGAAATGATGAATCTGGCCATTGTCCACTATCATCTGAATCGGGGCGGCGTCGCTCGGGTCATTGAGAACCAGTTGCTCGCGCTCGATGCCGTGCTCGACCCGGGTGAGCCGTGGCGCGTCGCCATTCTCCACGGCGGACGACGGCACGGCTGGAACGACGCGCTGGCCGAGCGGCTTCGGGCGATCGACCTGCGACTGGTCGAGGTCGCGGGGCTCGATTACGACGAGCCGGCCGACGAAGGCTCGGAGGACAACGAGCCGGACCGCGACGACCCCATGGCCACCACGCAAGTTTCGCCGGCAACGAGACAAGACAACTTCGGTGCGCCGGGGCCAGATTCAACGGCGCGCAAACATGTCCACGCAAGCGTGGACATGGCACCCGATGCACACTCCGACACGCGCGGCAACGGCGACCTGGTTGCCCGGATTCTCGGCGTGCTGGGCCAACTCGGCTTCGCGCCCGAGCGAACGGTGGTGCAAATTCACAATCACTCGCTGGGCAAGAACGTCGCGCTGGCCGCCGGCGTGGGGGCGCTGGCCGGGGCGGGCTACCGGCTGCTGTTGCAGATCCACGATTTCGCCGAGGACTTTCGGCCGGCCAACTATCGCCGGCTCGCCGCGCGCGGCGCGGAGACGATCTATCCCCAGGCCGCCGGCATCCATTATGCCGTGCTCAACGGACGAGACCGCGAAATCCTGAGGGCCGCGGGCGTGGTCGACGAGCGGCTTCACTGGCTCCCCAATCCGGTGCCGACGCTCGGCGCGTTGCCCGACCGAACGGCCGCCCGGCAAAAACTCGAAAGCCTTTTCGGCGTCGGTCCGGGACAGCGATTTTTGCTCTATCCGATCCGGTGCATTCGGCGCAAGAATGTGGGCGAGGCGTTGCTGGCCGGCGTCCTCTCGCCGCCGGAAACGGTGGTCGGCCTGACGCTGGCCCCGCTCAATCCTGTGGAAGCGTCTTTTCACGAGGCGTGGAAACAAACGGCCGCCCAATGGAATTTGCCGTGCCGGTTCGAGGTCGGCGGGCCCGGCGCGATGCGATTCGAGGAAAACGTATCGGCCGCCGACGCCATGATCACGACGAGCGTGGCCGAAGGATTCGGCATGGTCATGCTCGAATCGTGGCCGGCCGGCCGCGCGGTCGTCGGACGTGATCTGCCGGAAATCACGACCGATTTCACCGGCGCGGGCCTGCGGCTCGATTGGCTGTGGGACCGGCTGTCCGTGCCGGTCGAGTGGGTCGGCCGGGAACGTTTCGTCGAGGCCGCCTCCGAGGCATACCGCCGCGCCGTGGCGGCCTACGACTGGCCCCTTCCCGACGACTGGCGACAAAAGCTGGCCGATAAAACGCACGGCGGCGCGGTCGATTTCGGCGATTTGGACGAGACCATGCAGCGAGACGCATTGCGGAACGTGCTCGATCGGGCGGATGGGCGAAAAACCGTCTTCGCCCACAATCCGGGCCTGGAGGCCCTGCTGGCCGTCGACGCCCCGGCAGCCGCGGCGACCATCGAGCACAACGTCGGAGTGATCGAGCGCCGCTATTCGCTCGTGCCCAGCGGCCGGCGATTGGCCGAATTGCTGCTTCGCATCGTCGACGGGCCCCGCGGCGGGCCGATCGCGCCGCCGCCCCATCCCGAACGTATACTTGATGGGTTCCTCGACACGAGGCGTTTCCGAATGATCCGAGGATAGAAAACCGAAAGGGGAGATAGCGTCATGACAAGCGCCGTGGAAATTTTTCGCGGACTGGCCCGACCGATCGAGCCGATTCCGACAGGCGAGACGCCGCGGCTTGTCCGATTGCCGGGCATTCGCGCCGTGCTGTTCGACCTTTATGGAACGCTGTTGGTCAGCGGCAGCGGCGATGTCGGCACTCAGGCTGCGGCCAGCGACGCGGCGATGGCCGAGGCGTTGGCGGCGATGGGCATCCAGCTAAGTGTCCCGCCCGGCGACGCGCTGGAGTGCCTGTACCGCATGATTCGCGCGAGACACGACGAATTGCGCGAGTCGGGACGCGACTGGCCCGAAATCGACGTCCGCGAGGTTTGGTCGCGGGTATTGGACGAGTTGGTCAAGGCCGGCGGACTGGACCCCGAAGCGCGCGAAGGCATCGACGTGGTTCGACTGGCGGTCGAATACGAGGCTCGGGCGAATCCGGCCTGGCCGATGCCGGGCGCGCGCGAGTGCCTGGCCGCGCTCGGCGAGCATCGGATGCTGCTGGGCATCGTCAGCAATGCCCAGTTTTACACGCTCGAGTTGCTTGAAGCCATTTTTGGATGCCGCGCGGAGCCGTTGGGATTCAATCCGGCTTTGCAGTTCTATTCGTACCAGCACGGCTGGGGCAAGCCGAGCCGGCGCCTGTTCGAGATGGCCGCCGGCGAACTATCCGCCCGATCCATCGAGCCGGCCGCCGCAGTTTACGTGGGCAACGACATGCTCAGCGATATTGTGGCGGCCCGCGACGTGGGGTTCCACACGGCCCTTTTTGCCGGCGACGCGCGGAGTTTACGGCGCCGGGCCGACGATCCCCGGGTCGGCGGCGTCGAGCCAGAACTGGTTTTAACCCAGCTCGATCAGTTAATGGAATGTATTATTTAATACGGTTGGTTGGTTTCCACGGTTTTCAGAACGAGAAGACGACGTGCCCCGCAACATCGGTTTTGTCTCAACACGTTTTGCCGGCACCGACGGCGTGTCGCTTGAAAGCGCCAAATGGGCCCAGATCCTTTGGGACCATCAGCACGTGAGCTACTGGTACGCCGGCCGGCTCGACCGCGACCCGGCGGTCAGCATGCTCGTACCCGAGGCTTATTTCTACGACCGCGCCAACGCATGGATCAACGAGCGGGCATTCGGCACGCGGCGCCGCACGCCCGAGATGACCAAGAAGATCTACGGCGTCGCCGATCACCTGAAAGGAACGCTCTACGATTTCGTCGACGCTTTCGGAATCGACATTCTGATCGTCGAAAACGCGTTGTGCCTGCCGATGCACATTCCCCTGGGCGTGGCCCTGTCGCATTTCATCGCCGAAACCGAGATTCCGACGATCGCCCACCACCACGATTTTTATTGGGAACGGGCTCGGTTTTCGGTCAACTCGGTGGGCGATTTCCTGTCGATGGCCTTTCCGCCGTCGCTCGAATCGATCCAGCACGTCACGATCAACTCATTCGCCCAGAATAATCTCTCGTGGCGCGAGGGGGCCTCGTCGATTCTGGTTCCCAACGTGCTCGATTTCGAGAATCCGCCGGCCGACGCGACCGAGGCGGGCCGGGCATTTCGCGAGCGCGTCGGACTCTCGCCCGACGATATCATGATCCTCCAACCGACCCGCGTCGTTCCGCGCAAGGGCATCGAGCACTCGATCGCGCTGGTCGCCCAACTCAAGGATCCGCGGTGCAAGCTGGTCGTGTCGCACGAGTCGGGCGACGAGGGACCCGAATACTCCCGCGCCCTGGCCGAATTGGCCGAGGCGTCGGGCGTCGACCTGCGGTTCGTCCACGCGCACGTCGCCCCCTCGGGCGAACTGCGCACGAACGGGCTGCCCAGCCCCTCGCTGGGCGAAGTCTACGCCGGAGCCGACCTGATCGCTTATCCGAGCCTTTACGAGGGATTCGGCAACGCGCTGCTCGAAGCCTTTTACTACCGCAAGCCGGTCCTGGTCAACCGGTACTCGATTTTCATTTCCGATATCGAGCCCAAGGGATTTAAAGTCATCGCAATGGACGGATTTCTCACGCGCAGCGTGCTCGAACACGTCCGCAAGGTCATCGCCGACGAAACCTACCGGCGCGAGATGGTCGATTACAACTACGAATTGGGCAAGGCTTTCTTCAGCTACAGCGTGCTGCGGCGCAAACTCCGGTCGCTCATCACCAATTTCACCGGCTTGGATGAACTCTGATAGGACCACGCTCCGTCGATAGGGAAGGCCACGCTCCGTCTTGGCCGAAGTGGTTCGTCAAACGCCACCACGACGGAGCGTGGTCCTCCAACGCGCACCGCCATAATCCGTTATAGCCCCCTGCTCTTCCCCCCGTGCATTTTGGCGTTCACCATGGTAGAATAATCGCCGTCCGACGGATGCCAAGGGGCCGTGCCCTTTGTCTCCGCGTTCCGCCGCGCGCGCATCATCGACCCTCCTATTTCCGCAATCCCCTGACGAATAAAAAACCACCATGCGAAGCCACCTTGTAATCCTCGCCTTTGGAACTGCCGCGTTGCTCGGATTGTGCCCGTGCCCATCGGTGTCGGCGGCCGACCAGGCCGATCAGGCCGAGAAAAAACCGCTGGTCAAAGCGGGCCCCTTTGTCAAAATTCACGACCCGAGCGCCGGCGAGAGCCAGCCGTGGTACGTCAACGACCATTGTTTCATTTTTGGGCCCAACGGGCCGTGGCATCTGTTTGGCATCACGGCGCACGAACCGGCCAAGCCGATGCACGAACATCACTTTGCCCATGCGACGGCCGAGACGCTCCTGCAACAGCCGTGGAAAAAGCGGCCCTTCGCGCTTTCCGTGGCGATGGAAAAACCTTGGCGCGAAGTTCATCTCTGGGCGCCCCACGTGATTTTTCATGAGGGGACGTACTATATGTACTACTGCGCCGGCGACAACGATCATTCGCGCTACAAAATCCATCTGGCCACGTCGCCCGACCTGAAGAAGTGGACGCGCCACCCCGAAAACCCGATGGTCGTCGACGGTTTCGACGCCCGCGACCCCTTTGTCATGCGATGGGGCGACAAGTGGATCCTCTACTACACGGCCACGAGCGAGCCGTCGGGCGGCAACCACCTGGTGGCCTACGTCACGAGCGACGACCTGATCCGCTGGAAGGACCGGGGAGTGGCTTTTCTCGATCCGAGCAAGGGCAAATGGGGCGGCCCTTGCGAATCGCCCTTTGTCGTCCAACGGGGCGAGAACTACTACCTCTTTATCGGCCCCC
>JAFGAY010000009.1 GCA_016933425.1 Pirellulales bacterium
CTGGCCGACATCGTCGCCGGGATGGCCTTGCCGGTCAAAGTGCATCACGGCCGGGCCGAGGCTCTGCTGGCCGGCGGCGAACGTTTCGACGCGTTGGTCGTCCGCGCGGTCGCGCGGCTGTCAAAGCTGCTCGAGTGGTTCGCGCCCCACGCCGATCGGTTCGGGCGGATGCTGCTGGTCAAGGGTCCCTCGTGGGTCGACGAGCGGGGCGAGGCCCGGCACCGGGGACTAATGCACGGCCTGGCCCTGCGCAAATTGGCCGACTACAAAACACCGGGCACCGAGGCCGAAAGCGTGCTGTTGGAGATCGCGCGGAAGACCGCGTAGCGCGATTTTTTTACCACGGAGGACGCGGAGGCGCGCGGAGGGAGAGACTCGGAGCTTATTCTCAAACCGGCGGCTTATTCCTCGATCTTTTCCGGTACTTTTTCGAGTAGTTCGAGGAGAACCTTGTCGGGTTCGATCCCTTCGGCTTGGGCTTCGAAATTGACGATCACTCGATGGCGCATCGCCGGCAAAAACACCCGGCGGACGTCCTCGAAGCTGACGTTGTAGCGCCCGTCCAAGAGCGCGCGGACCTTCGAGCCCAATGCGAGCGTCTGGGCGCCGCGCGGGCTGGCGCCCCAGCGCAAATACTGGTTGGTGACCGGCAGGGCGAACTGGCCCTCGGGATGGGTCGACAGAACCAGTCGGACCATGTAGTCCTCGACGTGCGGGGCCAGAATCACCTCGCGCACGAGCGCTTGCCATTCGAGAATCTCGGGCCCGTCGAGCACTTGCGACGGCTCGATCGTCGTGCCGCGCGTCGTCCGGTCGATGATGGTTATGAGTTGCTCGCGGTTCGAGTAGCCGACCAGCAGCTTGAAGAAAAACCGGTCCAACTGCGCCTCGGGCAGCGGATAGGTTCCCTCTTGCTCGATCGGGTTTTGCGTGGCCATGACGAAAAACGGTTTTTTCAGTTCATGTCGCGTGCCGGCGGCCGTCACGGTTCCCTCTTGCATCGTTTCGAGCATGGCCGATTGGGTCTTGGGCGTCGCGCGGTTGATTTCGTCGGCCAGGCAGATCTGGGTAAAAATGGGTCCGCGCTGAAACTCGAAAACCCGGCGCCCGTCCGGCGTTTCCATCACCATGTTCGTGCCGAGGATGTCGGCCGGCATCAGGTCGGGCGTAAACTGGATTCGCGAGAAATCCAGATCGAGCACCTTGGCCAGCGTGCGGACCAGCAGTGTTTTGCCCAGGCCCGGCACGCCTTCCAGCAGACAGTGCCCGCCGACAAACAGGCACGTCAACACACCGTGGATGATGTCGTCGTGCCCGACAATGACGCGGGAAATCTGCTCGTGGACCGCCTGGTATCGTTCGACAAACGCGCGGGCGCGCCGTTCCATCGTTTCGGCAATGCTCATGAGTTGGATCTCGCTTGGCTAGGGTTTTGTGTTGTTCGTGGTGTGTGAAGAGGGAAAAAGGGAAAGGGGAAAAAGGGAGAATCGCAACATTACAGCCAAATGGCAAAAAACCCTGTTAGCCGCCGCGCAGGCGCGGCGGTTAACCTCATTCTTGCCGAATCACTTCGGAAGGCTGAGTGGTTACCGATCCTTATGTCCACATTCCCATTTTTCCCCTTTCCCCTTTTCCCTTATCACACACGGATATTCGTTTGACGACGAAAACGTTTCTACGGTTTTTTTCCTCGATCGTCCCAGACCTTTTTCTTGGCTCGGAGCAATCGTTCGGTATAGGTTTCCTGCTCGGCCGGGCGATCCGACGCCATCGAGGGAGCCGGCGGTTTCTTCGGTTGCCGCGAGGGTCGCTCGCGAGCCAGCTCGTCGAGCGCGTCCGACGCACCGGACGACGCGGCCGGGGCTTCGAATCGGGCGGCCGGCCGGGCAGATTCGTCGACCGCGGCGTCGCGGGCCTGTTGCAGAAGCTCGTCGAGCTGGACCTTGCGATTCTTGAGTCGATCGAGCATTTCGTCCGGGGTGAATTCCGCTTTGCGCCGTATTACGAAGCCGCCCACGCGGGCCAGCGCCGGCCGGACCCAGGCAAAATGGACCTGCACCCGGCGCACCAGCACGTCAAAGAAAAACAAGCATCCGGCCATCAGGGCCAGGATGTGCCATGCTTCCTGATTACTGGTGGCCTTGCGCAGGTCGTGGCGAAACGTGTTCACCGCGAGCCACTGCGGCAGCTCGGCCCGGTCCGGCTCGGCCTCGACCACCACGCCGGCCTTGCCGCCCTCGGGCACCATGGCGGCCATCTCTTCGAGCAACGGTTTGTTGGTCGTCCGGTCGCGGAACTCACGAGAGTAGGGAACGTTCAAATGCGTTCGGATCGGCGCGTAACCGACGCCCGGGCTCACGACGACAAAATAGCTCCCCACGTTGCCGGCCGGAAACCGGGCAATGTAGCGGCCCGGCGCGTCCTGGGTGAACCGCAGGTCGATCGGTTCCAGTTCCGGTCCCAGGGCGTTGCCGGCCGGGCTCAAGAAGTTGAGGAATTCGTCGTTCTTGTCCAGCGCATTGAGGATCACTTCGCCTTGTTCCCCGTCGACATGGGTGGTGACGAGGAATTTGCCGCTGCCGCCGGTCGGGCGCATCGACCAGCGGACGACCTGACCGAACAGTTTGCCATAACCTTCCCAGCCGGGCCAGTTGGTGGCCCAACGAGCGCCCGCGTCCGTGGTCATCGCCACGGCGTGGCCCAGCCCATAGCTCCAACCGGCCAAAATCGTGCTGTTGCGCTGGTCGGGCGGCAAGGGCGAAAGGAGGGCCACCTCGACCAGCGGGTTTTCCTTGACCGTCGTCATGACGTAGCCGTGGATCGGCGGCAGGGCGTCTTCGAGTCCCCGCGTCATGTCGTGCGAACCGCGGATCAGCGGGCGCACGCCGGCGCGGCTTCGGTAGATCAACGGCCGGGCGATCCGCCGGGCTTCCTGCATGAAAATACGCGGCAGCACCTTGGGATTCTTGACAAAGTGAAACTTGCCTCGGCCGATGGTCGCGATCTGGGAAAGAAGCTGGCTATTGGCTCCCTCGCCGACCGCGACCGCGCTGATGGTCATTTGCTCGCCGCGCATTTTGCGGGCCAGTTCGCCAAAGCCGCTTCCCTCGGTCTGGCCGTCGGAAAGAACCACCATGTGCTTGACCGACGTGTCGGCTTTCTTGAGTTCCTCGCGGCCCAGCGACATGCCGGGATACATGCTCGTTCCGCCGCCGCTGCCAATGTTGCGGATGCGGCGGATAATGGCCGGGGCGTTTTTGGCCCGGGTGATGGGCACGACGACTTCGGCATTCGAGTCGAACACCACGACGCCGACGCAGTCCTCGGGCCCGAGCGTTTTGAGGCTGGCGATGGCGGCCGCCTTGCACATCTCGAGCTTGTCGCCCATCATCGAGCCCGAGCGGTCGATCACCAGCATCAGCGCCCCGCTGGGAACGACCTTGAGATTCTTGATCTGGAAGTCGACCGGCATGGCCTCTTCCAGGGTCGTGTTGGTCCAGCCGCCGGCGCCGAAGCTGTTGGGCCCGCCGAGCATGACCAGTCCCGCGCCGAGTTGCCGCGTGTTGTGGACGAGTATGTCGATCTGACGGTCGGTGAATTGCTCGCGGGGCACGTTGGCCAGCACGACCGTGTCGTAGGGCTGCAAGTCGTCGAGTTCGGCAAACGTCTGCCGGCTGGATTGGACGTCCACCTCGAGCTCCTGCCGCCGAAGCTGCTCGACCAGCAGGTCGAACTCGCCGCGGTGGTCGTGGTCCTCAACGAGCAGGACGCGGCCCTTGCCGCGGATGTGGGTCATGGCCGTGGCCCGATTGTTCTGGGCCACGGCGTCGTCCTCGACCCGGTCGGGAATGAAACGGACCTCGAATCCGTAGGAACCGGGCGTGGTTCCTTGCTGGCGAATGCTATAACGCTGTTTGCCGGGGGGCAGCGTGACGCGCTCGTTGCTCACTTCGACCGATTGGTTGCCCATCCGCCGCGACACGACCAGCCGGCCGGAAATCCGGCCCGATCGAGTGACCGTCGGCGTCGACGTATTTTCGACGACCACTTTCAAATCGAACGGTTGGCCGGGCCGAATGTTGTTCGGCGCGGTCAGCCGCTCGACGATCACTTCGGCCGGATGGTCGTAGTCGATCGGCACGACGTCGATACCCACGCCTGCCGTCGAAACGTATTGCGCCTGGGCCAGCGCGTCGCCCAGATTCTCGTTGCCGTCGCTCACCACGACGATTCGCTTGGCGGCGTCCTCGGGAAAGGTGGCCTGGGCCAGTCGGATGGCGCCGGCCAGATTCGTGTTTTCAGGATCGAGCGAGCTTTCGATCCGTCCAGGAATGGGCACTTTCTGGTCGACCGGGGGAATCTCGATGGCCGCATCGCGCCCGAAAACAATCACGCCGGCCCGATCCCCCTCCTTCAAATGGCGATCGACCGCCTCATTGACGTAATCGATCATGATCTCGCGCCGGTCCTGCGGAATGCTCAGCGACTGGTCGAGCAAATAGAGGACCGTGAGCCGGTTGGTTGCCCGGACCCATTGGATCTCGGCCAAGGCAAGGACCAGCAACAAGAACACGAGCGTTCGCAGCCCCATGGCAAACCACCGGCGCCAAGGTCCCAGCGACGCCAGACGCCGATAACTCCACCACCAAAGCGCCGAAATCAGCAGCAGGAGCAAAAGGCAAGAGGGCGACTGGAAGGTGAGGCGATAGTCGAGCATGGCGTCTCGCGCAACTCACGGCGACTGACTCGATGCGTTCCCATGCGCCGGGGGCGCCGCAGTGGGCCCCGTCGCACATTACCCCCTCCCCTCATTATGCCTATAAGCCTACTGTTTTTTTGCCTGCATTGCTAGTGGCCGGTTGTGCGGGAATGCGGTAAGGGATTATGGCATGGAGGGCCACGCTCCGTCGTGGCCGCGTGTGACGAGCCGCCTCGGCCACGACGAAGCGTGGTCCTCCATGTTAGCGTGGCCCAGCCATTCGGATTGCCCCCCGGGGGACAACCTTGACGAGGGACCGCAAGGCTCACTATAGTAAGGTATTACGTGGATCGTCAGTCGCAGGTCGGGAAGAACGGACCAACCGTTATGCCTCCAGAGGTGATCGATGTCCGCAAGGCGGACGACGTTCGCGACGTGGTGCATCGCGCCGTGCAGGCATTGGTCGAGGGCAAGCTGGTCGTCGTGCCGACCGAAACGGTTTACGGGGTGGGCGCACTGGCGCTCGATGAACAGGCGGTCGCGCGGCTTTCGGCGGTGAAGGACCGTCGCGGGGGCCATCCGTTGCCGATTGCCATTCGCAGTGGCGAGGAAGCCCTCGACTACGCGCCCGACATGAGCCCCCTGTTCCGCCGGTTGGCGCGGCGGTGCTGGCCGGGGCCCGTGACCCTGGTGGTCGACAATTCCCATCCCGAAAGCCTGATTACGCGGCTCCCCCGCGAGGTGCGCCAGGCCGTCTCGCCGCACCAGACCGTTGGTTTGCGGGTGCCGGGTCATCAGATCGCGCTCGACATTCTCCAGATGGTCGCCGGTCCGCTGGTGCTGACCAGCGCTAACCGCCGCGGCCAGCCCGAGGCAAAAAATGCCCAAGAGGCCATCGACGCCATTGGCGACGACGTGGCCTTGGTCCTCGACGACGGACCCAGCCGTTTCGGCCAGCCCTCGTCGGTAGTTCGCGTGCGTCAGCAAAACTTCGAGGTGCTCCGCTCGGGTGTCGTGCCCGAGAAAACCTTGAAACGGCTTGCCTGCACGATGATTTTGTTTGTCTGCACGGGCAATACGTGCCGCAGCCCGATGGCCGAGCTGTTGGCCCGCGACCTGTTGGCCCGGCGACTGGGTTGCTCGCCGGCCGAACTGGAAGACCGAGGCGTCGTGGTGCGCTCGGCGGGAGTCGCGGCGGGAATGGGTTCCCGGGCCAGCGACGAAGCCGTGGAAGTCATGGCCCAGCGCGGGCTTGATCTGACCGGTCACGAGACTCATCCGCTGACCGAGCCGCTGGTGCGCCACGCCGACCTGATTTTCACGATGACCCAATCGCACCGTCAGACGATCATCGCCCAGTGGCCCGAGGCCGCCGGGCGAACGCACTTGCTCTGTCGCGACGGATCAGATGTGTTGGACCCGATCGGCGGCACGACGGAATGTTACGAAAGTTGCGCCGCGCAGCTTCGCGGCGAGTTGGACGCGCGGCTCGAGAATTTGACGTTTTAGCTCAGCCTACACCATTTTTCTTCAGGTGCTCTCATGCGCATCGCCGTCGGAAGCGACCATCGCGGTTACACCGTTCGCGCCAAGGTCATCGATCTGCTCCACCGGCTCGGCCACGAGGTGGTCGACGCGGGCACCGACAGCAACGAACCGGTCGACTATCCCGACATCGCCGCCGCCGTCGCCGGCCAGGTCAGTCGCGGCGAGGTCGAACGAGGCATCCTCGTTTGTGGATCGGGCCTGGGCATGTGCATCGCGGCCAACAAGTTCGCGGGCGTCCGCGCCGCGCCCTGCCACGACGACCTGACGGCCGAAATGAGCCGCCGGCACAACGATCTGAACGTTCTGTGCCTTTCGGCCGATTTGTTGGGCGAACGGCTCATCGACCGCATGGTCGAACTCTGGCTCACCACTCCCTTCGAAGGCGGCCGCCACGCCCGGCGACTCAAGGAAATCGAGGAACTCGAAGCCCGCAATCTGAAAAAACGGACGTGCTAGCCGGATGGTTTCGCCGCCATCACGCATGAATCATCCGATCCAGCGCCGCCAGCGAGACGTTCCAGGCCGGTTCCATTTCCAGATGGGACCTCCACCACGTCGAAAGCACGTCGGCCAGATCGACGCGGTCAGGGCCCGCAACACGCCAGTGTTCCAACGCCAACGAGATAGTCGGCCGATCAGCGCCATACGGTTGGATTTCGGCCGCCGCGTCGAGCGCCGCCGGAAGCAGGGCTGCTCGGGCGACTAGCGGCAGGCGGTCGCGCGGGATGGTTTCGCTGAGCGCCGGCAGGTCGATGTTCAGTTGAGCGATCAGCCAGGCGAGCCGGGCAACCTCGGGCAATCGCGGCTCGGGGTCCGTTTCGACGGCTTCAATCCACACGGTGTTGTAAAGCAAATGGGCCATGCCGTCGCCTCCGGATACGGCCGGCACAAGGATCACGTCGGCCCGGGACGCGGCCAACCGTGGATCGGTCCGCGCGACGATCATCTGAAGCAGGGCTGGGCCCGACTCGTGCCATCGCGCGGCCATGGGTTCGGCGCCGGCGGCCAGTTGTTCGACGAGTTCGGGAAGTTCGCGGCGGACGGCCGCCTCGACGTCGGCCACGCGCCCGGCTAAGGAACCGACCATCGCCGTGGCCCGGCCGCCGGGGCCGATTGTTTTGGCAAGGGCCAGCTCGACCAGCCGCGTGTTGTTTTCAATGCCGGCCGACAGGGGAACCAAATGGCTCCAAAACAAGTTTTCGTCGAGCCCATGCGACAAAACCGTTTCTTGCAACCGTCCGACCGGTTCGTCGAGCACCCGGGCCAGCGACGGATTGGCCAGGCGACGGCCGCGTCGCATGGCGTCGGCCGCGTGGAAGCAATTGGCCGAGAGGCTTACAACCCAGCGGATTTCGGTTGGAGTCGTCAGGTACGTTTCATGGTTCATGGCGGATTGTCCCGGCTCAAGTGGACGGATGGCTGCAAAAGTCAAAAAGTGTGGAAAACAACGGGAACCCCAAGTCGGCAAGCCGTGTCCACCCCTCGGGGAAATATAGCCCGAAACCCAGGGCTGCTTCGGAAACCGGTTCCATGGGGTCTGGGAATTTGTTTTGAAATTGGTCATAAGGCCCTGTCCCTTGGAGGGCCATGCTCCGTCATGGCCGCAAACAGCCGGGAAAACGGACGTCACAGAGCACGTCCCTCCAGGATTGCCGAAGGCCTTCGGGGACCGTTGGAGGGGTGATTTTTTCTTCTTGCTCGGGCCGCCGGGAGAAGAGTAGAATGCCCGGCTCGCTTTGGCCGTGTCGCCCAACTGTCGCGCGGAGAGAATGCCCGCCTGGCAGAGCCCCACGGACGCCGCCGGCCCGCAAACAACGCGACTATGCGTTGGTTGCCGCTATAATTCACCACGCTTTTGACCTTACCCCCCGTTACGGACAGAGATGATTTGCCTGACCCGCCGTCCCGATAACTTTGCCGGTGACGGTTCCCAAGAGACACCGGTCCCGGACGACCCTCCGAGTTCTCGCGTCTACGATCGCCCCTTTTGGCTAGCCTCGGCGTCGAACCTGTGCACGGCCATGGCGATCGCGTTGTTGTTTCGTTATGCCGATCTGGTTCATCGGCTGGGCGGAGGCGAGTTGGAGCTGGGGTGGATCGTCGGCGTCGGCATGATCGGAAGCATCATGATCCGGATGGCCCTGGGCCGGACGATTGACCGGCACGGGGCAAGGACCACTTGGCTCGTGTCGCTGGCGGCCCTTTCGGCGGCGTGTTTCGGCCATCTGCTGCTGAGTTCCTGCCACGGACCGGCCATTTACGCCCTGCGATTCCTGTTTGCCTCGGCGGTGGCCGGCGTGTTCGGGTCGAGCATCACCTGGATCGCCAGCCGCGCTCCCCGGGAAAGGCTGGCCGAGCTAGTCGGCACGCTCGGCGCGTCGGGATTCATCGCCTGGGCGCTGGGCAACACGCTGGGCGACCTCCTCTCCGACGGGCCCGACCACGTCGAGCGGTTGTTTGTCGTCGCGGGGCTGTTCACCTCGGTCGCCATGATTTTTTGCTGGCTCGCGACCGCCGGAACCACCGGCTCGTCGAAACCATCCAACGGATCCACGGCGCGGCTGCTGTGGCGTTACAGTCCGCGAGTCGTTCTGCTGGTGGGCATGGCGACGGGTCTGGTTCTCGGTTTGCCCAGCACGTTCTTGCGCACCTTCACCGCCGAAATGGGAATCACGACGATGAGCTGGTTCTTCGTCGTGTATGCCGGGGTGGCGCTGGCCGTGCGGATCGGGGCCCGGCGATTTCCCGAACGTTTCGGCCTGGCGCCGGTAATACTGCTGGGCCTCGTGCTGATGGGAATGGGCCTGCTGTCGTTTTTGTTGGTCAACAATGCGTGGCAATTGGCCATCCCTGCGGTGGTGCTTGGCTTTGCCCACGCTGTTGTTTTTCCGCCGACGGTGGCGGCCAGCACGTTGTCGTTTCCAGAACATTGCCGGGGGTTGGGCACAATGCTCATCCTGGCGGCCTATGACCTGGGCGTGCTGGTTGGCACGCCGCTGGCCGGGGCCATCGTGCAATACAGCGGCCGGTTCGGATTGGAGCCCTATCCGACGATGTTCGTCACCATTGCCTCGCTGATGGGCGTGATTAGCGTGGTCTTCGCGGCAAGCCTCCTCTGGCGAAGGCCGGCGCCCGCCGGTCTTGACGCAAAAGAGGCAACCACTGTCGCGGAGGCTGTGGAAGTCGTCGAAAAAAAGGAACCATTGCGGTCCTTGCGACTGTAGCGGCCAGCCCAGGCAACCCACGGAACCCTCCACCGTATGCCGCCATAATCCATGGACGGCGTCCGTGAACCTTGCCCTGGTGGACATCCGTGCGGTAAAATGGTCGATTCATCCCGTTTTTACCCCCCCGACTAACGCACGCGTCCATGCCTGCTTCCGACGTTGTCATCCAAGGCGCCCGAGAGCATAACCTTCGCAATGTCGATTTGGTGCTGCCTCGGAACCAGTTGATTTGCTTCACGGGCGTGAGCGGCTCGGGCAAGAGTTCGCTGGCCTTCGACACGCTCTACGCCGAGGGCCAGCGGCGCTACGTCGAGAGCCTGTCGAGCTACGCGCGGCAGTTCCTCGGCCAGATGCCCAAGCCCGACGTCGAGCGGATCTCGGGCCTGAGCCCGTCGATTTCGATCGCCCAAAAGTCGACCGGACAAAGCCCTCGCAGCACGGTCGGAACGATCACCGAGATTCACGACTTTCTCCGGGTGCTTTACGCGCGGGTCGGGACAGGCCACTGCCCCGACTGCGGCCGGCCCATCACGGCCCAGACCCGGGAACAAATTCTCCAGCAGATTCTCGAGCTGAGCAATCCGTCGGGGGCGTCGACGAAGATTTCCCTCCTCGCCCCCATCGTTCGCGGCCAGAAAGGCGAATTCCGCGATCTGTTCGACGACCTGCTGAAACAGGGTTTCGTCCGCGCGCGGGTCGACGGCCACGTGATTCGGCTGACCGACGATCCGCGGCTCGAACGGCAAATGCGCCACTCGATCGAGGTGGTCATCGACCGGTTGACTCTTGGGGCGAGCAGCCGCGGCCGGCTGGCCGAGGCGGTCGAGCTGGCCCTGCGCGTCGGCCAGGGCAACTTGATCGTCGCCCGGGAACCGAGCGACGGCCGGCCGGGCGGCGACCTGGCCTTGTCGGCCCATTACGCTTGCACCCACTGCCAGAAAAGCTTCGAACCGCCGAGTCCCCAACTATTCAGTTTCAACAGCCCCCAAGGCATGTGCGCCGACTGCCAGGGGCTGGGTGCGATCCACGGGTTCGATCCGGCCCGGCTCGTGGCCGACCCGACCAAGTCGTTCCAGCAGGGTTGTCTATCGTTGGTCGGCCGGTGGCGTGAAATGGGCCGCTGGCGGCGCCACATTTTCCGTGGCGTGGCCGAAACGCTCGAACGTGATTATGGGCTCGAGCCGGGCGGCGTGCTCGAAACGGCCTGGGAGGAACTCGATCCGCGCGTCCGCCGCGATCTGCTCTGGGGTACCGGCGACCGGCACATCACTTTTACCTGGCGGGCCGGGGCCGCGGGCCGCAAGTGGGGCGGCCGCTTCGAGGGAATCATTCCCAAACTCCTCTCGCAATACCGCACGACCCGAAACCGCATGCAGCGCCGCGCGCTCGAAAAATACATGAGCGTGGTCCCCTGCGCCGCTTGCGAGGGCCAGCGGCTCAATCGCCAGGCCCGCGCGGTCAAGTTGACCACGGCTGCGGCCGAATTCGGCGACGCGCCCGACCGGTCGCTTCCCGAGGTCTGTGGGTTGGCCATTTCCGACGCCCAGGCCTTTTTCTCCGAATTGCGACTCGACGCGACCGGCCGGAAAATCGCCGCCGAGGCGATCAAGGAAATCCGCGGCCGGCTGCAATTTCTCAGCGACGTCGGGCTCGACTACCTGACGCTCGAACGCACGGCGCCGACCCTCTCGGGCGGAGAGATGCAGCGCATCCGCCTGGCCGGCCAGATCGGCTGCGGGCTGGTCGGCGTGCTCTACATCCTCGACGAACCGTCGATCGGATTGCACCCGCGCGACAATGATCGTCTGTTGGACACGCTCGCGCGATTGCGCGACCAGGGCAACACCGTGATTGTTGTCGAACACGACGAGGACACGATGCGGGCGGCCGACCACGTGGTCGACTTCGGTCCCGGGCCCGGCGTGCGCGGCGGCCGGATCGTCGCCGCCGGCTCGCCCGAGGAAATCATGAGCCGAAAAGGCAGCCTGACCGGCGACTACCTGGCCGGCCGTCGGTCGATACCCATTCCGGCGCGACGGCGCCCTACGGGCGACGCCAAACTCGTGGTGCGCGGCGCACGCCACAATAATCTCAAGGAAATCGACGTCGAAATCCCCCTCGGGGCGTTTGTCTGCGTGACCGGCGTGTCGGGCTCAGGCAAGAGTTCGCTGGTGGCCGACATCCTGGTCGAGGCCCTGCGACGCGATTTGAACGCCGGGTTGGGCCGGCCCGGCGAACACGACGCGATCGACGGCCTCGACCGGCTCGACAAGATGATCGCCATCGACCAGTCGCCCATCGGCCGAACGCCCAGGAGCAACCCAGGCACCTACATCAAGGTGTTCGACGACATCCGCCAATTGTTCGCCGAATTGCCCCAATCGAAGGCGCGGGGATACCAGCCGGGCCGGTTCAGCTTCAACGTGGCCGGCGGACGGTGCGAGGCGTGCGAGGGAAACGGCGCCACCCGGCTCGAAATGGATTTTCTGGCCGACATTTGGGTCACCTGCCCCGTCTGCCGCGGCCATCGCTTCAACCACGAGACGCTCCAGGTCCAGTTCAAAGGCCGCTCGATCGCCCAAGTGCTCGAAATGGACATCCAG
The DNA here is from genome assembly GCA_016933425.1 of Pirellulales bacterium. Classification (GTDB taxonomy): domain Bacteria; phylum Planctomycetota; class Planctomycetia; order Pirellulales; family Thermoguttaceae; genus UBA11386. Next base: position 12,078 of record JAFGAY010000009.1, read on the forward strand.
GAAGCACTAACGCATTTCGAGAACGTGCCGAAAATCCACGACAAACTCAAAACGCTGCATGACGTGGGGCTCGACTACATCAAAATCGGCCAGCCCTCGCCGACCCTTTCCGGCGGCGAGGCCCAACGAGTCAAACTGGCCCGCGAACTCGTTAAAAAAAGCACCGGCCGCACGTTCTACACGCTCGACGAACCGACCACGGGCCTCCACTTCGCCGACGTCGAAATGCTCTTGAAAGTGCTGCACGATTTTGTCGACGCGGGCAACACGGTGCTCGTGGTCGAGCATAACCTCGAAGTGATCAAAACGGCCGATTGGATCATCGATCTCGGGCCCGAGGGAGGCGCCGCGGGCGGCCGGATCGTCGCCGCCGGCACGCCCGAGGAAGTGGTTGCCTGCCCCGAGTCGCACACGGGAGCGGCGTTGGCGCAGGTCTTGTCGCTCAAGCAACCGAACCGCGACCGTAAGGGAGCGGAAAAGAACCGCCGAGTCAAACGACTGCTTCCTCACGGTCGCGGCTCGGAAAAATCAATTCGCATCCGAGGGGCCGAGGAACATAATCTCAAAAAAATCGACGTCGAAATCCCGCGTGATCAAATGACCGTTTGCTGCGGCGTGAGCGGGTCGGGCAAGACGTCGCTGGCCATCGACACGGTTTACGCCGAAGGCCAGCGGCGCTACGTCGAAAGCCTCAGCGCCTACGCCCGGCAGTTCATCGGCCAGATGCCCAAGCCGCGGTTCGAGCACATCGAGGGTCTTTCGCCGGCGATTGCCATCGAGCAGAAGCGGCCCAGCCACAGCCCGCGAAGCACGGTCGGCACGGTTACGGAGATTCACGACTACCTGCGGATTCTATTCGCGCGGTTGGGCGAACCGTATTGCCCGGCGTGCGACGTGCCGATCGGCACCCAATCGGCCGACGAAGTGATCGGCAAAATCATGGCCCATCCGGCCGGCACGCGATTGCAGCTCCTGGCGCCTGTCGAACCGCGCCCCGGCCAGACCTACGACTCGCTGTTCGACGATCTGCGCGCCTCGGGCTACGTGCGATTGCGGATCGACGGGCAAACCTGGCCGATCGAGGAACTGCCGGCGATCGACCGGCGCCGCCACCACGCGGTCGAAGTGGTGGTCGATCGGGTGGTTGTGCGGCCCGACGCCCGAGGACGCATCGCCGACAGCATCGAGAACGCGCTGGCGCTGGGCGAGGGCGTTTTACGCGTGGCCCATCCACGCGACGAAGTGCCCGAAGCCGACTGGCCGGTCGATGCCCACAGCCAGCACTTCGCGTGCGATCGGTGCGGGCGGAGTTTCGAGCCGCTGTCGCCGCACCATTTTTCGTTCAACAGCCCGCTAGGCTGGTGCCCGGCGTGCGAGGGGCTCGGCACGCAGATCGGCGCCCATCCGGCCGCGCTGTTGCACGACTCCAAACGATCGCTGGCCCAAGGGGCGGTCGACCTGTGGCCCCGGGCCGACAGCCGGCTGTTCCAACGGATGCTCGCGGCATTGTGCCGCGCGACGGGCATTCCGGCCGACGTGCCTTACGATCAGCTCGGGGCCAAACACCGCCGGGCCATCCTGCACGGGACGGGCGACGCATGGTTCGACGTGCCGGCCGACGGCCGACGCGGCGGCCCGGCGGAATTTCGTTTTCAGTACAAAGGTCTCTACCCGGCGCTCGATGAAGCCGCGAGGCTCTCGCCGCGGCTGCGAGGGCGGCTCGAAGGGTTGGTCGACGAGGTCGAATGCTCGGAGTGCGGCGGAAGCCGGCTGCGCGACGACGCGGCGGCCGTGCGGCTGCGCGGCCGGACCATCGACGAAGTCTGTCGGCGGCCACTCGATCTGTTGCTGGCCGATTTTCGCGAGTGGAAGCCGAACGACGTCGAAAAACAAATCGCCGGCGAACTGGTCCGCGAAATCCACAACCGGCTCGCGTTTCTGGTCGACGTGGGACTCGAATACCTGACGCTCGGACGGCCCACCCCGACGCTGTCGGGCGGCGAAATGCAGCGAATACGGCTCGCCTCGCAGGTAGGCAGCGGCTTGTGCGGCGTGCTCTACGTGCTGGACGAACCGACCATTGGGCTCCACCCGCGCGACAACCACCGACTGTTGGGCGCGCTGGCCAAACTTCGCGACTTGGGCAATACGCTCCTCATGGTCGAGCATGACCGCGAGGTGATCGGCGCGGCCGACCGGCTGCTCGATTTTGGGCCGGCCGCTGGCCGCAACGGCGGGCAAATTGTCGCCCAAGGCACCCCGGCGCAGCTCATGCGGCGCCGCGGCTCGGTCACCGGTCCCTACTTGGCCGGCAAAAAGGCGATTCCCGTACCGACCAATCGGCGGATGACAAGTGAACTTCACGCCCTGAAAGGGCGTGCCACCCAATCCGTGCCGCCGGGCGGGGGATGGATCGAAATTCGCGGAGCCCGGCACAATAATTTGAAGAACATCGACGTTCCCATCCCGCTGGGCACGCTGACCGTCGTGACCGGCGCCAGCGGGAGCGGCAAGAGTTCGCTGGTCGACGACATTCTCCACGCCGAATTGGCCCGCGTGCTTCACCGGGCGGGCCGACTGCCGGGAGCCCACGACGCGTTGGTTGGTTTGGAGCGGATCAACAAAGTGATTCGGGTCGACCAGCAGCCGCTCGGCCAAACGCCCACGTCGAACCCGGCCACGTTCACCGGGGCTTTCGACCACATTCGCACGTTGTTTGCTCAACTGCCCGAGGCCCGGCTGCGCGGCTACGGCCCGCGGCGGTTCAGCTTCAACGTGGCCGGCGGACGGTGCGACGCCTGCGAAGGGGCCGGCCAGCGAAAAATCGAGATGCACTTTTTACCCGATGTTTGGGTTGAGTGCGAAACGTGCGGCGGGCGGCGCTACAATCCCGAGACACTCGCCGTGACCTACCACGGCCGCTCGATCGCCGACGTGTTGGACATGTCGTGCGGCGAGGCGCTGGTGCTGTTCGCCAATATCCCGAAAATCCGCCGGATCCTCCAGACGCTCTGCGACGTGGGGCTCGATTACCTGACGCTCGGCCAGGCCGCGCCGACGCTCTCCGGCGGCGAGGCCCAGCGGGTCAAGCTGGCTGCCGAATTGGCCCGACCCGACACCGGCCAAACGCTCTATCTGCTCGACGAACCGACGACGGGCCTGCACTTCGACGACCTGGCCAAACTGCTGGACGTGCTCGGCCGGCTGGTCGATCTGGGCAACACGGTCGTCGTGATCGAACACAACCTCGACGTGATCAAGACGGCCGACTGGATCATTGATCTTGGGCCCGAGGCGGGCGACGCCGGCGGATACGTCGTCGCCGCCGGCACGCCCGAGGACCTGGCCGCCCATGCCCATCGCTACCGCCGCGCCGGCAAACGAGCCAAGGCCCAGATGCACCGTTCCTACACGGCCGAGGCCTTGGAGCCCGTGCTGGCCGCCGGACCGCACAAGCCGCGAGCCGTTCACGACTTCGCCAAGGACGAGGAAATCCGGCCGGACGACGTCGATCTGAACGAGGTGGGCCGCGAGATTAAAATGCCGTGGCAGGCCGACGGGCGCCGGTGGCACACGCGCGACCGCGTGGCCCGAAACGGCAATCCTTGCCGCTGGGACGGGCGAATCCTGGCCGACGTCGTCGATCGAATCGAAGCCTCGGACCGGTTCAGCCCGACCGACTGGAGCCAGCGAAGCGTCGTCGAAGTGCGCGCGGCGAAAAAATCGGCCGGCTGGTTCTTCCACGCCATCACGGGCGAAGAGTGGCTGCTGAAGATGAAATTTCGCACGGGCCGGGGAACCTTCGACCGGCAGGCGATCGTCGAGCAGCTCGATCTGAAGCCGCTCAACGAAATGCCCGACTTGCCGCTGTATGGCCGTGAGCCCCGGGCAAAGTGTCGCAATCTGCGCGGCCCGTGGCAAGAGGTCGAGCTGCGCCTGCACGCCTACGACGAGATCGATCGGAAACCGTTCTGGGATTTCCTCGACGCGGCGATCGAGGGCTTCGGACGGTTTGCCCAGCGCGTGAGCCAAAAGCCCGAGGACCTGATGCCGTGGAAAGCGCTGGGGCGCAAGTGGCACCTGATGCGCAAGGGATTTCGCGCCGGCGCGACGGTGGCCTGGCAGCCGGCCGTGCTTGAAAAACTGTGCGACGTACTCGAATCGGCCTCGCCCGGCGGCGCGTTTGACTGGCAACACAAGCAAGTCGTTCACCGGACCGTGCCCGGGCTGAGCGCGCCCTGGGCGAGCATCCAGACCAAGAAGGTCGACGCAGTTTATCTTTGGCTTTACGGGCGCCACGGGCAGATTACATTGGGGCGTGTGCGAGGGTTGGGATATCGGCCGGAAATCGCGGCCAAGGAAAACGGCACGGACCTGATCGGCCTGCGTTTCCGCGGCCAGGCCGACCTGAAACGCGGCGACCTGGCCGGATTTCTCGCCGAACACCTGGCCGCCTCGCACGCGGCGGCGGAGACAGGATAAGAACGTTGATATAGACAGGATTTACAAGATGAACAGGATTGTCGAGAAAATGTCTTACGCAGCATTTCTCCCCAACCTCTAATCCCCAACCTCTAATCCCCAATCTCTAATCCCCAATCTCTAATCCCCAATCTCTAATCCCTAACCATGTCCGATTCTCTTGTATCGCCACGATTTTTGTTTCGCTTTGCGATTCCGTGTCGCCATTGCGATGTGTTGTGGACGCCCAAGGGAACGACTTTGGGCGCGGAGCATGTGCTTCCTAATTTTTCTGAACTCGACCAGCCCGGCGCCGTGCCTGAAGTTCGCGCCGGTTGGAATGCCTCGGGCCTGGCGTTCCGGATCGAGGTTCGCGGCAAGCGTCAGGAACCGTGGTGCCGGGCCAAAATGCCCCAGGACAGCGACGGCGCACATATTTGGATCGACACGCGCGACGTAAAAACGGTCCACCGTGCCGGGCGGTTTTGCCACCGGTTGTTCTTCTTGCCGGCCGGCGGTGGAAGATCGCTGGCCGACCCGGTCGCCGGCGTGTTGCCAATCAACCGCGCCCGAACACTTCACGCGCCGATCGACGCGAGCCAGCTCAAGGTGCTCGGCCAGGTGGGGCGCGACGGCTACGTGCTTCACGCATACATTGCGGCCGCGGCCCTGACCGGCTTCGACTCGGCCGAACACCCGCGGCTCGGATTCACTTGGGCCGTTTTCGATCGCGAATTGGGCGAACATACGCTGGGCGCCGGAAGCCCAACACCCTACCAGGAAGATCCGAGCCTCTGGGCAACGCTCGAACTGACCGGCGCGCGGTGACGCGAAATGGGGCAGGATGGGAAGTATTGGGAGGCTGTAATATTTCAGCCGCCTGAAGCAACCGGGTATGTGTGAGAAGGAAAAAAGGGAAAGGGGAAAAATGGGAATGCTGAACAATAAAAAATGGTTTGGTCCCACATCGAACTTTTTGTTTTTCCTTTCTTACAAAGCACTTCATTCGGTTGAAGTGTTACAGAAGAGCAAGATTTGTTCTTGCACAAACCTAATTCTATTGTTCAAGATCGGAAATCAACCGAATCCCTTGGCAATACTGCTTTTACGCGGTTCTAATTCACTACGAAGGTCACGAAGCACACGAAGAAGCCCATAGCACCAGAAGCGAAGAGACACGGTGTCCAGGGCAAATCTGCTTTTTGCTTCGTGATC
>JAFGAY010000391.1 GCA_016933425.1 Pirellulales bacterium
CCTTGGGCGCCGATGTTCGCCGGTTTTGAGTAGTTCTACTGTCCAAAAAATATTCAACAGAACCTTTTTCCGTGCAAGGGGTTTGGCAAGCACGTTTCTTATACCACGAAGGGCGCGAAGAACACGAAGCAAAAACAGATTTGCCCCGGACACCGCGTTTCTTCGCTTCTCGTCCTTAGGGTTTCTTTATGTGCTTCGTGACCATCGTGGTGGAATAGAACCGCTCTTGGATAGTAGAAGTAGGAGAGAGTGGCCGGAGGGCGGCGCGTTCGCGGGTTGTATCGCGAGGGTTTTGGACCAGGGAGGTTGTCATGTCCACCGGTCGGCGTGCCGTTCGCGCGGTCGTTTTTCTTTTGGTTCTCGCGGGGCTTGGCTCGGCGGCTGGAAGCCGGAAGTGGACGAGTCGCGACGGCAAGTTCACGACACAGGCCGAGATGGTCGACTACGGCCAAGGCAAGGTCCGTCTCCGGAAGCCCGACGGCAAGGAAATTGACGTTCCCCTCAAGCAGCTTAGCGACGAGGACCGGCATTGGGTAGCCGAGGAAATGCGGCGTCGGCGGAAGTCGGGACGCGCCGGCGAGGCGTCGGAAACGAGCGAGGCCGGGTCCGATCGGCCCGACGAGACGCAAAACGCCACGGCATGGGCGACCAAGCCCTCGCCGGGCGAGGACGCGGCGATTGCCGAATCGCTGGGTTCGCACGACGTCGCATTGAAGCTGGTGGCTTTGAATCTTTCGAGTCGGCGAAGGAAGAGAGCCGATCCGCTGACGGAGCACGTGCTGGGGATGACCAATCCCCAGACTTTCATGGCGCGATCCAACGGCGGCAAGAGCCCCTATGAAGCTCAATTTGGCAAGTTGGTCAAGAAGGAGCCCGAGTATGCGATGAAGTCGCCGTTTCGGGCCGTGGCCCACTTCGGCGCGAAACAGTGTCCCTTCGCGCTCGACGCAGTTGGCGAGAAGGCGAAGGGATATAATCGGCTATATTTCGACGCGAACGGCAACGGCGATCTTACCGACGACGCGCCCATTGACACGAAGGACGTCGAAGCGAGTGGGCGGGGCAATAATTTTCTTTGTGGATTCCGCGACATCAAGGTGCCGTTGGAACTGGGCGGCGTCGAGGTCGACCACCTGATGAGCATGGAGGTCAGGCACTCCGAAAGCCCGGCAATGGCCTATACGTACGTGCGGCTCACGTCGGCGGCCGTGCGCGAGGGGCAAATCGAACAAGAGGGTAAAAAAGTCCGCTTTCTGTTGGTCGATCACAACAGCAACGGGCGGTTCGACGACCTCGTCGCGGTTCGGAACTTCAGGTCCCGATTATACGTGGCGGTGGGCGATGTGTTTTTGGTCAATCCCAGCGCGAAAAAGGCTCGCGCTGCCGCGGCGCCCGATTATTATTTCGTCAATCGCTCGGTTTGTCTTGGCAATCATTTTTATAAGATTGAAATCAGTCCGTCGGGCGACCGGATGAAGCTCGAGCCCGTCGAGCTGTCCATCGGTTACGTGACCCATTCGAGTCCCGCGTATCGCGCGGTTGTGTATAGCGACGAACAGGGGGTGCTGATGATTGGGGGAGCCCGGGGGCAGAAGGTTGCGTTGCCGGCGGGCAAGTGGAAGTTGGCTAATTACACGATTCAGGCTGGATCGGCCGCCGGCGCTCCGACGATGGTCGCGGCCGAGTGTTCGGGCGATGCCCAGGCCGTGGACGTTCGGAAAGACGACACGACCGAACTGACGTTTGGCGAGCCGTTCCGCGCCGAGGTCACGGCGAAACGAACCGGCGACCAGAAAGTGTCGTTGTCGTTGAAAATCGTCGGTAAGGGGGGCGAGCGGTGTACCGACATGCGGATTAAAGGGAAGCGGCCGCCGAATCCCACGTTTGAGATTCGGGACAAGGCGGGCAAAATCGTCCACGGCGGCAAATTTGAGTATGGGTGAGGTTTCACCTGCGGGCACTTGTGGCAAGTGCCCAAGGACGCGAAGGGCGAATTTCAGGTTCGCGTGAAGCTGGACGCGGATCCGTTCGCCGCCGACAACGGCCAGACGAGCACGATTTCGATCTGAGAACGTGTTTGGAAATGCGTGAGACGCTTTGGCCAACCGGCACAAGGTTGGGGCGGTTGGGCCATGTAGTTGCCAAACCTTGCTCCACCGGGACAAGCCCGGCGGGGATTCGGGACGAGCCCGGCGGGGATTATGGTTGCATTCCGGGTTGGTTGCGGCCACGACGGAGCGTGGCCCTCCATTGCGGGGCTAGGTTTGCATTGTGCTGCCGCGCGCGATCAGTCGCGGGCCAACGAGGAGATGTTCCGGGTTGGCTTGTTCTTGGAGCATGCGCTTCATGAGTTCCACGCTTTTTCGGCCGATTTCGTCCACCGGTTGGTGAATGCTGGTCAGCGAGGGAATCGAGTATTCGGCTTCGGGTTGGTTGTCGAAACCCACGACGGCAATGTCTTCGGGAACGCGGATGCGGCGGTCGGCGAGATACTTGATGGCGCCCATGGCGACCGGATCGTCGTAGGCGATCACGGCATCGATGCGAGGTTTATGGTTTTCGAGCAGGTGTTTGACGCCGCGATATCCCCGATTCCAATATCTTGCATTTCCGAGGTTGCGGGCCACGATGGGGGCGTGGAATTTGTCAATGAGTTCTTCGTAAGCTTTACGCCTTTCGAGGGCGTCGACCGACGTGGCCGGGCCCGGAATGTAGGCGATTCGCCGGCGTCGTAGTTCGGACAAATGGTCGATGGCCAAGAGAATTCCGGCACGGTCGTCGACGCGGACCGAGGCGACGCGCGTGAAACCCTTTGTGTTTTTCGCGGTGAGGTGGTAGTTGCCCGCCATCAGGGTTGCGATTCCTTCGCGATTCAGGCCGGCCAGCAAAGGGGGGCGCACTTGCGGGCTGTCGCCGCATAGGATAACGCCCTCGACGCGATTTTTCCGCCATGTCGAGAGCGCTTCTTGCACGCCGGGTTGTTCGACGGTGACCACCGGAAGATAGTGGTGGACGTGCAGGTGCTTTAGAACGGAGTGAAGAATGCCGGCCGTGATGGGGTCGGTGGCATTTGCGAAAAAGACGGCGATTAGTCCCGACTTTTTCGCGCGGAGCAGGCGGGCGGCATGGCTGGGGACGTAGCCCAGTCTCTGGGCGACTTCTTGAACGCGTTGGGCCGTTTGCCGGCTGATGCGGAATTCGTTTGCGCGATTGGCCAGCACTTTTCCGGCCGTCGTCACCGCGACGCCAGCCTCTCGGGCAACGTCTTTGAGCGTGGCGCCGCGCGGTTGATTGGGCATCCGGCAGTTCCTCTTATGAAAAACAAGGCCAAAACCTAAGCCTACCCACAATTATGGACCGGTTCAACGCAAAAGGGAGCGGGTATTTCGTGAATCGCGTATCTTCGGGGGGAAAGTTTCGAGGCGCAGCGGTTTGGGGGGCCGCCTGGAAGTAGGCGGGGGTCTGTTTTCGGGTCGGGCGGCATATTATTTCCTGAATTCTCTTGCGAACGGGATAAAAATGGGTACAATGCTACAACGATGTAGCACGTAGATATACGACAATAATGATAATCTCGCGCACTGAGGTTGGAAACGGTGGTTGGGAGAAACGGAAATGCTTGATTTGCACGCGGACAGGGGCTATGAAACACGGTACGAGTGGATGCGGCCCGGCCAGCTCCGCGAGCGGAGGGAACAGTGTCCTTTGATTCTTTTTCCTCTTGCGCCGCTGGAGTATCACGGTCCACACTTGCCGCTGGGCACCGATCCGATCAATGCCACTTATGTTGCGCACGCATGTTGCGGAAAGCTCCGCCGCGGCGTGGTCCGGCCCACGATGTATCTGGGCACGGAGTGCGAGCGCGACCCGGCCACGCTGGAGCATCTTGGTTTCGATCGGGGCGAACACATTGTCGGCATGGATTTTCCATCGCGGCAGTGGAACAGCCACTACCTTCCCGAGGAAGTCTTTGCGTTGGTTGTCGGGGCGGAAGTCCGTTGCTTGATTGCACAGGGGTATAAGTATGTATTTATTGTCAACGGCCATGGCGCCGTCAATCATAACGCGGTATTGCGACGGCTCTGCGTCGAACTGAGCCACGCGACGCCGGCGTTGGTGGACTTTTCCGTTTCGTTTCCCGACGAAGCGTCGGCCGCCGGCGCCATTGGCCACGCCGACTTGGCGGAAACCTCGCTGCTGATGCATTATCACGACGCCTCGGTGGACGTGGGCACGCTGCCCGCGAGGGAAGTGGCGTTGAAGTACGCTGAATATTCGGTTGTGGACGGACCGGGTTTCACGCCGGCGTCGAAGCCGGCCCGGGAAGTGCCCCGCGAAAGCGACCCACGTTACGCGAGCGCTCAGGCGGGCAAGGAGTATTTTGACTGGACGGTCGACGACATATGCGGCAAGATAACAAAGCTGCTGAGTCAGAGGCGGTAGTTGCGATGGAGAATCCGATGAGTTCGAGTGGAAAGTTGGCGATTGAGGGGGGGGCTCCGGTGCGAAGGGAGCCGTTGCCGCAGGAATGGTGCGGCGCGCACTACATGGACCAGGAGGAGGTGGACGCGGCGGTGCGAGTCTGCAAGTCCAAGACGCTGTTTCGCTACTATGGGCTGGATTTGCGAAACGAGGTGTCGAAGCTTGAGCGCGAGTTTGCTTCGTACCTTGGGGTGAAACATGCGTTGGCCGTCAGCAGCGGCACGGCGGCGTTGCAGGTGTCGTTGGGCGCGTTGGGAATTGGTCCCGGCGACGAAGTGCTTGTTCCCGGCTATTTTTGGGTTGCCACGGTTGGCGCGGTGGTTCGGGCGGGTGCCATCCCGATCCTGGTGGACTGCGATGATACGTTTAGCATGGATCCGCTCGACGCGGCCCGAAAGATCACCACGCGCACAAAAGCCATATTGGTTGTCCACATGGGCGGGGTGATTGGGCGCATCAAGGATCTTGTCGAGTTGGCGCGGCGGCATGAGCTTCGGGTGATCGAGGATTGCGCCCAGGCGTGCGGGGCGAGCCAGCATGGGGTTAAGGCGGGATCGTGGGGCGACATGGCCATATTTTCGTTTCAGATGAACAAGCACATGACCTCCGGCGAAGGAGGGATGGTCGTGACCAACGATCCGCGTCTTTACGACCGGAGTTTTGCCGTGCATGATTTGGGTTATCCGCGCAACGCGGCGGGTCGGCTGGTTTTTGATGATCCGGCGACCCAACTCTGGGGCATTGGTTGCCGCATGAGCGAACTGACCGGCGCCGTGGCTCGCGTGCAGCTTGGGAAACTCGACCGCATCACCAGGGCGATGCGTTTCGCCAAAAACCGAATCAAGCAGGGCCTGGCCGACTTGTTTTCGTTCCGCGAGGTTCTGGATCCGGAGGGGGACGGCGGTTCGTTTTTGATGACCGTTTTTCCCGCGCGCGAGCAGTCGCTGAGGTTTACCGAGGCATTGCGCGCGGAGGGCATTGTGGCGGCCAGGGACGGTCTTTATCCGGTTCACATGGACCAATGGGGCTTGCACATTTATTACCATGTGACCAGCCTTGTGAACAAGCGCGGCATTTCGGCCGTTTCGCCGTGGGAGCTGGCGGAGAATCGCGCCTCGGCCGACGTTTCCTACGCCAAAGGCGCGTGTCCTCGCCTGGACGACCTGCTGAGCCGGACGATGCTCATGTGCGTTGCTTCCGTTTTGACCGACAAGGACGTGGACGACATTATCACGGCTTATCGAAAAGTTGGCACGGCAATTCACGAGTAGATTATGGATTTTTCGCTCAGTACCTTGGACGTCGGCATTATCGTCGGCTCGCTGGTTGCGGTGGTCGCAGTGGGGATGTGGGCGGGACGGAACCAGGAGAAATCGGTGCGAGGATACTTTCTTGCATCGGGTCGATTGCCTTGGTACATCATAGGAGCGGCGTTCGTCTCGACCAGCGTGTCGAGCGAGCAGATCGTGGGCACGGTCGGCGCTACGTACGAGCATGGCATGTCGATTGCCAATTGGGAATGGTGGCTTGTGCCCATCTATGGGCTGCTAACGATTGTGTTCGTTCCCATTTGGCTCCGAAATCGCATCACCACGGTTCCGGAATTTCTTGCGAGCCGGTTTGGTCCGCTGTGCGCCGATATCTATAGTTGGGTGATGTTGGCGGCCTACGTGTTTGTGTTCATGGTGCCCGTGCTCTACGGTGGAAGCCTCGCAATGGCGTCGCTTACGGGTTGGAATATTTATGTGGTTTTATGGTGCACGATCGTTCTCGTGGTGTTGTACACCACCAAAGGCGGTCTTGCTTCGGTCATTTGGACGGACGCCCTGCAATGCCTGTTGTTGGTGGGCGGTGGTGTGTTGCTTTTCTTCATCGCCTTGGGGAAGGTGCCCGGAGGTTGGGCCGCCATGGAGGCCGCCAGCCCCGACCGGTTTCACCTCTATCGTCCTCCGAGCGATCCGGAAGCGCCGTTTCCCGGCATTGTGCTGGCAACTTTCGGCGTGTTCATTTTTTACTCGGCCGGCAACCAGGTCATGGCGCAACGAATCCTCGGGGCCCGCTCGACGTGGGACGCCCTTATGGGAGTGTTGTGGGCAGGTGTGATCAACTTGTTACGTCCTTTGGTGACCTGTTTCCTAGGGCTGATTGTCTTCCACTGGATTCACGTGATGCACGCCGCGCCGCCGCTGGCAAAATCGGACGAGGCGTTTCCGTTCGCGCTGCGGTATCTCGCGCCCGATTGGGGCTTGCGCGGCATCATTCTCGCCGGTTTTCTCGCGGCGGTAATGTCTTCCATCAGCGCGCTTTCGAATTCGACCGCGACCATTTTCAGCCTCGATGTGTATAAACGATTTTTTCGTCCTCATGCGACCGACTCGCAACTGATCTGGGTGGGACGCATGGCGTCGGTGGTGTCGTTGGTTCTCGCGGCGTTGGTTGCTCCGTCCGTCGAACATTTTGGAGGCGTGTTCAAATATTTTCAGAACGGCGTGACTTTCTTGGCGACGCCTTTTATCTCGGTTATGTTGCTTGGGCTGTTGTGGAAGCGGACCAATTATGCCGGCGCGTTGTTTGGGCTGATCGGCGGCTCGGTGATTACGCTGGCCGTGGCTCTTGGCGCGCCGAAAGCCGGCTTCATGCTTCACTGGCTTTATCTGGCGGCCATTGCGCAGGCGATCACGATGGTGGGCATCATCGTGGTTTCGCTGCTGACGCGGCCGCCCGAGGAAGGTCAATGGCGGCCGTTCCAGTGGACGCTCGCGGCATTGACGCAATACGACGAAGGGGTGAAGCGGCCGTGGTATCAGCGTCCGTTGTTGTGGTGGTCGGTATACATTGTCGGCTGGGTATATCTTTATTGGCGGTTTTGGTGATTTCAGTGGTTATAATTTTGGTAACATTTCAGCCGAATGAAGTTCTGTGTAATGAAGGAAAAAGGGAAAAGGGGGGAAAGGGAAAAATAAAAGATTTGATGTGGAACCAAACCATTTCCTTCTCGTTCAGTATTCCCATTTTCCCCCTTTTCCTTTTTTCCTTCTCACACATACCCGGTTACTTCAGACGGCTGAAATATTACTAATTTTGGGAAAACGTAGGCTGGGTTGTAACCTTGTCTTTACCCACATATTCTTGCGTAATATGTCGGAGATACAAGGGTTTTCGACCCGGAGGGTCGTTTGACAATAGCCCAGCGATTTATCGCTGGGTAGGAGGGGCTACCGTGTAGTGATCTCGTCCCGGAGGGACGATTGAAAGATGATCCGTGAATTACGTTCGATCGTCCCTACGGGACTTATTTCCATGGATTAGTCCATTTACCCAGCAGTGAACTGCTGGGCTATTGTCACATGTCCCTTCGGGACAAAATGTGGGTAAAGACAAGGTTGCAATCCGGCAATGGAACGAGGTATGTGTTGATTCTCGCCGGGTCGCGACCCGGCCTACGAGGCTCGCCGGGTCACGACCCGGCTTGCTACTGCATTTTCAGACGTATCGCCAGAAAGAAGAAGGAATGTTGACCATGCGATTCGCCGTGTTGTTTTTTGCCTGGTTGTCCTTGTTTACGTCTACCATGCATACATGGGCGGAAGACGCCGCGCCGGCTGAGAAGCTGAAGATAGCGCTTTCGACGGACTTTGGCAACGAGAATCATTGGCGTCGCGTGATAGATTTCGCCAAGACGCACGAGGTGGAGCGGCTCGTCTACTGGAGTTACGGCGAGATATGCGGGTTTCCGACGCCGTGGACCTATCCGAATCGGCCGGCGGAATTTTTGGATGCGGGCGAGCGCGACATGGCTCGGCAGGTCCAGGCGAGCCTGCGGAAGTCGGCCGAGATGACCTCGGAAGCGGGGATGGAGTTATGGTATGTCTACCAGGCTTTGATGATGCCCGACCTGGGTCGATCGCGGCGAGTCGCGCCGGAGTTATTTAACCGTTACGGCGAGCCGGACATGTCGGGCGACGCCATGTATGCGTTCGTTGCGGAGCAACTGGACGAGCTGCACGCGCTGGCTCCCGAGCTGGACGGGATCGAAGTGTGGATCATGGAATGCGCCAATGTGCAGATCTTTCGTCTTGCGCACCAATCGATTTCGACGGAGGAGATTATCGAAAGGCTGGTGTCGACGATTTATGAAAGGTGCGGGAAGTACGGGTGGAAGATGACGCTCGACCTTCACACGGCGGGCGGCAACACGCAAACGCTTCGGGCGATTCGCGCGGCGGCCCGAAAGCGGCCCGACGTAATCATCTCGGGCGACAACGTCATTGGCGATTATTCCTTGGCGCTTCCTTTCAACCAGCACATGCGCGAGGCGGCCAAAACCAATCCGGTCTGCATTCATTTTGATTTGAACGGCGAATACTGGGGGCGCAACTATGTGCCGACGAGCGCCTTGAGTCAATATGAAAGGGACATTGAAGAGGCCCGGCGGTTGGGGGTCGAAAGCGTCAACGGGCGAGTCAGCACGGCCCACGACGTTTGGAGCCCGCACGGCAATCTTCTGCCGCGTTATCGGGCAGAGTATCCGCCGTTTGCCAATAAGAGCCTTCAGGTGTCTTGCACCGACACGCTCGGGCGGTTGAACGCCCATTTTTTCTGCCGTCGGGCTCGGGATCCCAGCGTGTCACGTGAACAGGCTGCGAGGGAGTTTATGGTTGAGCAATTTGGCCCGACGGCCGAATCGCTGGCGCCTGTGTTTTTGAAAGTCGAGGAGGTGAACCGGGGCATATTCTTTATGGACGGGAACTATTTCGCCGCGCAGACGGTGGTACGAGCGCCGTGGCATTATCCGTTTTGGGGCTGGGAGGAACACATGACCTCGCCCTCGGGCACGCCGTTTCCGACGGAGGAGATGCGAGCGTCGAGGCGGGGAATGGCGGCATTCGCGGGCTGGCCGACGCCGGTGGGACATCGCACGGCTGGTCCCAGTGCGATTCTCGCGGAAAAAGTCTCGGCCCAGCGCACCGCCGAGCAACTCCTGGAGCAGGTCAAAACGGCCGGCGACTCGCTCGATCCGGCGGACCGCGAGTTTCTCATTCGCCAGTTCGAGGATCTGGTTATGTTCGCGAAAATCTATCGGCTGGCGGCCGAGATGGACGTGAACGCGACTTTATTGAAGCGAAACGTCGCGATCGAAGGCCTGCCCGACCGCGAGGCGCTTGAACGAGCGATTCGGGAACTCCGGCAAGTTCGATCCGAATGGAAGGCACGTTATCCGGCCGATCCATTCGGCTTGATCAAGATGATTGACGATGGATTGTCGCGGTGCGCGGTCAAGGACGAGAGTGAGGGAGAATGAGAGGGCGGCCTGGAAGGGCGTGGCCGAAATAATTGCCCAAGATGCTCTGCTTTGGCCACGCTGCATTCGAGCTGATCGTTTCGTGGAATGAAACGGGGTGAGGAGTGACGCCCGATCATTTGATCCGGTGACCCTCCTCACCCCTTTCTCTCTCCCTGCAAGGGAGCCGCGGCCCTCCGAGCATCTCCACCTTTTCCCAAAGGGCCATGTGCCGTGTTTGGGCATGCAAGTGGCGACCCAAGCTCTTGCATGGATGATTGGGGCCGCGTATCAATCGCGACGGCGGGGTTGGGCCAAGAGACCGGCCGTTCCAGTGAGCATGATCAGGAGCATCATGCTGGACGGTTCGGGAATGGCCACCGTGAGGATCAAGTCGTCGCCGGAGACCGACAGCGTGCCCATCAATCCGCCACCACCCATGGCGCCGCTGACGCTGGAACCCAGGCTGCCCGAGACGGAACCGGCGTCGATCAACGTGTAAACGCCTTCGCCGAAGTTGTCGAGTTCGGTGAAGGTGAAATCGGCGAATTCCTGACCGTCGAGGTTCAACGCGCCCGCCGTTCCGGTCATTACGATTTGGTCGCTGGTGGCCGGGTCGGCCGGATTGTCCAGTTCGAAGTATAGCAAAGCGCCGTTGTTGAGCGTCAGATCGCCGTCCTTGATGCTGAGGGCGCCGACGCTGAGACCGGGTTGGAGGATGCTTCCCGCGGCGGCCACGAGGTTGCCCACCACGGCGCCGATGCCTTGGATCTTCTGACCGTCGGCCAGGGTGAAATAGCCGACGGTGAGGCCGGAGACTTCGAGCCGCGAATTATCTCCCACGTTGGTTAGTGAGATTGTCGGAGAAGTGAGCGTGGCGTCGTCTTCCAGGGCGATTGCGCCGGTGGCGATCGTGGTGTCGCCTGCGTAGGTGTTGTCGCCCTGCAGGTAGAGTGTTCGCCATCCGTCCTTGATCAATCCTTGCGTGCCGGTGACGTCGCCGGTAATCGTGGTGGTGCAGGGGTCCGAGCTCGAGGCATCGACCCAAAACACTGTATCGGCGTTGCCCGCGAGTTCAATGTCGCCGGTGTATGTATGCGTGGCGTTGCTCCCACCTTGTTGGTGCAGCGTGCCTCCTTCGGAGACGATATTGCTAGAAATCGTGATGTCGGCTCCATTCTGCCACGATCGCAGCTCGGCGCCGGCCCTTACCGTGATGATATGAGAATCGTCGCCGAAGCCGGTCCGGGAAAAGCTGAGGGAGCCTTCCACAACGTCGATATCTCCCAGGTTTTGGCAGTTGATATACTCGAAGGAAAGTCGTTTCGATCCCATTTTGGTCAGGGTAAATCCGCCGGCATCGAACGTGGCGAGATTTCCATCGGCGCCTTTCACCGAGATATTGCCGCTGCCAGTGTTGACGGTAGCGTTCGCGCCGAGGGTCAGAAACTTCAGTTTACCTTCGTTGGAGCTGGAGTTGATCATTGCGCCGGAACCGCCGCCTGCGCCCTTGATCGTGATTACGTCGCTGTCGCCGGCGCCGGAGCCGATGTCCTTTCCGTTCACATTTATTGTTCCACCGCTATTGATAATGGTCCCGCCGGCCGTGCTGCCGAGGCTGGTGGAGCTGTTCATCATCAGAACGCCGCTATTGATGGTGACCGTGCCGGTGAAGGAGTTGGAGTTGTTGAACCGCAACTCGCCCGTGCCGTTCATGGTCACGCCGGCGCTGCCCGTGATGGCGGAGCCCTGGAACTTGTAGTTCTGGGCACCGCCCACGGTGATGGAGGCGGGGGCCACGGCCGTTGTTACGTCCAGCGTGCCGCCGACGCCCGTGTCGTCGAACGTGACGTCGTCGCCGTCGGCATAGACGGAGTCGTCGCCGGTCCAGTTGGCGGAGGAAGTGTCCCAGTCGTTGCTACTTGCGCCGGTCCAGGTAATCACGTCCGCGCCGGCGTTGTTGGCCAGCAGGTTTGACGAGGGGCCGGTTGGCAAGGCCAAGAGAACCGCGGCGAGGCCGACGAAGCCCCACCAACCAATAGATCGCAACACGTTCATGTCGCACCTCCAAGGAAAAGGGTTGATACTATTCTCCGTTGTAGTCCTTCATCTTCGCGCCCTTCTCGTTATCGCACTTGGTTCTCGCGGAATCCGGAGCGGGAGGAGTTCCCCGCCAGGTCTCCCCCCGCCCGTCTTCCACGCACGTGTTCAGCCATTCCGCCTTCTCAAAAAGAAGATTGCCGACAAGCACGCCATCATTGCCAGGATGGACGGTTCGGGCACGGGGGCTGATTCGTTGCCGAGTGGGCCGGTCCAGTTGGCCGCCAGAATCGCGGCGTCGGCCGCGTTGACCCAGGTGTCGTCGTTGAAGTCGCCGTCGAACCGCCCGTTGGTCACCTGGGTTCCCCAATTACCGGCCAGTGTCGCGGCGTCGTTCTGATCGACATCGCCGTCGTTGTCGGTGTCGCCGGGCACGACGGGAGCGTCCGAGGTCACCGTCAGGATCAGATCGGTATCGGAGATGGACAGCGTGCCCAGCAGGCCGTCGATCGTGCCGCTGACGTTCGCGCCGAGGCTGCCCGAGATCGAGCCCGCGTCGATCAGCGTGTAAACGCCCACGCCGAAGTTGGTGAGTGGGGTGAACGAGAAATCGGTGAAATCCTGGCTGTTGAGGATTAAGTTGCCCGGGGCGGTTCCGTTGTAGATGCCCAAGATAATCCGGTCGCTAGTTGTGGGATCGGCCGGATCGTCGAGGTCGAAGTTTAGCAAGGCGCCGTCCTGGAGCGTCAGATCGCCGTCCATGATATAGAGTTCGCCAACGGGGCGTTCATCGATTAATCCCGGTTCCAGGATGCTTCCAGCCCCAGAAACCAGATTGCCGACGACGGAGCCGTCGCCCATAATCTTTTGTCCACTGGCCAAGGTGAATTGGCCGGTGGCGAGCCCGGTAACGTCGAGCTTGCAGTTGTTCGACAGGTTTTCGTCTATATCCCTGGTCATTGCGATCGTGGGCGAGGCGAGGGTAGCCGTGCCTTGCAATGCGACCGTACCCAGATTGATCGTGGTGTTTCCGGCATAGTCGTTGGCGCCCTCAAGATACAGGGTTCGCCAGCCGTACTTGATCATTCCTTGCGTTCCGGTTATGTTGCCGGAGAAAGTCGTCGTGATGGGAGTCGAGCTGCTGGCAATGACGTTAAACTGGGTGTCGGCATCGCCGTTTAATTGGACATTGCCGGTATAGACATGTGCGGAAGAGGAGCCCTCTTGTTGCAAGATGCCGCCTTCGGAAATGATATTGCTGGAGATGGTTACCGCGGCGCCGATATCCGGATTGTTCCACGATCGCAGCATGGCGCCGGAACGGACCGTAATGGTCTTGGTTGGATCGCCGAAACTGGTTCTTGAAATGTTGATCGAGCCCTCTTGGATGTCGATATTGCCGACGTTTTGATAATCGAGATACTCGAACGAGAGTCTTTTTGAGCCGACCTTGGTAAGATTGTAGCCGTTGGCATTGAAATTGCCGTGGTTGTCGAGGGTTCCTTTCACGGAGATCGTATTTCCCGTTGCGCCGATGGTGGCGTCGGCGGCCAGGGTCAGATACTTGATGATTCCCTCGCCGGTGCTCGTGTTGATGATTGCGCCGGCGTCGGAGCCGGCGCCGGGGCCTGTTCCGGCAATGGTGATCATGTCGCAGTCGTTGTTGAAGACGAGGTTTTTGCCGTTCACGTCCATCGTCGCGCCGCTGTTGACGGTGGTTCCTCCATCGGCGCTACCCAAGGGAGATCCCTCCTCGCTGGCACTGGTGCCGATTCGGAGCATTCCGGCATTGACCGTGACCACGCCCGAGAAGGAGTTGCGCGTGTTGATACGCAACATGCCGGTGCCGTTCTTGGTGATTCCGGTCGTGCCTTGCAGCGAGCCTTGCAGGCCGGATCCCGCGAAAAGATAATCGTGGCCCGTGCTATTATCGACGGTCACCGAGCCGGGCGACAAGCCGAAGACTGGGTCGCCGAGAAGCTGGATATCGTAGGCATTCGAACCGGTATCGTCGAAGGTCACATTGTCGCCGTCGGAGAAGACGGTGTTATCGCCGGTCCAATTGGCGGAAGCATAATCCCAATACTCGGGACTGATAGGATCGGCGCCGGTCCACGTCAGATTGCCGGCCAGCGCGTCGTTGGTCATCGAGAGGGGCGAGAGACCAATCAGCATGGCCGCGAAGATTGCCGCGGCACAAACAAGACCACGCCGAAACGAGAAATTCAGAAAACCCATAGGGCACCTCCAACGAACAAAGTTTCAAGAACATCCTGAGTGGAAACACTTCGTTTGCCTATTCTTTGTCGCTCCGCTAAAGCCTCGCGTGTTTTACCCTCAGAGGAAAATAGAGGCTATATTCCTCTTTTTCGCATCGCGTGCAACGTCCGGCGCCCATGATTGGCGTCCGTGGCCCACGCATGATTCACCGTTGCCTCTTTTCTGACACGGCCCCCACGGCACACCAGCCCCACCAATCGACGGTTCCATACACCAAAGTTGCTCGCGTTTCACTGCTGCATCCCGTTGGTTGCCTATTTGACTACGTCGCTCAATTTCACGGTCCGGCCATCCTCGCGGTTGGCGAGGGCGCGATGGACGTAAAGGTCGATCGTGTAGTCGACCATATGGACCGACCCGTCGCAGAACAGCATGTGAAAGCCGCTGGCGTGCGCGCTGCCGAAGGCAATGGTGTCTTGCACGCCCGGCCGGTCTTGCCGAGGCCGCGCGTAGGCGGTTCGAAACGTGTCGTTGTCGAATCCTACATAGCAGATCTCGCGATCGCCCGCGTCGGATCCGGTCTGGTAGTCGTCGGGGTCGATATATTTTTCGCCGATGAGGTACGTTTGCGTAGCCCCGTTGGTGACGTCGCCCAGTCCGATCATGCTCCGCAGGAAGCAGACGCCGGTCAAGTTCGAGGTATCCGACCAGGGCCAGGTGGGATCGTCGCCTTCACTGAGTCGCGTGGGTTCGTGGGCGCTGGAACCGGTGAATTGATTGGTCGACTGGTCGCCGGCGTTCATGGCGTAGTCCGACCGGAACGAAGCGTCGATGGGCATATTGGCGACGACGTCCTTGGTGCAGTAGTTCGTGTGGTAGTCGGGATAGGCGAGGACCGGTCGGCGCGACGGACAGATGAAGCCGGCCACCGGCACCGCGCAGCGCGCCGCCAACGCCTTAATTCGATGGGCTCCGCTGGTTCCAAGGCCCATCTCGCGGATCTGCGTTTGCTCCATGTAGTCCAGCAGGTTGAACATCCAACCGCCGGGCTGGCTCTTGTCGGTTCCGCGTTCGGGCTCGCCGACCCAATAC
>JAFGAY010000392.1 GCA_016933425.1 Pirellulales bacterium
ACCAGTCGGCGGAGTTTCTCGCGGCGCGGGGCGTAGTAGTCCATCGGGATTGATCCTTTCATATTGTGCAATGGGCGGCCCCGTCGCTGTCCACGTTTTGCGGGCCGCGCCACCCGGCAAGCCCCGATTATACCCCCGGCAGTCCCACTCGGCCACGGGGGAGGCACTCCGGGGGGTTCGCCGACCGGCCGACTTTCTGATACGATAAACGCCGTCGCCAAGAGCACTATTCCTTGATTCCCTCGCTTCCCCATGTCCACCATCGAACAACTTGCCCAAGACCTGCTCGCCGGCCGGCTGTCGGTCGATGAATTCGTCCGCCGGATTTCCCAGGCCCATACGGCCGACGTGGGCCAGGCCAAGGTCGACCTGGATCGGGCAGGCCGGTGCGGATTTCCCGAGGTCGTTTTCGCCGAGGGCAAGTCGGTCGAGGCACTCGAAAAGATTTTTCGCGCGCTGGTCGACCATGGGGCCGACGTCCTGGCGACCCGAATGTCGTCCGAACAGGCCGAAGCTCTCGGCCGGCGTTTTCCCTCGGGCCAATACAATCCGATCGGCCGGACGTTTCGGATTCCGCGCGAGCCGTCCGCCGACGAACCGCCGGCAACTGCCGGTCGCGTGGCCGTGGTCACGGCCGGCACGAGCGATCTGCCGGTGGCCGAGGAAGCCCGGCAGACGGCCCTGTGGACCGGCGCGGCGGTCGACTTTGTCGAGGACGTCGGCGTGGCCGGGCCGCATCGGCTCACGTCCGTGTTGCCCATGCTCCGCCAAGCCGACGCGGTCGTGGTGGTCGCCGGCATGGAAGGCGCCCTGCCGAGCGTGGTCGGCGGCCACGTGGCCGTGCCGGTTATCGGCGTGCCGACCAGCGTCGGCTACGGCGCCAGCTTCGGGGGAATCGCGTCACTCCTGGGCATGCTCAACAGTTGCGCGGCCAACGTCACGGTGGTCAACATCGACGCGGGATTCAAAGGCGGATACCTGGCCGGACTGATCGCGCGAAATGCCGTGAGCCGTGGGCCGTGAGCCGTAGGCCGTTAATAATAGCGTCGGGCGGAAGCCCGACGTTGGTCATCACCATGACGAAGATATTGACGCCTCGCAAGATTTCGTCAAGCAGATACAATCTCCGCGTCTCTGCGCCTCCGCGCGAGAACAGAAAACCGTCATATTTCGATTCTCGCGCGGAGACGCAGAGACGCGGAGAAGGGGTTATAATTGTGCATGAGGGATCCTTGCTGGAGATTTGGCGACATGGCTGATAACGCTGAAACGTCGTTTCCGACGAATCAAGCCACGCTTCCTTCGCTGCCGCGGCGCGAGGCCGACGCGCATAAGGGCCGCTTTGGGCTCGCGCTGGTGGTCGGCGGATCGCGAGGCATGAGCGGAGCCGTGGCGCTGGCCGGAATGGCCTGTTTACGCGGCGGGGCTGGGTTGGTGCGGCTGGCCGTGCCCGACGCCTGCCTCGACGTCGTCGCGGCGCACGAACCGTCGTACATGACGATCCCACTGCCCTCGACCGGCGATGGCCAGATCGCCGAGGCGGCCGAGGACGCCATTCACCGGTGGTGCGAGGCGGCCACCTGCGTAGCCCTGGGACCGGGACTGGGACGAAGCGAGGGGCTCGACCAACTGGTCGGCCGGCTGTATCGCGATTTGTCCCATCCGATGGTCGTCGATGCCGACGCGCTCAACGCGCTGGCAACCCAACCGGACATCCTGGCGCGACATGCCGGACCGCGAATTCTCACGCCGCATCCGGGCGAGTTCGCGCGGCTGGTTGGCGCCGATACGGCGGCCAGCCCGCTTGCCCAGCGACAGGCCGCCGTCGAGCTGGCCAAACGATGCGACGTGGTCGTCGTGCTCAAGGGCCACCAGACGTGCATCACCGACGGCGCGCGAACGTTTCTAAACATGACCGGCAACCCGGGCATGGCCACCGGCGGGTCGGGCGACGTGCTCACGGGATTGATCGCGGCGCTGGTCTGCCAGGGACTCTCGCCAATGGACGCGGCGCGGCTGGGCGTTCACCTGCACGGCGCGGCCGGCGATCTGGCGGCGGCCGCGCTGGGCCAGACGTCGATGATCGCCAGCGACCTGATTCGCTTTTTGCCCGAGGCCATAAAAAATCGGCTATGAATTTTTATCAGCTTCTTGCCGACGCGATCGTGGTGCTGCACGCGGGGTACGTGGCGTTTGTTTTGTTCGGCGTGCCGGCCATTCTTCTGGGAGCATGGCGTGGCTGGGGATTCGCGCGGAACTTTTGGTTTCGCATGATCCATCTCTTCATGATCGGCGTCGTCGCGCTCGAAGCGATCGTCGGCGTCATGTGTCCGTTGACCGATTGGGAGATCCAGTTGCGCCGGGCCGCCGGCCAATCTTTCGAACAAGGTTCGTTCGTCGGTCGCCTGGCGCATCGTTTGATCTTTGTCGACGCGTCGCCCGAGGTCCTTACCCTCGGCTACATTCTGTTCGCCGTCGTTGTGATGGTCATGTTCGTTGCGATCCGACCTCGGCGTCCGAGATTCCTTTCGCGCGAGGAACGTTTTTGATCGATCGAGAATCGGACGGCAAGGTTTCCCGAGAAAGCCGCGTTTCGCTATTCGATAATAAACGATCCACAAACGAAAAACATGCAACCTTCGCTTGCGGTGGTCGATAAAAACTGCTAGGATCGATTCCACGGGGTTTGACACGCACTAAGATGGTCCTCTACCATGTTCGTGATGTCGATGCC
>JAFGAY010000393.1 GCA_016933425.1 Pirellulales bacterium
ACTACATCCTGGCCGACGAACCAACCGGCAACCTCGACTCGGCCACGACCAGCGAAATACTACTTCTCCTGGAGCAGCTCCATCGCCAAGGCAAGTCGATCATCATGGTCACGCACGAACCGGAAGTCGGCGACCGAAGCAACCGCATTATCACGCTCCGCGATGGAGAAATCCACTCCGACCAGCGACCGAGGGATCGAGGACTTCCGCTCTCGGCCATGAACGATCCACCCCATCATCAACCCCCAACCCCTAATCCCTAATCTCCAATCCCCAATTTCTCGTCGCTCATGTTTCCCCACTGGCTGCGAACCTGGCAACTCGGTCTCAAAAGCCTTGCCCTGCATCCGCTGCGGTCGTTGTTGACCGTGCTGGGCATCTTCATCGGCGTGGCCAGCGTCATTTGGCTCCTGGCCGTCGGCGAGGGCATCAGCCGCGAGGCCCAACGACAGATCGAGGGACTAGGAGCCAACAACGTCATCGTCCGCTCGATCAAACCGCCCGACGAAGCCAGCGGAGGCATGCGCGGGCTTGTGCCCTACGGCTTGACGCGACTCGATTTTCAACGGCTCGAGGAAACCTTGCCGACCATCCGCCGCGCCCTGCCCATCCGCGAGTTGCGGCGCCGCTTCGGCTACAGCGGACGGACGGTCGACGGACGATTGGTCGGCTGCACGCCCGAATACGCCGAGGTTACCCAATTGTTCCTCAAACAAGGCCGATTCCTCTCCGACGCCGACCTGCTCAACCGAAAAAACTACTGCGTGCTGGCCCACGGAACGGCCCAGCGGCTTTTCCCGTTCGAGGATCCCCTCGGCCGGTCGATCCGCATCGAGCAAGACTATTATCGCGTCGTCGGCGTGATGAAAAAGCGGGCGCCGACCTCGGGCATCGGAGGCTCGCTGGCCGGCCAGGACTTCAAGGACGACGTCTATATCCCCATCACGACGCTCTGGAACCGGATCGGCGACGTTATCCTGACAACGCGCAGCGGCTCGTTCGAGGGCGAAATTCTCGAACTCAGTCAGATCACCTTTCGCATCGATAAAATCGAGCACGTCCTCGAAACGTCCGAACTCATCAAACACACGCTGGCCCGATATCATCGCCATGAAGACTATGGCGTGACCGTTCCGCTGGAACTTCTCGAACAAGCCAAAACGACCCGAATGATGTTCATCCTCTTCCTCGGGCTCATCGCCGCGGTGTCGTTGGTGGTCGGCGGCATCGGAATCATGAACATCATGCTGGCCACCGTGACCGAACGGACTCGGGAAATCGGCATCCGCCGCGCCCTGGGGGCCAAACGCCGCGACATCATCCGGCAATTCCTCATCGAAACGGTGTCGCTGGCGACTGTCGGGGGGCTGACCGGCGTGCTCGGCGGGCTGACCTGCCGGCCGATCACCAATCTGATCCGCTTGGGCCTCGAAGCCGCCATGCCCGAGGTCATGCAACAGTTGCCTCCCGTCATCCAAACGGTCCAGCCGGTCATCGTCCCGTTTTCGATCCCCCTGGCGTTCGTGATTTCGGTCACCATCGGGGTCATCTTTGGGCTGTACCCAGCCATCCGCGCCGCACGAATGGACCCGATCGAAGCCCTGCGACACGAGTAGATTTTGCACATGATGGACGGCAATAGACAGGATTGACAAGATTTACAGGATCGGGGGAAAAGGGTGGGGGCCCTTGGGTGGATTGCGTCGGGCGATATAATTCCATGTAGTCCGTTTTCAGGTCTACGAAATCCCGGAATCCCTAACCCCACCCCCAGAGCTTCCCATGGAAAAAGAACTCACCGATCGCGCCGAATGGATTCAGAAGCGGATTCTGCAGCTCCGGGACTCTCTTTGACTTCGACGGCAAGCGCGCTGAAGCCGAATCGATCGAGCAGCGGATGGCCCAGGGCGATTTCTGGAACAACCAGGAGGCTGCCCAGGAGACCATCGCGCGGTTGAAAACCATCAACATTGTTCTCAAACCACTCGAAGAGGCCGTCGAAGCCGCCGACGATCTGGCCACGATGGTCGAAATGGCCGAGGAAGACGAGAGCTTCGCCGCCGAACTGCCCCGTGAAATCGAGCGGCTCGAATCCCTCCTGGACGATCTCGAGCTTCGGGCCTTGCTCGATGGCCCCCTCGACGGCAACGCGGCCATTCTCACCGTCAACGCCCGCGACGGCGGAACCGACGCCAACGACTGGGCCGAAATGCTCCTGCGCATGTACATAGCCTGGGCGAAGGAAAACGACTACAAAGTCGAACTGCTCGACCGCCAGGACAACGACGAGGCGGGCATCAACAATGCCAGCATCGCCGTGCGCGGACCCATGGCCTATGGCTATCTCAAGGGCGAGTCGGGCATGCACCGGCTCGTGCGGATCAGCCCCTTCAACGCCGAAGGCAAACGCCAGACCAGCTTCGCTGCCGTCGACGTCTCGCCCGAGGTCTCCGAAAGCGTCGATATCGAACTGAACGACGAGGACATCCGCGAGGACGTTTTTCGGGCCAGCGGCGCCGGCGGCCAGCACGTCAACAAGACGTCGAGCGCCATCCGCCTGACCCATATTCCCACGGGCATCGTCGTCCAGTGCCAGAACGAGCGGAGCCAGCACAAAAACCGCGCCACGGCGCTCAAGATGCTCCGCGCCCGGCTTGCCCGGGTCGAGGAAGAACGACGCGAGGCCGAACAGGCCGCCAAGTACGACCAGATGCCCAAGGTGGGTTTCGGCTCGCAAATTCGCAACTACTTCCTCCATCCCGACCAGCGTGTGAAGGATGCGCGGACCGGCCACACGGCCGGAAACTTCCACACCGTGCTCGACGGCCACATCCAGGACTTTCTCGACGCCTACCTCCGCTGGCGCGTCCGGGGAACCACGAAGTAAAAGGAATATAATAAAAGAGCGAAGCAAGAAGTACGAGGGTTTACCTCGTGGACCAATAATAGCCGTGGACGGAAGTCCGCGGTCAGCGAACCGCGCGATCGTGATCTTCCCCGCGAAACCGCGAAAACAATACTCCCGTCCGGGGTTGCTTTGAAACGACCCACTGGGCTATGATTCCCGCGGAAGCCCGCCAGGGGCCCAGACCGGAAACCAACCCCCTCATACGGAGGAATTTGCCATGGCCGACGTTCAACAACCCCTCCCGCAGCAGAAACCGCGAAAAAGCTGGTTCGGCCGGAATTGGTGGTGGGTTTTGATCCTGGTGATCGTGGGCGGCGGCCTGCTTTGCTGTGCCGTCTGCGGAGGGATTATTTTCTCCGTCTTCGCCGGTCTCAGGAAGTCCGAACCCTACCAAATGACACTCAAGGCCGTGACAAGCGACCCGGTGGTCATCGAGAAGCTCGGCGAACCCATCTCCGACACCTGGGCGGTTGCTGGGGAGTACAACCAGCAGAACGGCGAAGGGAAAGCGAAGTTCATGTTTCCCGTCACCGGGCCCAACGGAGCGGCCCAGGTTACGTCCGAGGCTCGTAAATCGGGCGGCAAATGGACCCTAACCTACATTGAAGTCGTGTTCGGCGATCAGCAGAAACACACCATCGAGTTGGCGCCTACCCAGGGCGAAGGCGGTCTGCAAGACGCCCCGCGCTGGACCCCGCCCGGCGAAGTCGGCTCAGAAGCCATGCCCGCCGAGAATCCATGAAGCCCGGTCCAGTTCGCGCCGGGTGCCATGTCCACGCTTGCCGTGGACATGCCGTAAACTCCAATCCACATGCCCACACAAGCGTGGGCATGACACCGGACACCCAACACCCGAATTTCAAGCGACTCTCGACGCTCACTTCACCTCAAGCATCCGCTTGAGCGCAACCAGCGCCCAGCGAGCCGTTTCGTCGTCGACGCGGATGACATTCACCGGCGTGCCGGCGGCCAGGTTTTCCAGCGACCAACACAACCTGGCTCGATCGATGAGGAACATCGTCGGGCACACCGCCATGCTCGGCCCCAAGGGGTGAATTTCCTGCTCGGGATGTTCGCGGCCGAGCCGTTTGACCAGGTTCAACTCGGTGCCGATCGCCCAGCGCGTGCCCGGCGGCGCGGCCTCGACTTCGCGGATGATCCGGCCCGTCGATCCGGCCAGGTCCGCCTCGGCCACCACGTCGTGGCGGCATTCGGGATGGACAATCACCTTGATCCCGGGCACGCGGCGGCGAATGTCGCGGACGTGCTCGGGCAGAAAGACCTGGTGAACGCTGCAATGCCCTCGCCAGAGAATCACGCGGCCGGCCGCTATCGCCGTCGCTTGGTTGCCGCCTAGGATCGGCTGCTCGGGATCCCAGACGGGCATCCGGTCCGGCGTGGTGCCCATCGCCAGGGCCGTATTGCGCCCCAGATGCTGGTCGGGAAAAAAGAGCACGCGCGGCCGCTGGGCAAAAGCCCAATCGAGCACGGCGGCCGCGTTGGACGAGGTGCAAACGATTCCGCCGTGGCGACCGCAAAACGCCTTCAGGCTGGCCGCCGAGTTGATGTACGTGACCGGCGTCACTTCATCGACGTCGATCACGTCGGCCAGTTGACGCCAACAGGTTTCAACCGCGTCGATGTCGGCCAGATCGGCCATCGAACAGCCGGCTTCGAGCTCCGGCAGCACCACGTCGACCCGCCGGCCGCCGCGGCGCTCGACATGGGCCGGCTGGTTGGCCAGAATGTCGGCCGTTTCGGCCATGAAGTGGACGCCGCAGAAAACGATCGCCCGGCATTGCTTGTTGCTCGCGGCCATTTCGCTCAATTGATAGCTGTCGCCGCGCAGGTCGGCCAAGGCGATGACGTCGTCGCGCTGGTAGTGGTGGCCGAGAATCAGCAGCTTCGACCCCCAGTTTTCACGAACCGCTTGGATCCGCGAGACAAGCTCATCCGGCTCCATGCGAAGATAGGGCAATCGAGAACGAACCGCCGCGCCGGCCAAATTCATGGGATTCATCATGAATTCAGTATACGGGTGAGCAGACTTGCCGACCAGGGGCTGCCGCCGACGGAGACATGCGACGGCGGGCAGGCGACCGCGGGCTTCCGCCCGCGGCTATTAGGGGCCCATCTCCCACCTCCCGTTCCTTGCCCCTCACTCGGGAGCGTCCGGTTTTTTGTCGATGACCCGAACGTCGATGATCTCGTCGCGCTGGTCGTCCCAAGGAGTTCCTTGGGGGTGGGAAATGATGAGTCGAGTACGAAAATAGCCGGC
>JAFGAY010000076.1 GCA_016933425.1 Pirellulales bacterium
TGCAACCCGCCATTGTACCCAATCGGGCGTTTTGACACGAGTGGGGAATGGGAAAAAAAGCGGCGTTTCTTGGCTACGGAAGTCTTTGCCAGAAAACCACTTCCGCCGTGCCAACCAGGGTAGGTCAGGCTGTGCCTGACAACGTATCAATAGTCGGTTGTCAGGCACAGCCTGACCTACATGGAGGCCAATTGCTGAACCGCTGCAATGATCCGCCGGGCCGCCTCGTCAAGCTCGGCTTCGGTCGTCGTGGCGGCGAAGCTGAATCGCAGCGAACCAGCCACCAGTTCGCGGGCCAGGCCCATGGCGCGGAGGGTTGGCGAGACCTCGGCCGCGCCGCTTTCGCAGGCCGACCCGATCGAGCAGGCCACGCCCGCCGCGTCCAACGCCGTGAAGAGCACCTGGCCGTCGAGGCCCGGGAAGGCGACGTTCGACGTCTGCGGCAGCCGCGGCGAGGAACGGCCGTGGACGACCGCTTCGGGCAGCGCGGCCCGGAGCGTCTGCTCAAACCGGTCGCGCAGCGCCGTCATTCGCCGGGCCGCTTTTTCCCGCTCGCGGCAGGCCAGCTCGAGCGCGGTCATCATGCCCACCGCCAGGGCGAGCGACTCGGTGCCGCCGCGCAAGCCTTCCTGTTGGTGGCCGCCGACCACTTGCGGCTCGACCGCCGCGTCGGCTCGCAACAACAGGGCCCCGGCGCCCGTTGGCCCATGGAATTTGTGGGCGCTGATGCTCATGGCGTCGACGCCCAAACGACGGAAGTCGACCGGAATTTTTCCGGCGGCCTGCACGGCGTCGGTGTGCAGCGGCACGCCCGCCGCGCGGCAGAGCGCCGCCAGTTCGGCCACAGGCTGGATGACGCCCGTCTCGTGATTGGTCAACATCAGGGTGACCAACCGCGTGTCGGGCCGCAGCAGCTCGGCTGCTCGGGCCACGTCGACCACGCCGTCCGGTCGAACGGGCAGCGAATCGACGCGCCACCCGTCGTCCAGCAGACGTTCGGCCGGCGCGACGATCGAAGCGTGCTCTATCGGCGAGAGGAGAATCTGCCCAGGGTTCCCCGTTGGTCCGCCTTGGCCGGCCCGGGCGATGCCCAGCAGTGCCAGGCAATTGGCTTCGGTTCCCCCGCTAGTGAAGACGAGCCGGTCGCCGTCGGGTCCGTGGGGATCGCCGCCCAAGAGTTCGGTGACCCGCATCCGTGCGTGTTCCATCACCCAGCGAGCCTGCTGGCCTGGCCGATGCCCCGAAGCCGGGTTGGCATGGCCCGCGGCCCAAACCTCGCGCATGGCCTCGATCACCTCGGGCCGGATGAGCGTAGTGGCGTTGTGGTCGAGGTAGATGGTGTTCATGGCGACGGCTTCGAGCGGCTCGAATTGTCCGAAACTTGGTGAGCGCGGATCCCCGTGTTGGTCTTTGATAAAGTGGTTGATTATTATGCGTCGGGTTTTCGGCGATTTCGCCCTTCGAGCCAGAAGCGTACAAGCACGGTTACGAAGCCGCTTACCGCGCAAGCGAGAATCAATAGCCCAACCAGCAGTCTTGCAATGCTATCCTCGAGCCCATTCGCAAATAGTCCGTAAAATGCCACGTGGTAAGTCAGACACAGAAATGCGAAAGGAGACATTGCGCCGATGGCAAACGTTTTCTGGTACGGCGTGCCATAAGTCAGAATGCTTATAAACACGCCGGGAATCGTAAGAAACGTGAAACCGAGGATGATCCAAGCCAGCCAGCCGGGCATCGCGAAGAGTACCGAACAAATCACGGCCACCACGGCCGTCAGGATCAGCATGGATCGAATGCTGAACTGGAAGCGTCCGCGACGGGGCGACGGCTGATCGTGAATTTCGAGATTCGTCATGCGAAAGCCCCTACCGAAGATGTGCGGTGTGTCCTCAAAAATCGAGCCGCGCGGCCGGAAAACCGCATTGTACCCCCGCCAGAGGGCATTCGGTAGAGGATAAAGCATACACAGAGGATACCGTGGTTTGCCCAGTTTTCGCATCGCGCATGGCTGCCATGCCCCCTCGTCCAGGCGTGTTCGCCGGTTGGGTAAAGTGATATGCTTACAGGGGTGAAGCAAACGTAGGTCAGGCACCCTGTGCCTGACAATGCTTCTGAGCAGTGATCAATGATTATGTCTGTTTTTGTCAGGCACACTGTGCCTGACCTACGGATGGGGAGGCGTCATGACCCGACAAGTCGAATCGCCGCCGCCGGGGGTGGTTGCGCCGGGCGAGCCCAAGCCGGCCGGGTGGTGGCACGAGGTCGACGCCGGTCGGCTCATGTGCGACGTCTGCCCACGCGGTTGCGTGCTGGGGCCCGACGACCGCGGGTTCTGCTTCGTCCGCCAGAACCGCGAGGGGCGAATGGTTTCGACCACCTATGGCCGCAGCACCGGTTTTTGCATCGACCCGATCGAAAAGAAACCGCTTGCCCAGTTTTATCCGGGCACGCCGGTCCTTTCGTTCGGCACGGCCGGGTGCAACCTGGGCTGTCGGTTCTGCCAGAACTGGACGAGCACCAAATCACGCGAAGTCGAACGATTTTCCGAGGAGGCCGCTCCCGAAACCATCGCCGCCGCCGCCCGAGAGCTGGGCTGCCGCAGCGTGGCCTATACCTACAACGACCCGATAGTCTGGGTCGAATACGCGATCGATACGGCGAGGGCCGTCCGCGCGGCCGGGTTGAAAAACGTCGCGGTCACCTCGGGCTACATGTTGCCGAAGCCCCGGGCGGCGTTTTACGAATGGATCGACGCGGCCAACGTCGACCTGAAGGCGTTCGACGAGTCGTTTTACCGGCGGCTTTGCGCGGGCCGGCTCGAACCGGTGCTCGACACGCTCCGGTGGTTGGCCCGGGAAACGGACGTTTGGCTCGAAATCACGAATCTCGTGATTCCCCGCGAGAACGACGTGCCCGACGACATGGCACGGATGTGCCAATGGCTGGTTGAAACGCTTGGACCGGATGTGCCGGTGCATTTTTCGGCGTTCCACCCCGATTTTCACCTGACCGATCGTGGGCCGACGCCGCCGGAAACGCTCTTGCGGGCTTACGACAT
The DNA here is from genome assembly GCA_016933425.1 of Pirellulales bacterium. Classification (GTDB taxonomy): domain Bacteria; phylum Planctomycetota; class Planctomycetia; order Pirellulales; family Thermoguttaceae; genus UBA11386. The sequence goes on from JAFGAY010000076.1 coordinate 3,062, forward strand.
TGCCCAAGGCGCGGGGCTGAAGTACGTTTACACGGGCAACGTGGTCGACGTCGAGCATCAGACGACCTACTGCCCCGGTTGCGGCGGCGTGGTTATCGAGCGGACTGGCTACGAACTGAGCCGCTACGCTCTGCGGGGCGACTGCTGCGCCCATTGCGGCGCGGCGGTGGCCGGTCGCTACGACCAGCGTCCCGGCGATTGGGGATCGCGCCGCCAGCCGGTGCGGATCGGGCAATATGCCGGGCGGCGAACCGCGGACGACCCGGGCGCGGAAAGGGCTTCCCTCACAACGAACCAAGGAGAGCAATCGGTGGTTCACAAGACAACTCATGGCGCCGCGTCGCCGGCCGTCGCGGCCGAGCGGCCCATCTTGGACAAACGACAAGAAGCCGAAGTCTTTCAGGCGGCCGGCGCGACGGTCGCCGCGGCGGTTGCCGGCGGTCCGGTCGATCGGCCCGCGGCACTCAACGCGCTCGTTGCGGCCAAACCGCTTTTGGGTGCGTTTGTCAGTCTCAAGCGGGCCGGCCAACTGCGGAGTTGCTGCGGTTTTCTCGGTCCGGAGGTTGCGCTGGGCGAGGCCATTCATCACGCGGCGGTCCGCGCAGCGCGCGACGATCCGCGGTTTCCACCCATCTCGCCGACCGAATTGACCCATCTCGACATGGAGGTTTGGCTCCTCTGGGGTATGAGGCCCGTCGAGGCCAAGGGCGAGGACCGTGTCGCGGCGGTCGAGATTGGCCGCCACGGCTTGCAAATCCAGCGAGGCGCCGCGCGCGGATTGCTGTTGCCGGCGGTTGCCGTCGAGCACGGGCTCGACGCGGCCGGATTTTTGCGCCAGGTGTGCCTCAAGGCCCAGCTTCCCTCGGACGCCTGGAAGGACGACTCCACGCAATTGATGACGTTCGAGGGTTACGCGATTCGCGGTCCGTTGAAAGCCGTCGTCGAGTCGCCGACTTCGGTCGTTTCGTCGGGTGGACCGACGGCCGAGCAGCTCGGGGCGCTGGCTGATTTCTGCCGCCGTAACCTCGCGGCCATGGTCGAAGGCGCCACGCCGAGCTATTACCTCGCCGACGGATTCGATGGAAGCGTCCACGGCGTGATCTTGGGCGTCGAGCTGTCCGGCGTCGAAGGGAGCGTCAGCGTCAGCCGCCTGTCGGTCAAGCCGACTATGCCGCTGCAATCGACGCTCTTTTCCGTGTTGCAGGCGCTTGCCGGGGGCCTGAGCGCGCGGGGCATCCGATCCGCCGATTTGGAAGCCGCCAAGATCAACCTGTCGGTCCTTTGGGACCCGGCGCTGCACGGCACGACCGACGCGCCCGACCTGGCCGGATTGGATCCGAGCCATCGGATCATCATCGTGTTGGGCCGGTCGGGTTGGGCGTGCGTTTACGACGCGAGCCAATCGGCCGAGGCTGTTTTGGCCGAAGCCGTCCCGCTGGCCCAGTTGGGCAAATCGTCGGGCGGCGTAATGAGCATGGCCATTGCATCGAGCGCCCAGCGGCGCGTCGTCGCCACCAACGTTCTCTCGCCCGAGGCGCCGCGGCCCGCCGCTGTCGCCGGGATGTTCTATCCGGGCAACGTCCGCGAGATGAACTCGATGCTCGATTCGATCTTGCCGGCCGACCGCAAACACGAGCGCTGGGCCGGCGCGATGGTGCCCCACGCGGGCTGGATATACTCGGGCCGGCTGGCCGCCGACGTGTTGAGCCGGATCGAGTTTCCGTCGCGCGCGATCGTCTTCGCTCCGAAACACAACGCGGTCGGCGCCGACTGGGCCGTCGCGCCCCACCGGCGTTGGGTCCTGCCCGGCGGCCACATCGAGTCCGATCCCGAACTGGCCGAACAACTGGCCGGCGCGATCGACGGGCTGGAACTCGACGGCGCGGCCCATCGGCCCGAACACGCCATCGAGGTCGAACTGCCGCTGGTGGCTCGCCTGGCGCCGCAAACGCGGGTCGTTGGCGTGGCCATGTATGGCGGCGATTGGCCCCGGCTAGAACGATTTGCCGAGCAGTTGGCTGGGCTGATCCAAACGATGGACGAGCGGCCTCTACTGATCGTTTCGAGCGACATGAACCACCGGGCCAGCGACGCGGATACCCGGCGGCTCGACCGCATGGCCTTGGACGCCATCGAGGCCCGCGATCCGAAGCGCCTGCTCGACGTGGTCCGGCAGCATCGGATCACGATGTGCGGCGTGGTCCCCGCCGTGGTCGTCATGGAAACGCTGCGTCGGCTCGGTTCGTTGGAAACGTGTGAACTGGTCGGCTACACCACTAGCGCCGAGCGAACCGGCGACACCAGCCAGGTTGTCGGCTATGCGGGCGTGTTGTTCCGCTGATCGTTGATCTGAAAACCGGGGTATCATGGTTTCGCTGCCGGCCGAGTCCCTGCCGATCGCGGCTCGCCGTCGTGGGCGGCGGCTGGCCTATTGGAACGGGGGACTCTGGGCGGCCGGCAACGGGCTGGCTAGCACACCGCTGATCGTCTACCTTGCCCTGGAACTCGATGCCCCGCGGTTGGGGCTGGGTCTTGGGCTGATTCTTGCCGCGCCGAATCTGGTCGGCGTTCTCCGCATGGCCGCGCCCATGCTGGTCGAGCGGCTGGGCAATCGCAAGGGATTCTGCGCGTGGTCGTTTGTCGTCGGCGCGGCGCTGCTGGCCGTGCTGCCTGCGGCGGCCGCGCCGGGCCGGCTGGCTTCGCCGGGGGCTTCGCTGGCGGCTCTGATTGGGCTTTGGTGCGCGTATCACCTGGCCCAGTATTTCGGCACGATTGCCTTGTGGTCGTGGCTGGCCGATCTGGTTCCGGCGCGGATTCGCGGGCGGTTTCTCGGCCGGCGCGAGCGATGGATGGTCTTGGGCCAGGCCGTCGGCATGGTGGCCGCCGGACTGTTTGCCTGGTGGTGGACGGTCCTGTATCCCGATTTGCCCCGATGGCTGGCCTATGTGCCGCCTATGGTCGCGGGCGTCGGCTTCATGCTGGGCGCGGTTGTGCCGCTGACGTGGATGCCGCCGGTTGAATCGAACGGTTGTAGAACCAATGCGAGCCGTGCCCGCAAGGAAGCAGTGTCTGATAATTGCGAACCCTATCCGCTCCCTCACGGTCGCGGTTCGGAAACCCCGATGGCGACAAGGCTGCTTGCCCCATTTCGGAATCGGTATTTTCGACGGCTGTTATTGTTTGGCTGTTGGTTCTCGTTGTTCAACGGCATCAACCAATCGGCCATGAATCTTTATCAGGCCCGGGTGCTTCTGTTGCCCGTGATAGCGATCCTTGCCCTGAAGACGTTTATGCGGTTGGGCCAGGTGGCCGCGGGCCCGGCAGCCGGCCGGCTGGCCGATCGGTGGGGAAACCGGCCCGTGCTCATGGTCAGCGTGCTGTTGGTAGCGCAGGGTCCTTTATTTTATCTATTGGCCGCGCCCGCGCATCCTTGGTGGATTGTCGGCGCGTGGGTCGTGTGGATAGCCTACGTGGGGCTGAACGTGGCGCTGCCCAATCTGATGCTCAAACTCGCGCCGGCCGAGTCGAATTTGCCCTATATCTCCGTGTATTACACGGTATCGGGTCTGTGCTACGCAGCCAGCACGATCGTCGGCGGATTGCTCTGCGACCGGCTGGCCGGCGTGGCGGTCGCGATGCCGGGCGGGGCGACGTGGGACGGGCTGGCATGCCTCTTCTTCGCCGGCTGGATCCTCCGCATGTTCGCGGCCGTCGTCCTGCTGGCTGTCGTCGAGCCGAAGCCGCGCGAGGGCTGTTTTGGAACCACGGATGGACACAGATGAATACAGAGAAAGGCTCCTAAAGGAGCCGTGGGATCATGGTTTTTCTAGCCCTTTACACCTGGGACAACTTGAAAAACTATCCGTATTTATCTATGTCCATCCGTGGTTCCACAAAACATCACTCGATGAATCGTCGGAGCAGGATTGCTTTATCGACGTTCAGGTCTTCGCCGCGACGGAAGCCGACGGGGATCGTGCGGTCGAGGATCGAGAAGGACCGGTGACGCTCCACCTCGCCCGAGTCGGACCCCAACTCGTGCCCGAGCCGGTAACCATCGGGATGAATGGCTAGGAATTCGTCGCGGGTCAGGTTTTGGTCGTTCACGCCGCTGCCGGGCGTGGTTTCTTGCCACGGCTCGACCTCGAAGTAGCCTACCGTGATCCACACCGCGTAGACGTTCGATCGGGTCGTGACCAGGTTTTCCAGCCGGGCAAACGGCTGATAGCGGAACGCCGGGTTGCGGTCGGTCTCGCTGGCCGGGTCGGTCGAGGCGTAGCGGAACAACGGATCCTGGGTGAACCCACCGGACCCGTTGGGCGCCGGCCGCAGCAGCGTGGCGTTGATTTCCTGATCGCCGACGGCCGTCTGAACGTCCGCGTCGGGCACCAGATAACGGCCGGCGAACGACCGGAACGGATTGGCGAATCGCGTGGGCAGCGGCGTGGCATCGGTGTCGAGCGCGAAGAGGTCCGCGCCGGACGTGCCGCCATATCCCCGTCGGCTCGCCACGACGTTGTTCCACAAGGCCTGCACGCCTGCCGTGGGTTGCGGAGGATTCGTGCCCGGCTGCCACTGGTTCATCAGGCCGTAAAACACGCTCGGGCTGGCGATCATATTGATGTTGATCCGGCCCGGATCGCGGTAGTTCGAGATGCGGTTGAACGGCGGGTGGAAGGAGTGGTTGTTGGCGCCGCTTTCCGTGAACACGGCCGGGTCGCCTTGCAGTTCCGTGCCGACGAACGGCGAGCTAGCGCGGACGAAATCCAATAGCCGGTGGAGTTTGCCGTTGGGCGCGTCGGTCGGCGCCGCGTCGTCGAGGAAACAGGGACCCAGGTGGCCATAGGGCTCGGCCGCGTTGCGATAAGGATCGATCGACGCGCTGGTCAGCGGAAAACAGTAAACCTGCTGGTCGTTGTCGTCCAGGCCGAGCAACTGCGACGACCGGGCACGGGGCGCCAGCAGCAATTCGCCCGCACTGACAAACGGCCGGTTGAGCCAGGTGAGCCACGGGAAGGGCTTTCGCGGCGAGCCGACGTAGGCGTCTGGCACCATGGTTTTTTTCCACCACTTGGGCGGCGCAGGCGGGTTTGGCACGGGTCCGCCCCAACCCGGTGGAGTTGGCAAGTAGTGAAATCCCTCGTTCAGAAATCCCAGGGTGCAGGCGAAATCCTTGTTGTAGTGGTGCGAAGCTGCGGTAGGATCCAACGCCAACGGATACGGCGTGTTTGGCGGTTCGTTGGTAGTGGACGGCAATTGCGTCCATAGATTGTTGGTTTCGTCGGTAGGCGTGCCCGGTACAAGTGGGATTGTTGTCGGTTTGCGTCCCTCTTCGTTTTCGCCCCGCTCGCGGCTGAAGAACGCATCCGCCAAGCTCGCCGTGCCGGGGTCGGATGCTCCGGTCGCTCCATTGAATGTCGTCAGATCGATCGGCATGGAGTCGATCGTGCGATAGGGGTTGGTAACCGCGTCGTAGGGCAGCAGAGGATTTGCCAGCCGTTGCAAGTGGACGACTGCCACGCGCGGATGCACGCCATTGTCCTTCAACCATGCGTTCCAGGCATCTTCAGGTATCTCGCCCGTCCGGGGCTCTTTATCGAAGGGCGTATCCCAGGGGGTTTGGTAGATAAAGGTATCCGTCGTCGAGTTGTAACTGCCCGGCGCTCCCATGGCGTCGTTTTCGGGATAACGATTGGCGGGATTGGCCGGTTCCGAAATGCTTAGACGCCCAAGTCCACCCAACAGAATGGCCGTCGGAGGCTGGATGTCATCGGTGGTCATATTCCATTGGCTGAGCGAGTTGTTTTTTCCATCGGCGTAAACGGTTACTTGTCCCGGCTGGTCTGGATCGGAACTCGGTTGCAGGACGATGCGCCGTGTGCTGCTCGTATCGTTAGTCAGTGGGCACCTGCCGATATACGTTGTGGCTATGCCATCGTCGCTTTCATCGTTTGGGCCGATGACGGCATATCGACCCGGCTTGATGGGCGCAATAGGGTTGATCGCTCCATTGCGATAGTACTGAATGCCGCCATCCGTTGGAAGACTTGCGCTGCCATTCACAAAATAGGCTGCCCTGGCAATCGTCGGCTTGCTGGTCGAGACAGGGTCGTCGGGATCCTTGTCGAAATCGCCCGGGTCGTTAATCACTACGAGTCGCCAGACGGGCGTGCCGCCAACCAGCTTATCCAACTCGATGCCGCCGGCGCCGCCCAGCGCGCTGTAAAACTCGCCCGGCTTCGGCTCGTTGTCGGTCCACGGATTGTGGAGTTCGACGAATAGCGAGCCCTGAGGGCGGCGCTTCTGGTCGAAATCATCATCGGGAGGATTATCCGTCGTGCGTCGGCCGTTCGGTTCCTCGGCCGTATCCTCCGTCCGCCGGTCGTGGAAGGCCAGCGTTTCGCTGATGAGCAACTCGGGCCGCTCGCAGCCCCAAACGACGCCGCAGTTGGCGTTCACCACCGATACGTCGCCGTCGGCGTCCCAGTTGCCGTCGAAGGGATTCTCGTCGTACTCGAACGGCGTCATGATCGCGTCGCGGTCGCGGAAGTCGACGACGTTCACCGCCCATTGGGCCGCCTGCCGGGCCTGGGTGGCCGCGTTGGCGACGGCCGGATCATAGTTCATCAACGTCAGCATCAGGACGTACAAATGCCGAGCGTAAAGCTGCCGCTCGCTCGTGTCATAGGCCGCCCCGGGCGAACCATCGTTGTCCGGGTCGAGCGTGTTCTTCGTCGCGTTGTTACCCAGGGCGTCCACCTGTTGGTAAGACGTGTCCGATTCCCCGGGCTCGTCGATCACGCGGTTGTCGTTGCCGTCTTGCCCGTTGCCGAACGGCCGGTTCAAGTCCATTCGCAGGCCGGCGATTGTCTCGGGCGGAAGCATCGCGGCGACGGCCGCGTTCAGTGCGGGCTCGTCGAGCGACGCGGAATTCGCCTTCTGGAGCTTCGCGCGGAGCAGATCGACCACGTTGGAGACGCGGCGGCCGGGCAGCATGGCGGCCGAATCCCAGGTGGTCGCGCCCGTGTCGTCGTAGCGCAGCTCGGGCGGCAGTGCGACGGCCGGGGTGGGCAGGTCCCAGCTCTCGGTGGTCACCTCGCGCCACCGGCGATTCTCGACGATCGACGGCACGAGCGCCGCCAGCCGGTCGGGCAGATCGCCCGCGTCGACGTCGTAGGGCCGCGCGAGAGCCTCGAACTCGGCCGGCGTAAAAGGAGCGTCGGGCGGCCAGTTGGGCGAGGCGGGCGTGGCCACGCCCCGCGCGGCGCCCGACAGATTCAATTCATACGGATTGTCCGTCGCCGTGAGCCCGGATCCATTGACGTTCTGAGGGCCCGCCGGCGAAAGCGGCGCATACAACGGCTGGCCGCGCAGATCGAGTCCCACCGCCAGCCCGCCGGTCAGATCGGTCGGCGTGCCGTGGCTCATCGTGCCGCCGATGGTCGCCGGATCGTAGATGGTCGGCATGTCGAAACGCTTGTTGACCGAGAGCGGATCGCCGCCCGCCACGCCGGGCGCGTCGTTCGTCGGGTCGCCGTCGTTCGAGTTGTAGCGATCGGCCAGCAGGTTGTAATACTGCTGGGCGGCGGTCGTTCCATCCGAGGCGTCGCCCAGCACGGCCGCCAGATTCACCTCGGCCGGACCGACGCCCTGGCCGCGCGGCACGTTCAAGGTGCTGGTCGGCGTGCCCGAAGCGCTGGGAACGATGGACCCATGGCTGCTCAGGCTGGTCGACGAGGCGTAACCGGCCATGTCGACTTGGGTCGCGGCGCCGTGGGCGTTCAGGTTGAGCCGGCTGTCCAGATCGACGCACAGGATGGCGACCAGCGGTTTGTAAAGCCGCCCGTCGGCCGTCGAACGAACCGGAAACCCGACGTCGACCCAAATACTGTCGGCCGTGCCGTCGCCGTCGTTGTCGACGTCCCAGAAGCACTGGATTTCCTCGTCGGGATCGATGGTCCCGTTCAGATTCTTGTCGAAGGGTATAGAATTACTGAAGCCATCCCAGAGAGAATAGAATGTCGCGCTGGTGCCAATAGACGTGGGGTTGCTACCGGTGAAATGGGGGTGATCTTCATGGCTGGGACGCAACAGAATACGGCGTTTCAACGCGGTGATTTGTTGCTGCTCGGACTGCGGAAGCGAGGTTCCGGCGATGGTTGCTGTTGGATCGGTGAACCAGGTTTGTTGGTTAGTGTCGCTTGCGCCGGCAAACACCGAGCCCGCGCCGAGAATCGTCGGCAACCGATGAAACCAGTAATTCACCAGCGCCGGCCGGTGCAACGACGGGATGGGCGTCGCGCCGGTGGTCGGGTTTTGCAGGGCCGGGAGCAGGTTCTGATAGTCGGGCGCGTCGTAGTCCTCGTTGGCCTCGCCCGGGCCCGACGGATCGACGTAA
>JAFGAY010000394.1 GCA_016933425.1 Pirellulales bacterium
GCCCTCCATTCATCTCCATCGAACCATTCTATGCGGGAGAATGGGTCATTATTGTGAGATATCGGCAAGCATTGCGCGACCGCATCATAGTTCTCATGGCCGGGAAGCCTCGGAAAGATGCGGTGATTGGCGAAATTTTTCACAACACCAGCCAAGCCCAATCTAACGTCGTTATCACACTTCCGAGGGGTTGACGATGCCCGACGACCAAGACATGATCAGTGCAACTGTCTTGGGGCGCTCAAATGCAGAGCGCGGGTCGATGATTCGTCGACACAGTCCGAATGGACCTCCATATTAGCGTCGGGCAGTGATCGCATCACTGGCAAGACAGCCAAATGCCGTGAACCTTGCACTGGCGCGCGGCATCCCTTTTCCCATTTTTCATCTCCCAGATCCTGGAGGGGCGAACCGATGGGATGGTTGGACCGGTGGTTTCCCGGCGAGGGCCACGGCATCGACGAGCTCGCGCGGCGGCTCCATGTCGACCCGGAGCAGCTTCGCCGGACGGCGCCGCGATATCGCGAGTTTTCAATCGCAAAACGTCGGGGAGGCCGTCGGCGCATTCTCGCGCCCCAGACCGATCTCAAAAATCTCCAGAGGCGCATCCTGCGCTGCATTCTCGCGCGGCTGAAAAGCCATCCGGCGGCGATGGGATTTGAACGGGGCCGTTCGATTGTGACCAACGCGCTGCCCCACCAAGGCCAGGCGGTCGTCCTGCGGCTGGACGTGAAGAATTTTTTTGCCTCGACTCGGGCAGGCCGCGTGCGCCGTTATTTCCGGCTGATCGGTTGGAACCGTCCGGCGGCGGCCCTTTTGACGCGGTTGTGTACCCATGAAGGCGGCTTGCCGCAAGGCGCTCCGACCAGCCCACGGCTAAGCAATCTGGTCAACTATCCGTTGGACGCCCGACTGTCGGCCATGTGCGAGCGGCTCGGCGCAGTCTACACTCGCTATGCCGACGATATTACGATTTCGCTGTCCGACGAAAAAGAAGACCGGCCATTGCGCAACCCGCCGCCGCGGCGCGGGAACGTTTCTCCGCCGCCGCTCTCTTCCGAACCCAACCGTCTCCGTTATCTGCGACATTTCGTTCGCCGGGTGTTCGACCAGGCCGGCTACACGCTCCATTGGCGCAAGAAAGCAAGCATCCGCCGGCGGAACCATCGCCAGTTGGTCTGCGGACTCGTGGTGAATCATCGGGCCAACCTGCCGCGCGAGACACGCCGTTGGCTCCGCGCCGTCGAACACCGCACGCTCCTGGAGAAACAAGCCAAAACGGCGCCGCTGAGCTCGCTCGACCGGGGCCGCCGAAAATCCCCAACCCTGACCCAAACCCAGTTGGACGGCTGGCGAGCGCTTCGCTTGATGATCACCCAACAAATGGAAGAAGGGTGAAGGGTTACGCAAAGACAAGGCCACGACCCCGCAAGGTGGCTACCGATTCAATCTTGCCGGGTTTCAATCCGGTCCACGGCCTGCCGCCGCTCCCTCACGGTCGCGGTTCGGTTTTTTGGCGGCGCTACACCGAAATCGTCTCGGGTCGGTGGGCCGGCTTCGCATGGACGGTTTTGGATCGGGTTGTGCGACGCTCTTCGCGCCGGGCCAGCAAGGCCAGGAAAGCGGGCACAAGAATCGTTCGGATGACGAACGTGTCCAGCAGCACGCCCAGCGCCAGGGCGAATCCCAACTCCTGCATCGTGCGGAGCGTGCCGACCGTCATCGAGGCGAACGTGCCCGCCATGATGACGCCGCAACTCGTGATGATTCCGCCCGTGCGAACCACGGCCACGCGCAGCCCTTCCAGCGGCCCGAGCCGCCGCTGCTCCTCGAACACGCGGGTTGCCAGGTAGATGTTGTAATCCTGGCCGACGGCGATCAGGATGACGAACAGGAAGACGGGCACTTTCCAGTCGAGCCCGGTGAACGACGCCCCGTAGATCCACCCAAAGAGCAACTCGGTCGCGCCGATCGTGACAAAATAGCCCAGCAACACCGATAGAATCAAGTAGAGGCACACCAGCGGCCGGCGCAGAATGATCAACAGCACGGCCAGCACGGCGATGACCACGAGCATTTGGATGCGCGCGCGGTCGCTGGCCGTCACCGCTTCAAGGTCGCGGATGCCGGCCGTGGTGCCGACGAAATCGATTTCGGCCCCATGCCAGGGAGAGGCGGGATCGTCCGCCTTGGCCAGCAGGGTCGCTTCGATCCGATTGAGCAAATCCATGCTCTGCTTGGAAAACGGCGCGTAGGACGAAATCACGTCCAACCGCGTCACCTGGCCAGCGGTCGGCGGCGTCTGGCTGACGAACCGTGCCCGAGTGCGCGGATGGTGCATGGTGATGAGTTTGCGGCGGCCGGCCGTGCTCAGCGGATTGAAGCCGCCCGGCGCGTCGCCCATCGGCTCGGTCAGGCTCCGCACGGCGACGATCGGACGGACCGGATTGCCGGACGGATCGAGATACTCGAACTCAAAAAGCTCCTTGGTGAGCCGCGCGATCCGCCGCCGGCCTTCCTTGCCGTTAAAATCGGCGCCCGGCTGACTCACCAGCACGGTCAGGGGCCCCGTCTGATCGGCCGGGAAATAACGCCACAAGAGGTGCGTTCCGCGCACGCTCGGGCGGTCGGGACTCAGCTCGGCCAGTAGATCGTACGTGACCGGGGCGTTGAGCTGCCACGCCTCGCGTTCCCAACGGCCCGAGGCCAGATTGCCGACGACGACCCGGGCCGGCCGGGTCAAGGGCAGCAGCACAAGGAGGCTTGCCACGAGAATGAGCCCCGGCCGGGCGATGATCGCTCGGCTCAATCGTTCCCAGAGCGAGCCGGTCCACCGCGACGTTGGCCCGAAGCGGTCGGTTCCGCCGCCGTTTCCGCCGTCCTCGACCCGCGTGCCAAATGGCCAGAACAAAAGCCGGCCGCTGCCGCGCAGCAGGGCCGGCGCCAAGGTGACGCAAGCGACCAGGGCGACGACCAGGCAGACGGCGATGGCCGGGCCGCTGTTGCTGAACTTGCCGAATCGGGCGAAACCCATCATGGCCAGGCCGAAAACGGTCGTCAGCGCGCTGGCCGCCAGGGCGTTGCCCACCTGGCCCAACGCGCGAGCGGCGGCCTCGGCCGTGTCGAGCCCGCGCTGCAATTCCTCCTTATAGCGTGAAATCAAGAACAGACAGAAGTCGGTTCCCGCCCCGAAGAGAATCACGACGATGAAAATGCGCGTCGTCTTGAAAATCTTGAAATCGAACCACGGAACCAGCTCGCTCCAGCGCGCGGCCAGGGCGATCAGGTCCATCGCCAGCCAGACCGACACGCCGATCGTCACCAGCGGCACCAACACCAGGCCCGGCGCGCGATAGACCACCAGGAGAATCACAACCACCAGCGCGATGGTGGTCCACTCGGTGTTGCGGATGCTTTCCTGGGCCGAGAAGAGCATGTCGGAACCGATGGCGGCCGATCCGGTCACGCCCAGTTTCAACCCGGCCGGAAAATCCGGCGCTCGCTTGATATTGCCCAGCTCGCGATAAATCCGCCGCACGAACGCCATGTTGTCGACGGCCATGAATTCGTTGCGCAAGTGCAGCACAACCAGCGCGGCTTGGCCGTGATCGCTGGGTGGGCTCATCAACTTCGCCCCGATGATCGGCGTATGGAAGCTCCAGACAGCCGTGACCGGATTGTCGGGGTCGACGACCTCCTTCGATCTGGAACGGAGAGCCTTGTCGCCAGGCGCCGCTTCCGCCGCTCGCGCGGCGTCCCCGTGACGAGCATCGGGGTCCGATGGAAAATCGCTCTCGGTTCCGTTCGCTTCGTCGATGCTCGGTGGAAACGCGGCCAGAAGTTTTTTGGCCACTTTCATGTCGTCGGCCGTGAGCCGGCCTTCTTCCCGCGCCAGAACAAACGCAAGCTGGCTTTTCGAGAAGAAATCGGGAAAGGCCGCTTCGAGCAGCTTCGCGCCGCGAACGCTCGTCATCCGATCGGGCAGATAGGCGAAGTCGCCGTCGTGGGTCACGTCGTCCCAGCGCGGAGCACCCTGGTGGACAATCGCGACCAGCGCGGCCCACGCCAGCAGCACCACGATCCAGCGGCGCGTCACCAGTTTGCCGAGGCGTTCAAAAAACAACGAGCAATGTCCTGCTTGAGGATCGAGCCTTTTTACGACGAACGCACGTCTGCGAAAAATCCGATTTTCCCTTATCCGCTCAATCCTACCAGAACCGCGTTGAAGTCTAAAGGGAACAAACCCTTCAAACACGGCATCTTGCCAGGGGGCCGCTGCCGGCCGCAATGTCTCCGCAAACGATAAGGTTTGCTTCAATGCCGTGGATTCCCATTTCGGCCGTATAGTCGCCAAACCTTCTACAACCGGGGTGAACCCAGTGGGGAATTACGATGCCAAACCTATTCCGAGCACGTTCTCACTCAGCCGCCCTGTCGCGCAACTGGGCGAGCATGGCTTCGGCCGCCCGAAATTCGTCGCTCTCGGGCACTTCGACGCCGTAGCGCAACTCGGCCAACAGCCCGCCGAGCAATTCATCGTCGAGCCATTGGGCAAGCCAGGCGGCGCGGCCTTGGGCGTAGCGTGCTTGAAGTTTGGTGAAGAGCCGGCCCGCGGCGTGGCGAACGCCTTCGCTGGTCGAGCTTACCAGGGCTTCACCGCCGCCGGCGATGCCGCCGGCAATGGCCGCCTCGGTGGCCAGATTGCCGGCCGTTTGGCCCACGGCGTGGACGGCGGCCTGTGAGACCAGGTCGCCCGCGACGATCCACCCGCTCACGGCCAGCGAAATGGTGATGGCCGGCCGCGCGACGGCCGCCACGTGGTCGAGCGATCGCAGGAAGCGGACCGCCCGGGGATTAGCCAGCCGCCATGCATCCAGCTCGCCGTGCAGAAACGCACGATAGTCGTCGTCGACCGGCGCCAATGCGTCGTGAGCCGTTTGGACGCGAACCAGCAGGTCCTTGCGCGCGCTGCCGCTCAGCAGACGTCGCAGCCGCGGCCGGAGCGTCTCGCTGCCGACCCTTGCGAGCCGGTCGAGTTCGTCCAGCAGTTTCTCGACGGCCAGCACGATGGCCTCGCGCTCCTGGCGTTGGAGCGACTCGACCGGATCGACGCGGCCCGAGGTCATCGCGCCGTACGCGGCGCGGAGGGGCCACGTGACGCCTTGGCCCAGCACGCGGTAGAACCCATGGACGCGGCGCGACCAGCCGGCCCGATCGGCGTCCCACCACGCTCGAATCTCGTCGACCAACATGCTTCCCGGGAGCGTGGGCCAGCGGACCCGAGCCATGTCGGTCGCCGACAGGGCCTCGGCCGCCGCCTGAAACTCGCCCGCCGCGGCACGAATCGCTTCGAGATGCGCCCCGGCCCCGCGCTCGGCGTCGAGTGCCCGGGCCAGCGCTCCGCGAAACGTGCGGATTTTGATCGCGTTGAAGTGCAAGCCGGCCAGATCATCGCGCAGCGTTCGCGGGTTGCTCGGATCGTCGCGGCCTGTCGGTCCGACGCCGTGGGCCGGCAATCTCAGTTCGGCCGCCGCGCGGCGGTCGAGCGGAACGACGTAGACCAACTCGGGCCGCGCGCCCGTCTCGCCGCAAAACGTGGCCAGCCACTGGGGCCAATAGGGGCGGTCGGCTTCGAGGTCGCATTGATTAAACACCACGACGATCGGTTTGTCGGCCTCGGCCGCCTCGCGAAAAAACCGTTTCACCGCCGCGTCGTTGTATTTCTGCTGGGTCAACACGGCCACCAGCACGTCGGCCACCCGGCGAATGGCCCGGGCACGCTCCCAATTCACCTCGACGTCCGAGTCGATGTCGGGCGTATCGAGCAGGACGAGCCGGTCGGGCACGTTGCGGCCGGCGCGCCAAAAGAGCCAATTTTCGTCGCCGTCGGCCAGGGCGTCCTCGGGCGAACGCCAGTTGCGAAGTTCAAAACCCTCGAGCAGCCGGCCCAGCAGTTCTGCGTCGGCCGCCTGGGGCGAAACCAAACAAACCGGATGCCGCGTGCCGGCCGCCAACGGGCTCACGCCGCTGGCCTCCTCGCCCACCAGATGATTGAACAAGAGCGACTTGCCGATGTTCGTCCCGCCGACGATCGCCACGACCAGAAGCGGCGGCAGCTCAAGTTGGGGAAGCAGCTTGTGCTCGAGCAGCTCGAACCATTCCCGGCCGCGCGGCGAAGGAACGCCAAGACACGCCGCCCGACGCTCCAAGGAGCCGAGGGCCTCATGAAACCGGCGGACCTTATCGGCCCAATGGGCGTAGCATTCGGACATGACACTCGAGAAGGGAATAGGACTATTCCACAAGAGAACGGCTCTGCCCCCTTCTTCTTGTACCCATCATGACAATATTTTGTCATATTCCGCGTGTGAGCCGATCCAAAACCACACAATCCCTTCCGGCTTGTCCAGTCCTAGCGCCCGGTAGTGCATTCCAACGCGCACCGACCAGAGTTGCCGAGGCGTGCCGATTTTCTTGAGCTGCAAAGAAGGGTGTTGTGGATTGACGCGGAGCAACTCGTGGTTTTTATCAGCCAGCTCCCGGATGTCTTTCGGTAACTGACGATAGCACCGCCAGAAACATGGCAGGGCAAAATGTTTCATAGCGGTCGTGACAATCCTCGCCGATATTCATTCTCGGCTTCCGCCATGAGTGAGTCGAAACGCCCAGCCGCCAAGTCTTCCGCGATGCGTTTGTCCCACGCTCGTTGACAGTATTCTTGAAGCCACGCCATCAACTCGGCGAATTCCTTCGCCGGGAGTTGCGTAATAGCCGATTCGATTTCTGCAACGCCCATGATTGAAGGCTCCGTATGGAAACGCTCATGCCCCCCCATCCATCTTAGTACCCCATTGGGATTGGGTCAAGATTGGGGAAAAAGCGATGAAGCTGTTCTTCTTTGGTTCCTACGGCGCCAACAGGAGCAGGGCCATCGACTGGACGATTCTCGACTGGTTCAGGACGATTGCGGCCCCCTTGTCGAGCCGCATGGGGCCATGGTGTATCACGTTGACCGGACACTCGGGGTCCGGCGTGTGGTAGTTGAGCGTCGGCGGCGCCTCGCCTTGGCCGAAGGCCAACACGCTGGCGATCAGTTCGACCGCGCCGCCGCCGGCCCCGAGACTTCCGAAATAGCTCTTCAGCGCCGTGACCGGCACGTCGCCCAGCGTGTCGCGAATGGCTTGGGCTTCGATCCGATCTTCCAACGGCGTGCTCGCGCCATGAGCATTAACGTACTCGATGTCTTCGCGAGCGAGTCCCGATCCTTCGAGCACCTGGCAAATGGCCTGGCGAATGGCCTGGCCCTTGGGCTGGTTGCCGGGCCGCCGGGGCTCGAAGCCGGACGCGAAACGGCCTATGCGCGCGAGAATGGTTGCTCCCCGGGCCTCGGCATGGCCGCGCGATTCGAGCACCAATGCGCCGGCCCCTTCTCCATGCACCGTGCCATCGCGATCGGCGTCGAAGGGCCGCATGGCTTCGGCCGGATTATCGACGCGCTCGGAGAAATGATACGCTCGCCGATAGGCCCAAACCGCCGGATGAATGCGGCAACCCGCCCCGCCCGTAATCATCGCGTCGGCCTGCCCTCGCTCGATTATCCGGGCCGCTTCGGCCACCGCCGCCAGGCTCGATGCCTCGCCCAGCGTCAATGTGTTGTTGGGTCCCCGCGCGTCCTGGGCAATTCCCACATGGCACGCCGGCATGTTCGGCAAGTATTTCAGCATCCACAAAGGATACATTTGCGCCAGGGCCGATTCGCCCCAGCGAGCGAAATTGAAACGGCCGTCCTCCATGGACCCGGCAAAGGCGGGCCGCAGTTCGTCCAGGTCGCAGGTGATCATATCGGCGCCAAACACGACGCCAAGCCGTTCCGGCGCGATCGCGCCGGGCGCCAGGCCCGATTGCTGGCAAGCCATGTCGGAGGCCGCGAACGCCAATTGAATGTCGCGGCTCATCACCTTGAGGCTCTTGCGCGGGCGGACATAAACCTTCGGGTCGAAATCGGGTATGTTTCCACCCAGCGGCGGCCGCAGATCGCTGCCGTCGAGAAGGTCTAGTTGCCGGACTCCGGCGCGACCTTGACGGAGCGATTCCCAGAAGGCTTCGGCGCCGATGCCGATGGGACTGACCACGCCCACCCCCGTGATCACGATTTCCCGCTCGTTCGTCATCGTGGGCGTCCGCCGTGGCATCAAAGATCGCGTTTAAGAAAAAC
>JAFGAY010000077.1 GCA_016933425.1 Pirellulales bacterium
GTGAAGGGTGAAGGGTGAAGGGTGAAGGGTGAAGGGTGAAGGGTGAAGGGCTGAATTGCGACCGTGAGGGAGCGGCAGGCTGTAGGCCGGGTCGTGACCCGGTCCCTAAACAATTATTACAGCTATCCCCCTTCGCTTCCTCCGTGCCCCGTGTCTCCGTGGTGAGAAAAAAGGCCTCTACATGGCAAACGGCATCGGCGTAAAGCCCACCAGCACGAAGGCCAGCGTCAGCCATCCGAGCACGACCCGCGTCGGACCCAAGGGCACGCTGTCGTCGGCCGTCGGCGGATGCTTGGGACCCATCATCAGCAGCAACAGGATCATCATGATCCAAATCGGATAGCGATAGACCAGCGCCAAAAACACCACCGCCCCGGTCGTCGCCATCAAGAACATCGACGCGACCCGATGGGCTTTTTTTCGCAAGAGCGCATAGAGAACGTGTCCCCCGTCAAGCTGCCCGATGGGGATCAGGTTCAGCGACGTGATCAGCAGACCGACCCAGGCGGCAAATGCCATGGGGTGCATGTCAAGCCCCATTCCTTCGGGCACCGGCGGCGACGCCAACGAGGCCAATGCCTGCATCAACAAGGGAAAACCGATATGCGTCGCCTCGCTCGTCGGAACCATGGGCACGGAATGCCGCAGCCCCACCACGGCGAAAATCAACGTCGGCACCAACCCGGCCAGCGGGCCAGTGATGCCGATGTCGAAAATGGCCTTCCGATCGCCCACGCCCGGCCGCATGGCGATGACCGCTCCCATGGTTCCGATCGGGGGAATCGGGACGGGCAAAAAATAGGGAAGCGTCGCCGGCACCCAATAACGCCGCGCCTGGACGTAATGGCCCATCTCGTGACATAGCAAGATGGTCATCAAGCTGGCCGAGTAGATAAAACCTTGAAAAGCCGTCTCGAACGTCAGCCACCCGACAAAAAACGTCGACAAACACGTCGCCGGAAACAGAAACAGCGGAAGAAAACGCCAAAACGTGCTCCGCGGCCCGCGCCGCGGGACAACCACGGGCTGGGGAACCAACTCGGCGAGGATCGGCTCGGGGGCGGCGGGCGAACTCCAGGCGCCGACGCATCGTTCTTCGGAGGGATAATCATTCATGGGCTTTCTATTCTAGGCCAAAGTGCCCCGGTCGGCCAGGGAGGTCTTGATCCACCGGCCGAAATGCGCCACGATGTGCCTGTTGCGGCCCCCGCGACACTCCCGCGGCGACCCGGCAGACTTTTCGACGGGGAGTCTCCCTCATGCTCGAACGATTCTTCCAACTTCAACGCCATGGAACCACGGTCCGAACCGAGCTGCTCGCCGGACTGACCACGTTTCTCACCATGGCCTATATCATCTTTCTCCAGCCCAGCATCCTGTCGGGCCGCCTGTTCGGCATGTCGACCGGACTCGATTTCGGCGCCGTCATGACGGCCACGTGCCTGTCGGCCGCGGTGGCCACGGCCATCATGGGGCTTTATGCCCGATATCCCATCGGCCAGGCCCCCGGCATGGGCGAAAACTTCTTTTTTGTCTTTTCGGTCCTGCCCGCCGCTGGCGCGATGATCGCCGCCGGCGCGGCCAGCGGCCGAATCGACCCGGCCGCCACGTCCCCTTGGCAAATCGCGCTGGGCGTGGTCTTTATCTCCGGCTTGCTCTTCATGCTGCTGACCCTGTTCGGCGTCCGCGAAATGGTCTATCAAGCCATCAGCCCCAGCATGCGCAACGCCATCGCCATCGGCATCGGTCTGTTCATCGCCCTGATCGGCATGCGCAACGCGGGACTCGTGGCCGTCGGCGACGACGGGCTAAAAATCAATCCTCATTTTGCGTCGCCCGACCTGGTTGTCTTTTTCTTCGGACTCTTCCTCACCGCGGCCCTGTTCGCCCGCCGGGTCAGCGGCGCGATCGTCTTGGGCATTCTCGGCGCGATGTTGTTTGCCGTGCTTCTGAAGCTCTCGCTGGCCCATGCGGGGCCGGCCATCACCGAAAGCCCGCTGGTCGCCGGGTCGCGCCTAGCGAAAGACTTCGCTCCGTCGTGGCAGGTCGTCTCGGCGCCGCCGTCGGTGTGGCCGACGTTCTTGAAAATGGACCTGGTTCATGCCCTGTCGTGGCCCATGATGCCGTTCATCCTGATTTTTCTCTTCATGGACGTATTTGACACGTTGGGCACCTTGATCGGCGTGAGCGAGCAGGCCGGGCTGACCGTCGACGGCAACCTGCCCCGGGTGCGTCAGGCCATGATGTCCGACGCGGTGGGCACGGTGGCCGGCGCGGCCCTGGGCACGAGCACGGTCACCAGTTTCATCGAAAGCGCCGCCGGCGTCGAACAAGGCGGCCGCACCGGCCTGACCGCCTGCACGGTGGCCGTTTTATTTATCGTCGCCCTGCTGTTCGGCCCGCTGGTGGCCATGGTCGGTTGCTATCCGCCGGCCAGCGCGCCGGCTCTGGTCGTCGTCGGCGCGATGATGCTCCGCAACGCCACGCGGATCGACTGGGCCAACTACGCCGAAGCGCTGCCCAGCTTTCTCATCATCGTCGGCATCCCCTTCACCTATTCGATCGCCGATGGGCTGGCCCTGGGGCTGATCGCCTATCCCATCGTCAAAGCGGCCGCCGGCCAGCGCCGCGACGTCCGCGGCCTCATGGTCCTCCTGGCCTTGATCATGGTCGCCTACTTCGTCTTCGTCCGCTCGCGGACAGGATGAAATGCGTCTAATCGGAGGCCAATCGGCGACTCAGTGACAACCACTGATATTTTTCGGCCACTAATCAACCAAGAAGTCGAAAAAAACCTCGGATAGCCGCGCCGGCCCGATCGTGGTATTCTACGGCAAGGCCGCATCGCCATAAGGAGCAGCACTCATGAAAAACTCGCCGGATCGGGCCGTGTTGATCACCGGCGCTTCGACCGGGATCGGCGAAGCGTGTGCTTTGGAACTGGATCGGCTAGGGTGGCGGGTCTTCGCCGGGGTTCGTAACGATCCGGCCGGCCAAAGGCTCGGCCGGCGAGCCTCCGCCCGGCTCACGCCCGTGATGCTCGACGTTACCGAAGCCGAACAGGTCGCGGCCGTCGCGGCCATGCTCGCCGAGACGCTCGGCGACCGAGGGCTTTTCGGCCTGGTCAACAATGCCGGGGTCGCCGTGGCCGGTCCGCTCGAGGCCCTCTCGCTCGACCAGCTTCGACGACAGTTCGAGGTCAACGTGGTGGGCCAGGTCGCCGTTACCCAGGCGGTGCTGCCGCTGATCCGGCGCGCGGCGGGCCGAATCGTCATGATCGGCTCGCTCAACGGCCGATTGGCGACGCCCTATCTAGGACCCTACGCCGCGTCGAAATTCGCGCTCGAGGCAATCACCGACGCCTGGCGCATCGAATTGCGCCGCTGGAAAATCGGCGTCTCGATCGTCGAGCCCGGCACCGTTCTTACGCCCATCTGGGACAAGGCCGTCACGAACACACAAGAACTCACCGAGACCATCCCGCCCGAAATGATGGAACTCTACGGCGACGACATCCGCGCCATGCAAGAGTTGACCGCCAAGCTGGTCGCACGCGGCATGTCGGTCAGCCGGGTCGTCCGCGCGGTTCTCCACGCCTTGACCGCCGGGCGGCCCAAGACGCGCTACCCGGTCGGCATCGAAACCCGGCTTCTCATCGCCGGCGCCCCCTTCGCCCCCGACCGGTTCCGCGACCGGATCATTCGCCGCTTCATCGGACTCGATTAGCCCGCGTCCAAGAATTACATTCGAGTTTCCGTAGGTCAGGCTGTGCCTGACAACAAGCATGTCAGGCACAGCCTGACCTGCAATCTCCAAGCTCCGCGCCTCCGCACGAGATTTTTAAGCGCGCAGAGACGCAGAGACGCGGAGAAGGGATGAAAAGTTTAGGCTGTCAGGCACAGCCTGACCTACTTAGAATCAGGCAATCGGGAAGTAATTCCTGGACACCCGCTTAGTTTACGAATCCTCCGGGCCGGCGTCCGCGGATAGCTGGGTGGCCGTTTCCGGTTTCTCGCCGAACAACCGCGTGAGACGCTCGCGAAGCATGAGTCTTGCGCGCATCAATCGCACCTTGACGTTGTTTTCCGTGAGCTGCAAAATCTCCGCGGTTTCCTGCGTCGAATAGCCTTCCAGATCGCGCAGCACGAAAACGATCGAGTATTTCAGGTCCACCTCGTCGAGCACCTGGGTGAGCAATTGTCGCGTTTCGCGGTCGGAGGCGATTTCGTCGGGCGATCGGCGCCATTGGGCGACAAACTCCGGCCGCGGAAGGCCCTCGTCGTCGCGATCCCCCTCGCTCAGCGGAACCGTTGGATGCGCGGCGCGCCGACGCAACAGGCCCAGCGCGTGGTTGGTCGCGATTCGCACCAGCCAGGTTGCGAACTCCGACTCCTGGCGAAAACCCTCCAAGTGCTGCAGAACGCTCAAAAAAGTCTGCTGAACCACCTCCTCGGCGTCCTGTCGCTGGTGGACGATCCGCATCGCCAGGCGATAAACACGGCCTTCATATTTCCGCACCAGCGACTCGAACGCCCCATAGTCGCCCGATTGGGCTCGGTCGAGAACGGCTTGATCCGGGTCGTCGTGCATGGTGGTTCCAGGGCTTCGCCGACACCATTATGTGCCAATAAAGCTACTTAGTTTCTGTTGCGGAAAACCTTCTGTCGCCTTTCGCTCCGCGAAAGCAGCGACTATTCCACGCTACTTTCGCGGAGCGAA
>JAFGAY010000078.1 GCA_016933425.1 Pirellulales bacterium
AAGTACGCCCGACAGGATTCGAACCTGTAACCCTCGGTTCCGAAGACCGATGCGCTATCCAGTTGCGCCACGGGCGCTGAGTATCAGGGGGGCCAGGACCCTGGGATCCTAGTTTCCTTTTCAGGCAGTCGCGATCCGAGTACCAGGATCTTGGTGCGGTGGCGCCAATTGGCGACACGGTTGCTGCCGGTCACGGTTTCGTGTGCGATTATAACGATCCAGCACGAGTAGCAAAAGGGTTTGGAACCGTGGGAAAGTCGTTTTTTTGACGCGGTTCCTTAAAACCCGTATTTTGCCATGAATTCAATGCGGACCGATTCGCCGGGCCGTTGATCCTTGAACAGGGTTTTCCACGAGCTGACTTCCACGCCCATCTGGAACTGTTTGGTCACGTCATAGACCAGATTCGCGTAATAGGCGCTGTTGTAGATGCGTCCGCTGGCGGAGGTGACCGTGCTGTTCAAGGGGTCGTCGATCGTAAAACCGCTATGCGTGTGCCAGCGAGGCGTCCAGTCGAACCAAAGTTCGACCCAACCGCCGGTCGAGCGAATCGGCACCGCGGTGACCGAATCGACGCCTTGGAGAACGCCGCCGAGGAACGTCCCAAGGTTTTCGCCCGTGAAAAACTCGCCCTGAACGCCCAACCGGTGAGTGATCGGCACGCGAAAATCAGCATTGATCGACCAGGTGGGCCGGACGAAATAGTCGGGCAGCGCTGCCACGTCGGCATGAAAAGCCTGGTTGCCGATGTGGCCCGACGCGCCGATTTCGATCGGCATGCAACCCTTTCCGCGTTGGCCCAGAGTCCAGGCGGCGCGGCCCTCGATGACGGGCCATCCGCCGTGGTCGCCCTCGATGCCATCAGTGGTGCCGGTGAAGTCGCTCACGACGCTTAGATTAAGCGAACCTTGCAGGGTAATCATCGAGACGGGCGAAAAATGGAGGTAGCGCTCGCCCCGAAGTTGCGCGCGGCGATAGCCGATGTTGCCGGCGCCCCAGTACACCGAATACATGATGGTTCCGGGATAAAGGGGCGAAATGACGTCCCATGTCTGGCCCATCAACAGGCGAAAATCATCGTTTTTAACTTCACAATAGGCGTGTCGCAGGAGAACGCCCGCCTTGTTTTCGGTCACGAAGGAGCCTTGGAAATCGAATTCGACCTTGCCGCCGCTTTGAACGCAATCGAAAAACCACAACCGCGGCCCAACCACGTCGACCCCCAACCGCGTGTTGCGCCCGTCGACGACGAAATTGTCGTCGTCCGAGGCTTCGGGCGACCGAATAAACAACGCGTAGCTTCCAACGTTGCTCCGCTCGGTTTCATAGACCATGTTGCCCCAGAGAAAACCATAGGGTGTGATCGTGAAATCACCCTTGCGCCAGGCGTTCTTTTTCGCCGAAGCGTCGACCATCTGCTGGACTTGTTCCACAGTATAATAGTCGGTTTCCTCGGGCGCCCCGCCGGACCAACTGGCCGGGACGGCCTGTTGGGCGGGGGTGCGGTGGGCTGCCTCCGCGCGAAGCGTTTGGACCTCGGCGCGAAGGGACAAGGTTTCGGCTTCGAGTTGTTCGAGCCGCGCGGCAAAGGGGACTTCGGCGGCCGGCAGCCAGGAGGCGCCCAACCATGCCAACAAAAAAGCGATAGACAATCGTCGCATGATGTCTCAATCCTCCGTGATTCCGTCGGTGCAAATCCGTTTAGTAGGTTGATCCATGCCTCGAAATGCCTGCCTCATTGCATGGAATCCCCCCAAAAAACCTGGTTTTTGCAGTATCGTCCGTATTTCCGCGAGACTTCATAGAAGAACTATATTGGGAGGAATGTGCTTAATGGGTAGAATCCGCTTTTCTGGACTTTTAGGATAATTGCGATTTTCCGGTCCAGACGGACCCATCCACTGGGTAGTCCCCCGGGGCGCCAGACCGGCACATGTGGATGACGCGGGGGGTTCGATTGGAGACTCGGACCGTTTTGGTAGAATGGCCGCATCGGAGATGAGAGCGCCTTTTCGAGGATGCATTATGAGGAATCTGGTCGCTTTGGTATTGGGTGGTGGGCGTGGTACGCGGCTGTATCCGCTCACTCAATTTCGATCGAAGCCGGCGGTTCCCTTGGCCGGCAAGTACCGGTTGATCGATATCCCCTTATCGAATTGCATCAACAGCGGCGTCAACCGCATCTACGTCTTGACCCAATTCAATTCGGTCAGTCTCCACCGCCACATCCGAAGCACGTACACCTTCGACCCGTTCGCCGGCGGTTTTGTCGAAATTCTGGCCGCCCAGCAGACGCTGTCCAGTTCCGACTGGTATCAGGGTACGGCCGACGCCGTGCGGCAAAATCTGCGATATCTCCAACAGCCGGGAATCGACTACGTCTTGATTCTCTCCGGCGATCAGCTCTACCGAATGAACTACCAGGACATGCTCGCGACGCACCTGGAGTCGGGCGCCGACGTGACCATATCAGCCGTGCCCGTCGCGGCGCGCGACGCCGGCGGATTGGGCATTATGCGGTTGGACGACGAGGGCCGCGTGGTCGGTTTTCTGGAAAAACCCCAGACCGAAAAGGAACTCAACCTGGTGCGAACCGATCCGGCGTGGATCGACGCCCGCGGCATCCCCAGTCGGGGACGCGACTGCCTGGCGAACATGGGCATCTATTTGTTCAACCGCGACGCCCTGGTCAACGTGCTCGAAAAGACCGACTACCGCGATTTCGGCCGGGAAATTTTCCCGGCGTCGGTTCGCACACAACACGTCCAGGTTCACCTTTTCGACGGCTACTGGGAAGACATCGGAACGATCCGGTCGTTTTACGAGGCCAATCTGGCGCTGGCGGCGAAGAAACCTCCGTTCGAGCTGATGTCGGCCGACGCCCCGCTCTTTTCACGAGCCCGATTTTTGCCTCCCTCGCGCGTCGACGGCGCGACCATCCGCGGCAGCCTGGTGGCCGACGGCTGCGTCATCGAAGAAGGCGCCGTCATCGAACACAGCGTCATCGGCCTGCGATGCCGAATCGGACCCGACGTGGTCATCCGCGATTCGATCGTGATGGGCAACGACTACTACCAGGCGCCCGAGGAGTTCGAACACGATCAGACCAACGGCCAGCCACCCCTGGGCATCGGCCCAGGAACACGGATCGAAACGGCCATCATCGACAAAAACTGCCGCATCGGCCGCGGCGTGCAGGTGGTTAACCACCGCCGAACCGATTCGTCGGAAGAAACCCCGCCGGCAATGATCCGCGACGGAATCGTCGTGGTGACCAAGGGGGCCGTTCTCCCCGACGGTTGGGTTGCGTGAACGCCTGACCGTCGCCCCCTCCACGCATAACGCCACAACCCATTACGATAATCCGTCCCCTTTGTTTTGGTGCGTATCGCGTTAGAATCAATCAACAAATTCCGGACACGGCGTCCTCGACCATTGCGGGAAACCGGATTTCCCATGACCACGCACGTTCCTTCTTCCGAACCAACCGGCCGGCCGAAGCCGACCATTTCACCGGAGACCCAACACGCCGAGATCAATCGAGTAACCGTTTGGGGGTTGGCCATCAACCTTGCCCTGTCGGGCGTGAAATTCGTGTTCGGCGTCCTGGGATCGAGCCAGTCGTTGGTGGCCGACGCCGTGCACAGTCTGTCCGACTGCGTCACCGACGTCGCCGTGCTGGTGGGCGCCGCATTCTGGAAGGCCCCGGCCGACGAGCTGCACCCCCACGGCCACGCCCGAATCGAAACCATGATCACGGTGTTGATCGGCGTCTTACTGGCCGCCGTCGGCCTGGGCATCGGCTACCACGCCATCGCCGGGATCAACGAAAAGGACGCGACCCGGCCGGGTTGGATCGCCTTCGCGGCTGCCTGCTTGTCGGTCGTCGCCAAGGAGACGCTCTACCAGTGGACGGTTCGCGTGGGACGCCGGGTACGTTCGTCGGCTCTGTTGGCCAATGCGTGGCACCACCGAAGCGACGCGCTAAGCAGCGTGCCGGTGGCCGTGGCCGTGCTCGGCACCCGAATCGAGCCAAGCTGGGGAATGCTCGACCACGTGGCGGCCGTGATCGTCTGCGTATTGATCGTCCATGCGGCGTGGAAGATCGCCTGGCCGGCGCTCCGCGAGCTGTCCGACGTCGGCGCGGCGGACGAATCGCGCCGGGCCATCTTGAAACTGGCCACCGAAACGGCCGGCGTCCGTTCGGTCCATGCCCTGCGCACGCGCTATCTCGGCCCAGGATTGCAGATCGACCTCCACGTGCTGGTCGATCCCGACTTGACGGTCCGCGAGGGCCACGACATCGCCGGCGCGGTCAAGCGGCGTCTGCTGGCCGAGGGGCCCGACGTGCTCGACGTCCTGGTCCACGTCGAACCGTTTCCGGATGAGCTTGGCGGGGCGTAATGCCGCCCACGCTTGCCACGAAACATCCCGGCGTCATCGCGCGGTGGTTCTTTTCGCGCGGAGACGCCGAGACGCGGTGGACGTATGGTGGATCAAGACGCTGGCGGAACGCCTGGGGCACCCGTTTCAATCACGTTTACAAGATTGGTTTCGACTGGCTTGATTATCAATGCATTTTCACCGGCGGGCTTGCTCCCATCGACGACTTGGATGTCAATCCGGCCCGTCTCAAGAATGCCCTGCCAGTCTTTCGGCTCGATGTCCGAGGAGATGGGGAACCGCTGCCGGAGTCGGACCGAGTAGCGGCCCGGCTCGGCTTCAACCCAATAGCCCACCATGTCGCGGCCGTTGAATTTCGTGCCCGAGGCGACCAACGCCAATCCGCTGCTGGCGTACGTGGTCGATTGGCCCGGCTCAAGCGTTCGATGTTGGGTTGAAATCATGCCGGAATACAATATCGAATGGCCTTGAAGCCGGCGCCCCTCGGCATCCTGGATAATCACGGCGTCTTGGCCCATGTCTTGGCGCGTGGGCACATTGATGCCGATCTGAATCGGGTATTCGGCCGCATTGCGGACGTGGAAACGGAGCTTGATCGGTTGGCCGAGCGTGTAAGGGCCGGCCGGCGTTAGCTCGGCCGCCAGTTGCAGCCCGTCGACCACCGGGCCCCACGCCAGACCGTCGTCCTTGAACGTGGGCTTCGGCCGCTTGGGGCCCTTGGCCGCCAGGTAATGGGCCAGGCGAGTCCCTTCGAGACAGCGCTCGATCGGTCCGTCGGCCAGCCATCGGGTCTTCAGTCGATCCATGCCCATCTCAAACCCAATGTCGCCGTCCAACGTTCCCGACCGCGAGTCGATCGGCTTGCCGCCGTCCCAGTCGCCGTCGGGTCCCACGCTCCAGACCTGGACCAGGTCGGGCCGTCCCTGCTTGAGAACGAGCCGCAGGGGCCCCTCCGGCGCGAACGGATCGCGCCCCTGACGCTCGGGATGCTGACGGTTGGAATACAGCTCCGCGACGTCCGCGGTTAGTTTCCGATCGTGCTCGCGGTAGTACCTCTCGCAATCGAACGCCGCATAATGCAAAATTTGTCCAGCCTGGAAGAACTTGACGAGCGTCGCGTCGTCGAGCCCCAGCGGATTAGCGCCGTCGCGGACCACCGTGCGCACCGCCGATTTCGCGCCGGGCCGAAGCGGCACGTTCTCAAAACGCACGACGTTCAGGTTTCGCTCGCGCAGGTGGACGTCGACCAGATCTTCCAGCGACGTCCTGCGAAACGTCGACGTGCAGTAGTACCGCCCGACTCGCAATGATTTGCGGCCAACGGCATGGAGAAGGTTTCCCTTGGCGTCCTCGATCACCACGTCCACGTCGCGCGAGTCCAACCAGCGAAGCGACGCTTCCCAGTGAACGATGACGTCGTCGCCCCGGGCCACCGGCCGATCGACGTCGACCGATTCGCCCAGCTTAACGCCATTGGCCACCGACTTAACCGCGAAGACAAACACGTCGCGCCAAGGACCGCCGCCGACGCGCACGTCAATGTTGGTCTCCTTTTGGTCCTTGGGCATCCAAACGACCATGGCGCGGATGTTTTGGAGTTCCTTGCCCGCGGCGTCCTGCGCCACGAGGTTGCCCGATGCGTCGCTTCCGTCCACCGAAAATCGCACGGACGAGTGAGGCGTGCCCGGTGGGAGCCCCGTCAGGCGAAATGCCATTTCGTAAGCCACGAGCCCGGGTCGCTCGGGAAATACGGCGTGTTTGTATGCGTACGGCGCGGTGGCCAACGGCGCACCGTCGGGCCGCCACCAGGAGTGCTCCGACGAAGGATTGCGGGCCACGCCGATGAGTTCCACACTGACCCGATCAGGCAACACGGCCGATGGAGCAGCCGGCTTGCCCTTTCCCACAATCTCGATTTCGACTGTTTTACCCCAGGCTGCCGTTTTTTCCTTGTCCTTGGATACCGCTGTTGCCGATGATTCGCCGATCTTAAAATCAACTGGCGGGGTCCAAGCATAGAGGTTATTTCCGTCGGTGTCCTGGACGACCTTGGCCATATTCCCCACGCCGTATCTTTGGTAGATCGGAACGGCCATCCGCATCGAATGTTTGCCCGGCTGCAATGGTTTTAAGGGTTTTAAACTTTGGCCGACGGCAGTCGTCAGGGCATAGCTGCTAATCCCGGATTCGTCCCGGCCGACTTCTGGAGGGGTAACATGTTTGAGGCTGACCAGCCCGTCCTCCGAGATCAGTCGAAAAGCAAAGACGTGCCGGACCTTTTCGGACCCTGGCCCGGTCGGAGCATAAATATCTCTCCATTCCCAGGTCGTCCGCATGAGATGATAGGTTTGACCGTCGATTTCCAAGAGGAATACGTCCATCCCCTCCGTCCCTTGAGGTTGAATCGGGAGTTCCAAGGGGGCGCAGGAGTTCTCGACCTCAAGAATGAAGAGGGGCCCCTCCGTGAGGTTTTTCATTGTCCGTTCGACCATCAGCCGGGCGCGGACGTCTTGGACCGGTTTGCCCCAGGTCGATTCCTTGAACTTGAGCCGTTTTTCAAACTCCTCGCGCGGCAATATCTTGATCTGGACCGGCGCGGCGACCACCCGGTCGAGCATGGCTCCCTCACCGGCCGCCTTCGCGAGAAACTCCTTGGGAAGGTTCAACTCCGTCGAACGCGGCCAGTAATAGCCGACCACCTGATACGTGCCGGGCGACACGTCGGCATACGGCACAAACCGGCTGAAATCGAACCGGGCCGTTTTCGCCTCGCCCGGAGCGAGTTCGATCACCTCGGGCGGCCCTGGCAGACTGTTTGTGAAATGCCGCAGGAGGTCCGTGCCGAACACCTCGCGGGCCTCCGGGCGCAAAAAGCCGAACAGCGCGGGCGAATACTGCCGCTCGTGCCAGAGAATCTTGCGAGGCACGTCGCCGACGTTTTTAATCTTCCACTCGACTTCGATGGGCTTGCCTTTGACATAGGTTTCCTCAAGCGGGCGAACGGTAACCGCCAGCCCTTCGACCGGTTGGCCCGCCGTGGCCTTACGCAGGTACAGATCGAAGAATTCGGCCCGCATCTCGGTATCGTTCCAGCCCCCCTTGTCCCGGGCCTGGAGCATTCGCGCGACAATTGGCGCCATCGCGCGATTCATCCGCGGGGTGGCCCGAGGCCAGCGCCAATCGTCCATCAACTCGCGGATGCGATGCTCGGACAGCCCCCAGAGACGAATGGCCTCCTCGCGCTGCTTGGCCGAAAGCCCGTCGCGCGAAGGCGGCATGGCTTCCTCGAAATCCTGCTTCATTTTCTCGATGCGGTAGCCCTCGTGATCTTTCTTTGGGTCGATGCTTGGAGGCGTTATGGATTTATTATCTAGCGTGGGACTACCCGTGATATTATCATCGGCCGCCCGTTCAACCGAGGATGGGTTTTGTTTGTCGTTGACCTTGGCGGCGATGGTTCCCGAAGTGGCGCCCATCACGCCGATCGTCATCGCAAGGATGATTCCCAACAGCAGCATTCCCGCCAGCCAGGCGTGGCGGCGGCCCGGGCTTTCGGCGGGCCGGCCGACGATGCGGCGAACGCGCGTCAGCAGATTTCCGCCCGAGGCGGCCACGGCGGGCTGATAGACGCCGGCGCGAAGCTCTTCCATTGCCGCGAGCGCCCCGGCATACGCGGCCCGATCGCCGCAGACAGCCAGCGCCATGTCGTCGCAGCAGTTTTCGCGTTCCTGGCGGACCTGACGCGAGACCCACCACATGGCCGGATGATGGAAAAGAACCGTTTCGATGACCGTCTGGATCAGGTTGACCAGGTAATCGTGCCGCCGGATGTGGGCCAGTTCGTGCAGCAGCATAACATCGATCTGCAGGGGACTTAGGCCCGTCACCAGGCTCACCGGCAAGAGAATCGCGGGTCGGAAGTGGCCGATTACGGCGGGCACCTCGACGACGGTCGACATGACGAGCACCGCCGCGCGGTCGAGCCCGAGACGATTGCTCAATCGAACGAGCCGCTCTTCCAGCGCGCCGGCGACCGGCGTAATTCCCCGTCGCCGAAGCCGCCGCACGCCCAGCCACCCGCACGCCAGCCGCGAGGCAAACCCGACCACGCCCAACAACCAGCCGGCCACGAGCCACGGCAACCATTCGCCGATCGTGTCGATAAGCCGGCGTCGAAACGGAGCGGATGGTGGTGATCCAGAACTCGACGCTTCGATCGCCGGCGAGGTCTCCGGCGGCGTTTCGACCACGGGCGTCGGAGTGGGAATGCTCGGCATTTCGGACTCGCTGTGAATGGTCATGGGAACCACTATCGGATCGATCGCCGGCTCGACGGCCACCGCCCGCGGCGCCGCGGCGATCGACGCCGCCGGGGACCGATCGTCTAGCGTCGTCCACACCAGGCAAAACGTCGCGGCGACGACCATCGCCATGGCGCCCAGGGCAATGCAACCCAATGCGTAACGAAGCCTGGCCGAATGATAGCGCAGCGCGAATCGGGCGACCGCGAATAGCGCCGCCACCAGGGCAATCTGCCAGATCGAATGGACCAGGGCCCACCCGATCGATTCGATTAGCGGCGCGGTGAGAAGTGCTGGGGAGCTTTCCATGATTCGAGTCCCTCCCGGTTATGATTCGAGTTCGTCCAGAAGCCGGCGGATTTCGGCCAGGTCCTCGGACGAAGCCTTTTGGGTTGACAGGGCTTGCATGACCAGACCCGCCGCCGAGCCGTCGAACGCGCGCTGCATCAGGCTGCGCACCAGTTGCCGCTGGGTTTTTTCCCTGGTCTGCGCGTCGCGGTAGAGATGGGTTCGATTCGATTCATCGCGAGCCAGGAGCCCCTTGCCGACCATGATTTGCATCAGCTTGAGCGTGGTGGTGTAGCCGGTCGCGCGGCGGTGGCTAAGCTGCTCGTGGATTTGACGCACGGTCGACGGCCCGTGTTCCCAAAGAACCTGGAGAATTTCCAGTTCGGCATTGGTGGGTTCGGGCGTGGTTTTCTTGTTCTTGGGCATGGCGACCTCCGTGGTCGGCGGGTGTTCGGGTCTTGGGGGTTCGACTGGCCGGATTGTATACGAAGAGCTTCGTATTGTCAACGAAAACTTTCGTAGATTATGAACCTGGAGATCGGGTGCAACGTAACATCAATAGAAAAAGCCATTTACGGTGAGAGCCATGACGGAAGGCCGGCTAGGGAATCGACCACGAAAAGCACGAAAACCGCGAAAATGAATGCGACGCCGTTTGGGGTAGGGTGCCTATTGCGATCCTCGCGGCTACCCTTCCGCTCTATGCCCGGCAGCGTGAATTTGTTAAGAAAAAGGACTTGGTGCGGTTGCCTGCCGTCGGCGCCGGGATGCCAAAGGCATGTTTCTCGATTTCACCCGTGCAAAAAGGTTCCAGCCATGATCGCGTACCGACGAGTACCGGGGTTGTTGACGTGTTCCGCGGTGATTTTCTGTGCTCTGGCGGCGGCCGCCTTTTGCCAGGAACAGCCCACGGAGCCGGCGGCGCGGACGGTCAGCTATACCCAGGTCGAGCTGCTCGACGACGGCATTACCCTGGCCAAGTTGTCCAACGGCCTAACCGTGCTGGTCCAGGAAGACCACGCCGCGCCGGTGGCCACCGTGCGGTGTTTTGTCAAGAACACGGGCGGGGCGTTCGAGGGTAAATGGCTCGGCATGGGCTTGAGCCACTTGATCGAGCACCAGGTCTCCGGCGGAACGACGGCGGCCATGACCGCAAAGCAAAAGGAAGAAATCATCGACACGTTCGGCGGCGCTTCCAATGCCGCGACCAGCTCGGACATGACGACCTATTTCATCAACTGTCCGGCGCGTCACGCCGCGACGTGCATCGACCTGGTGGCCGACGAAATGCAGCACGTCACGTTCGACCAGGAGGCGTTTGACCGCGAGCACCGCGTTGTCCAGCGCGAGTTGGCCGACGGCGAGGCGAACCGGTCGCGAGTGCTCTGGCAGATGCTGGCCCAAACAGTCTATACGACGCATCCCGCGCGAAATCCAACGATCGGCTATCTCGACGTCCTTCGCGGCGCCACGCGCCAAGACTGCGTCGACTTCTACCGATCGCGCTACGTGCCCAACAACCAGGTTTTCGTCGTGGTCGGCGACGTCAAGACCGAGGAGGTGCTCGAGCGCGTGGCCAAGGCATACGCCGAAACGCCCCGGGCCGTGGAAACCTATCTGCCGATGGTCGAGGAGCCCGAGCAAATCGCCCCGCGCGAGGCCGTCCGCGAGATGGAAGGGGCTACCTACGACATGGTGCTGGCCTGGCCGACGGTCGAGCTTTCCAATCCCGATTTGTACGCCCTGGACGTCGCCTCGTACATTCTGGGCGAGGGCGACAGTTCGCGGCTGACGCAAAAGCTGAAGTACGAGCATCAGTCGGCCCTCATGGTTCAAACGGCCAGCCACACGCCCCATTACGTCAACGGCATGTTCGC
>JAFGAY010000079.1 GCA_016933425.1 Pirellulales bacterium
CGGCGACGTCTATCGCGAGGGCCACGCGACTTGGGTCGAGGTTGAGGGAGTCAGCCGGCGCTGGGAGGGCGAATCACGGCCGACCCATTTTCGCGGCGTCGCCACCGTCGTGCTCAAACTGCTGAATATGGTCGCTCCCGACGCGGCCTATTTCGGTCAGAAGGACTATCAGCAGGCGGCCGTCATTCGACGCATGGCGGCCGACCTGGACGTGCCGGTCGACGTGCGCGTCTGCCCGACCGTCCGCGAAAGCGATGGGCTGGCTATGAGTTCGCGGAACGCCTATCTGAGCGCGGCGGCCCGCGCCCGGGCCACCGTGCTCTGGAAAAGTCTTTCGCTGGCGCGCGATCGGGTTGCGTCGGGCCAGCGCGACCCGGCGGCGTTGGCCGCACGGATGCGCGATTTGATCCTTTCAGCCGGCGGCGTGACGATCGACTATGTCGCTTTGGTCGATCCCGACACGCTCGAACCGGTCGAGCGGATCGCCGGTCCGACGCTGGCGGCCGTGGCCGCGCGGATCGAAAACACCCGGCTCATCGACAACGAACTCCTCGTGCCGTAGGAAATTCTGGAGAATCACCACAAAAAACGCGAAACACGCGAAAAAAGGTGGATGTTTTTTCTTTTGCCTTCTCTCGCATTTGCTTCTAAGGCTTTGGTTAACCGATACAAGGTTGGGGGCGGTTCGGCCAGGTAGTTGTCAAACCCTACTCCACCGGGACAAGCCCGGTGGGGATTATGGTTGTCAAAACGAATTTCAAAACACCTTCTCACACAACGAACAAAACCGATGTTTGACACGCTTTTTCACATTCGACACGAAATCGGCGGCTTGCCCGTCTTCGGAGTTGGCCTTCTGCTGGCGGCCTGGTGTCTTTTCGCGCTGGTATTGTTGATCGTTGTCGGATGGCGAACCAGGTCGGGCCGCGAGGTGGCCGGCTACGTGCCGCTGTTGGCGTTGGTTGCGGCGGCCATTGTTTGGCTTTTGCCGCGGCTGTGCGACGACGTCGGCCTTCCGATCCGCGGCTACGGCACCATGCTGCTGGTGGCCATCGTCTCGGCCACGGCCCTGCTGGCCTGGCGCGCGAAGCGCGCCGGGCTCGATCCCGACCAGATGGTCTCGATGGTTTTCTGGATGTTCGTGACCGGCATCATCGGCGCGAGGCTGTTTTATGTTGTCGAATACTGGCCAGAATTCAGCCAACCGACCGTCGGCGAAACGCTCGGCGCGATCGTAAATTTTTCGAAAGGCGGTCTGGTCGTTTACGGTTCCTTGGTCGCCGGCATGGGGGGTATGTTGTTCTACGTCCGCAAGCACCGCCTGCCCCTTCTGGCCGTGTGCGATTTGCTGGCGCCGAGCCTGCTGTTGGGGCTGGCCATTGGACGAATCGGCTGCCTGGCCCACGGATGTTGCTTCGGGGGCCCGTGCGACGCGCCCTGGGCAGTCACATTCCCGCCGGGCAGCCCGGTCTACGAGCAGCAACTGGCCCGAGGCCAACTCTGGGGTTTCGCCCTCGACGGCGATCCGGCGGCCGTGCCCGAGGTAACCTGGGTCGCGGCCGATAGTCCGGCCGACCGCGCCGGATTGCGGCCGGGCGAGCGGATCGTGGCCATCAACGACCGCGCGGTCCGCGACGCGGGAACGGTGGCTTTGCTGTTTCGGACCGCGGTGGGCCAACGTGAGCCAATCCGCCTGGAAACGGCGGCCGGCCGGCACGTTCAATTTTCGACGTCGCCCCCGCCCGAGCGGAGCCGCCCGACGCACCCGACGCAAATCTACGCGTCGATCAACGCGATGGTGATTTTCCTGTTTCTGTTGGCCTACGCCCCATTTCGCCGCCGCGACGGAGAGGTGTTTGCCCTGATGCTGACGATCTATCCCATCACGCGGTTTCTTCTAGAAGTTATTCGGACCGACGAGGGCGCCTCGCTGGGCACCGGTTTGAGCATTTCGCAGAATCTCAGTCTGTTGCTTCTGCTGGCCATCGCTGCTTTTTGGTTCTATCTTTGTAAACAGCCACGAGGAACCGCGTTGGCCGGATAGCGGGCAAACTGTCGGGTGCCACGGCTGGCTTTTCCAGAAGTATTTTGGGAACACTAGCTTGGCTCTGCCAGACAAGCCGGCAGAGGCACATAAATGTACTCGCGGCGGCGGAGCCTTCCATGGATTCCTCGAACGTCGAACAACTCGCCGGCAACTTGCTCCTCGTGCTCGGCGCCGGGCTGATCGCGGCGGCCGTGTGCCGTCGGTTGGGCGTGTCGATGCTCGTTGGCTATCTGGTCGCCGGCGCGCTGATCGGCCATGGCGGCCTTGGTTGGATTTCCGAGGGCGATCATTCGTTGACCGCTCTTGCCGACGCCGGGGTCCTGTTGCTGTTGTTTTCAATTGGAATGGAACTCTCGTTCGAGTCGTTGCGCCACGCATTCCGATGGATCGTCGGCGGCGGAACCGTGCAAATGTTCTTGGTGGCCGCGCCCGTGGCGCTGGCCGTGCATTTCATGGGCATTGGCTGGTCCGGCGCTGTGCTGGTGGGTTGCGCCGTGGCCTTCAGCTCAACGGTCCTGGTTTTCAAGGCGCTCGCCGAATGGGGGCAAAGTACCTCGCCGCACGGGCGTCGGGCAATCGGCATCTTGTTGTTCCAGGACGTCGCCCTGGTTCCCTTGATCCTCCTGATTCCGATGCTCACGGGAGAAACCAGCCGCCTCTTGCTGCACGACCTGACCGTGCTGATTCTGCAGTCGGCCTTGCTGGTGTCGGTTGTCGCCGCGTTTCGCCACGTGATTCGCCGCTGGGTCGCTCCCGCGCTTCAGAAGCTGCGCAGCGTGGAACTCGTGATGCTTTTCACGCTGACCATCCTGGGCGCGTTCTGCCTGGTGGCCCAGCGAAATGATCTACCGCCGATGCTCGGAGCGCTGGCCGCCGGCGTAGCGCTGGGCGGCAACCGGCTCACGCGGCAAATCGACGCCCTGATTCTCCCCTACCGCGAAACGTTCGCCGCCGTGTTCTTCGTCAGCCTCGGCACCCTGATGCGATTCGACGTGGTATCGTCGGCCGGCAGCGCCGCCCTGGCCATGGCCCTGCTGGCGGGCGTGCTCGCCCTGAAAACGGCCGCGGCGGCCGCGTCGCTGCGTCTGACCGGGTTGCGCTGGCGCGGGGCACTCGGCACGGGCCTCGGACTGGCGCAGATGGGCGAGTTTTCCTTCGTCCTCTTGCTGATCGGCGAACAATCGGGCCTGATGGGCGCGGCCCATCGCGATCTGGTCATGTTCGTCGCCTTGGGCACATTGATCCTCACGCCGCAGTTGCTCAAGTCGGGCCTGAAGTTGGCCGGCCGAACCCTGGAACAACCCGATGACCGGCGCCCGGCCACCATCAACATGCCGCGCCACGCGATCGTCGTCGGCGCCGGCCCCATCGGACGCCAGGTCACGTCGCAATTGGAGATCTCGGGCATCGACGTCTGCTTGATCGATTTCAGCTCTGTCAATTTGCACGGCTACGCGCTTCAAGGGTTTCATACGATCGCGGGCGACGGGAGCGATCCGTTGGTGCTTCGCCGGGCCGACGTCGAGCAGTGCAGCTTGGTTGTCGTCACCGTGGCCCAGGACATGGCGGCCGAGAATATCGTTCTTTCAGTCAGACAACTCTCGCGGACCTGCAAAATCGTCGTCCGCTGCCGTTATCAGGCCAACGTTGCCCGCATCCGCAGGGCCGGCGCCAACCAGGTCGTCAGCGAGGAATCGGAAGCCTCGGACGCTATGGTCCGGTTCCTCCAGGAAATGTAGGCTCGTGGGTGAACCTCAAGCCCCCCCGATTGAAGGTGAGACTAACCGGCAATACGGAACTTTTTTCGCCGACTAGTCCGTTCTATCGGCATGGGTCATCCGCGACCCGGGTTTGACAGATTGCCCCCAATAGGGGACCATGGGACAGATTGGACCGGCGCCTGGGCCGGTCTGGCCTTGGGGAAACCGGAACTTCTGTCCCTGTTCGAGCGTCTCAAGAGGTGGACCTGCTTTGAGCGACGACACGCCCTTGATCGAAGCGACGTTGCGAGGCGACTCGGCCGCTTTTGGCGAGCTCGTGCGGAAGTACCAGGACCGCCTCTACAACACGTTGGTTCACCTGACCGGCAGCCCCGAGGACGCGGCCGACCTGGCCCAGGAGGCTTTCGTGCAGGCCTTTGTCAAACTCGATACGTTCCGCCGCTCGAGCACGTTCTATACCTGGTTGTACCGGATTGCGTTCAATCATGCGGCCAGCCATTATCGACGAAAGAAACCGACCGCTTCGCTCGACCGGGCGCGCGAGGCCTCGGGCCGCGAGCCGGTCGAGACGAATCCCGGCCCGCCCGAACAACTCGAACAACAAGAAAACCGCGCCCAGGTCCGCGAGGCCCTCGGCCGGCTGAGCGAGGAGCACCGAACCATTTTGGTCCTGCGCGAGATTGAAGGTTGCGACTACGAAACGATCGCCGGCGTGCTGGACATTCCGGTGGGAACCGTTCGCAGCCGTTTGTTTCGCGCCCGGATGCAAATGCACGACCAGCTCAAGGAGGTTTTTGCCGCCCAGCAAAGCGGCGAGGCATAGAATAGTAATAGATCATGAACGATCCGTCGCAACACGAACTGCTCAGCGCTTATCTCGACGGCGAATTGCCGGCCGAGGAGCGTGCGCGCGTCGAGCGGTGGCTCGACGAGGACGCGGCCGCCCGCCGGCGGCTCGACGAGCTTCGCGCCGTGACGGTGAGCATGAAAAACTTGCCGGCCCACCGGCTCGACGAGGACCTTAGCGCTCGGGTCCTACGCGCCGCCGAGCACCGGATCCTTGCC
Organism: Pirellulales bacterium; assembly: GCA_016933425.1. GTDB lineage: Bacteria > Planctomycetota > Planctomycetia > Pirellulales > Thermoguttaceae > UBA11386. Next base: position 4,834 of record JAFGAY010000079.1, read on the forward strand.
GAGCCGGCGGCGACGGCCGACGACGCGCCGCGACCGGCCGCGACCGACGAGACCCGCTCGACGCGACGGATCTTGCGGCGTTTTCTGACGCCCCGGGCGATTGCCTGGTCCGGCGTGGCGATCGCGGTGGCGATTCTTTTGACGGTAATTCCCCTGGAACAGCCACGCGAATTGGCCAG
>JAFGAY010000395.1 GCA_016933425.1 Pirellulales bacterium
ACCTCCGCGGGTGGTTCGCAAGACGGATACACAAAGCGGGGGTAGTCGCCGACCGGAAGAAACCTATAGTTATTGGTTGGGAACAAGTTAGGACGCGAAAGCAACCACAAGCGCCGGGTGGACACGCAAATCGAACATTCGTTGCAACATATTGTCAATAAAGGGGTTGTGGCGACTTTGTCATAACAGGTCGCCCGCATACCGAAGCCCATGATTCACGACGCTCCTTCGCCATCGGGTCTCTACGACCCGGGTTACGAACATGACGGCTGTGGAATTGGTGCGATAGTCAGCATTTCCGGACGTCGGGAACACGCCATTGTGCGGCAGAGTCTCGAGGTGCTTTTAAACCTCGAACACCGGGGCGCGGCCGGGGCCGACGAATCGACGGGCGACGGGGCGGGCATCCTTCTCCAGCTTCCCCATGAGTTTTTCGCGGCCGAGGCCGGCGCGCTCGGCCTGACGCTGCCCGCGCCGTTCCACTATGGCGTGGCGATGGTTTTTCTGCCGAAAGACCCGGAGATCCGGGAGCAGGCGGAAGCGATCCTCGCCCAAACGATCGACGAGGCCGGTCTCGCCGTGATGGGGCGCCGGGCCGTGCCGACCGACGGCGGCTGTCTGGGCGACTTGGCCCGGGCCGCAGAACCCGTTGTAGCCCAGTGGTTTCTCGACGGCCGCGGTCTGGCCGACGAAATGCTTGAGCGGCGGCTTTTTGTGGCGCGCAAACGGGCCGAGCATCGGGTTCGCGCTCAATGGGGGCCCGCGGCTTGCGATTTTTATGTCTGCTCGATGTCGTGCCGGACCATCGTTTACAAAGGCATGTTTCTCGCGCCGCAGTTGGCCGCCTATTATCCCGATTTGTCCGACGCCCGGGTGACGACGGCCTTAGCGATCGTCCACCAGCGTTACAGCACCAATACGCTGCCGAGTTGGCGGTTGGCTCAGCCGTTTCGCATGATTGCCCACAACGGCGAGATCAACACGCTGCGGGGCAACGCCCACCGCATCCAGGGCTATGAAAAGACGATGTGTTGCCCGAACCTGGCCGAGGACCTTTCCGACCTGTTTCCGATCCTGGAGCCCGGCGGCAGCGATTCGGCTTGTTTTGACAATGTCATGGAGCTGCTCGTCCGCGCCGGCCGCGGCGCGCCTCATGCCTTGATGATGATGATTCCCGAGGCGTTCGGCCCGCGCTACCACATCAGCACCGACAAGCGGGCGTTCTACGAATATCATTCGGCCATCATGGAACCCTGGGACGGGCCGGCGGCCATGTTGTTCACCGATGGTCGGTTGGTCGGGGGGACGCTCGACCGCAACGGTTTGCGTCCCTGCCGCTACGTGATCACCGACGACGACCTGGTTGTCATGGCGAGTGAGGCGGGCGTCATCGAGCTTCCGCCCGAGCGCGTTCGCCGCAAGGGCCGCCTTCAGCCGGGGCGCATGTTCCTGGTCGACACGGTCGAGGGCCGCATTATCGTCGACAATGAGATCAAGGCGAAAATTGCCCGCCAGAAACCCTATCGCCGCTGGCTCGAGGAGAACCAGATCGAGTTACGGGGTCTTTTCCAGCCGTCGCGCGCCGTGCGTTACGATCCCGAAACGCTTTCGACCCGGCTTCGCATGTTCGGCTATACCCGCGACGAGTTGCAGACGATTCTTGCGCCCATGGCGGCCAACGGCCAGGAGCCGATCGGCTCGATGGGCACCGACACGCCGTTGGCGGTCTTGTCGAACCGGCCAAAGCTGCTGTTCGACTACTTCAAACAGCTCTTCGCCCAGGTGACCAATCCGCCGATCGACCCGTTGCGCGAGGGGCTGGTCATGTCGTTGATGAATTTCACGGGCAAGCAGCGCAATCTGCTCGAGGAGACGCCCGAGCACTGCCGCCAGTTGCGTCTCTTGCACCCGATTCTGACCAACGAGGACGTGGAGCGTTTGCGGAGCGTTGAGCGGTCCGATTTTCACGTGGCCACGCTTTCGAGTCTTTTCGACGCCGACGAGTCGTCGCCGGCCGAGTCGCTCCGCGCGGCCCTCGATCGTCTTGTCGAGGCGGCCGCCGCGGCCGTTCTTGACGGCGCGAACATGCTCATCATCAGCGACCGCGACGCCGGCCCGACACAAACGCCCATTCCCTGCCTGCTGGCCGTGGGGGCGTTGCACCATGGGTTGCTGCGCCGGCGGTTGCGCAACGAAGTTGGTTTTGTCGTTGAAAGCGGCGAGCCCCGCGAGGTGATGCACTTTTGCCTGCTGTGCGGCTATGGGGCCAAGGCGATCAATCCCTACCTGGCGTTCGAGGCGATTCAGAAGCTCCACGTCGACGGCCTGCTTCCCCATGAGATCGAACTCGAACAATTGGTCGACCAATACATCACGGCGATCAAAAAAGGCATTCTCAAGGTCATGTCGAAGATGGGCATCTCGACCCTGCGAAGCTATCATTCGGCCCAGCAGTTCGAGGCGGTCGGGCTCAACCGGGAAATCATCGACAGCTACTTCACGGGCACGGCCTCGCGGATCGGGGGCGTCGGGCTCGACGTGATTGCCCGCGAAGCCGTCGACCGCCACCGCGACGCCCTGGCGCGGCGCGTGCCCGGCGCGCTCGACTTGAGTCATGCCGGCGAGTTCCAATATCGGGTTGACGGCGAGAAACATCTCTGGAATCCGTCGACGATCACGCGGCTCCAGCAGGCGGTCCGCCGCGACGACGCGGACGAGTATGCTCGATTCGCCGACGAGGTGAACCGGCAGGATCGCGATTTGTGCACGTTGCGGGGGCTGTTTGAGTTTGTGCCGGGCGAACCGGCGCCGCTCGAGGAAGTCGAGCCGGCCGCCGAGATTTGCCGCCGGTTCTACACGGGCGCCATGTCGCTCGGGTCGATCAGCCGCGAGGCCCACGAAACCATCGCCATCGCCATGAACCGCTTGGGCGGCATGGCCAACACGGGCGAGGGAGGCGAGGACCCGGCCCGCCACCAGCCGCGTCCCGACGGCGACTCAGCCAATTGCGCCATCAAGCAGGTGGCCAGCGGCCGGTTCGGCGTGACGATCGACTACCTGGCGGCCGCCAAGATGCTTCAGATTAAAATGGCCCAGGGCGCCAAGCCGGGTGAGGGCGGCCAATTGCCCGCCCACAAGGTAACCGACGAAATCGCGAAGCTTCGCCACGCGACGCCCGGCGTATCGCTCATCTCGCCGCCGCCCCACCACGATATCTATTCGATCGAGGATCTGGCCCAGTTGATCTACGACCTGAAGTGCGCAAATCCTTCCGCGCTGGTCTCCGTCAAGCTGGTTTCTGAAGTCGGCGTGGGGACGATTGCCGCCGGCGTGGCCAAGGCCAATGCCGACGAAGTGCTCGTCAGCGGCCACGACGGCGGGACGGGCGCGAGCCCCTTGTCGTCGATCCGCGGCGCCGGCGTGCCCTGGGAACTGGGGCTGGCCGAAACGCAACAAACGCTCTTGCGCAACGGTCTGCGCGACCGCATCCTCGTCCAGGTCGACGGCCAAATACGCACCGGCCGCGACGTGGTGATCGGCGCGCTGCTGGGCGCCGAGCGGTTCGGCTTTGGCACGGCCGCACTCGTGTCGCTCGGGTGCGTGCTCATGCGCAAGTGCCATTTGGGCACTTGTCCGGTTGGCATCGCCACGCAAGAAGGCGAGCTGCGAAACTGCTTCACCGGCAAGGCCGAATACCTGGTTCGCTACTTGACGTTTGTCGCCGAGGACGTCCGGCGAATCATGGCGTCGCTCGGTTTCCGCCGGTTCGACGACATGGTCGGCGCGGTCGAGCGTCTGGGCTCGCGCCACGCGGTCGATCACTGGAAGGCCAAGGGACTCGATTTTTCGGCCATTCTGGCCGTGCCGGGTCTGCCTGAAAACGCCGCCCGACGATGCGTTCGGCCCCCGTCCGACACCCACCAGGACCATCTCGACCGCCGGATTCTGGAGCGCATCGGCCAACAAGTCGACCGCGGCGCCCACGCCGAACTCGACATCCCCATCCGCAACGTCCACCGCGCGGTCGGCACGATCCTGAGCCATCGGGTCGTTACGCGACACGGCCGGGCTGGTTTGCCCGACGAAACCATCAACGTCACTTGTCGTGGAACGGCTGGGCAGAGTTTCGGCGCGTTTCTCGCGCCGGGCATCACGCTGCGCCTGATCGGCGAGGCCAACGACTACGTCGGCAAGGGGCTCTCGGGCGGGCGAATCATCGTCCGCGCGCCCGACGGATCGTCGTTCGAGGCCGCCAACAACGTCATTGTCGGCAATACTATTCTTTACGGCGCCACCAGCGGCGAGGCGTTCATCAACGGCCAGGCCGGCGAACGGTTCGCCGTCCGCAACAGCGGCGCGGTCGCCGTGGTCGAGGGCATCGGCGATCACGGGTGCGAATACATGACCGGCGGCGTGGTCGTCGTGCTGGGGCGGACGGGGCGAAATTTCGCCTCGGGCATGAGCGGCGGGGTTGCCTACGTGCTCGACGAACACCAACTCTTCGACACCTTGTGCAATCTCGACATGGTCGACCTCGAATCGATCTGGCACGAACGCGATCAGGCTGTTCTGCGCGAGTTGATCACGCGCCACTACGATCATACGGGCAGCCGCCAGGCGCGCCGCGTACTCGACGCCTGGCCGGAAATGGCCGGCCAATTCGTCAAGGTGATGCCGATTGACTATCGCCGAGCCCTGGAACGGCTCCGCCAGAGCGAACACGTCGGCGGCGACCAAACGCCCGCCACCGAGGAGGTGTTCCGTGGCTGATCCGCAAGGCTTCCTGAAATACCCGCGCGTCGAAGCCGACCACCGTCCGATCGCTGAACGGATCAAGGACTGGTACGAGGTCGACCGGCCGTTGGCCGAGGAGACAATCGGCCGCCAGGTCGCCCGGTGCATGGACTGCGGCGTGCCGTTTTGCCACGCGGTGGGGTGTCCCTTGGGCAACCGCATTCCCGAGTTCAACGACCTGGTTTATCGCGGGCGTTGGCGCGAGGCGGCCGACAACCTCCACTCGACAAACAACTTTCCCGAGATCACCGGCCGCGTGTGTCCCGCCCCGTGCGAGACCGCGTGCACGCTGCGGATCAACGCCCAGCCGGTGACGATCCGCCAGATCGAATGCCAGATCGTCGAGCGGGCGTTCCGCGAGGGCTGGATCGCTCCGGCGCGCATCACGGCGCGTTCGGGCCGGCGCGTGGCGGTGGTCGGCTCCGGTCCGGCCGGTCTGGCCGCGGCCCAACAGTTGGCTCGCGCCGGCCATGAAGTTGTCGTGTTCGAAAAAAGCGATCGGGTGGGCGGCTTGCTCCGTTACGGCATTCCCGACTTCAAGATGGAAAAACGAATCCTCGACCGTCGGCTCGATCAGCTCACCGCAGAGGGCGTCCGATTCGAGACCGACATTACCGTGGGCATCGACCTTTCGGCCCGGTATCTTCGCAAGTCGTTCGATGCAATTTGCCTGTGCATGGGCGCCGGCCGCCCGCGACCGCTCGACGTGCCGGGAGCCGATCTCGACGGAATTCATCAGGCCATGGATTTTCTCGTCCAACAAAACCGCCGCGTGGCCGGCGATCCCGAGGAAACGCTCGGCCATCCGCCGTTGACGGCTCAGGGCAAGCACGTCGTGGTTCTCGGCGGCGGCGACACGGGGAGCGACTGCGTGGGCACCGCCATCCGCCAGGGCGCGCTGTCGGTCACCCAGCTCGAAATCCTTCC
>JAFGAY010000010.1 GCA_016933425.1 Pirellulales bacterium
CCCGCGGCATCCCCCGCCTTGGCGGCCTCGGGCATGGCGGCCGGCTGAGCGCCGTCCTCGGCGCGATTCGCGGTGCAACCAATCCCAAAAAGAAACGTGAAAATAACCATGGCAACTGGGAGTTGCCCCCAGACAAGACGACCACTCTCCCTACTTCCGACCCTTCTCGGCGTACAAATCGTCATCATCCGCACCTTAAAAAAACGGTATCATGAAGAAGGCAACCCTGGTCAACGCTTGAAATGCACCTCGGAACCCGGCACCCATGGACCAGGGGCTAAAATCGCCACATCGTAAGCAAAACCGTGGAGTTCATATCAAAACGGGAGGGACCGAGCCGCTATGATCCGGCTGGTAATACTGTGGGGTGTGTTGGCGGGCGTGGCCATCGGGTCGGAAACCCAGACGCCGCAACGGTTCGAGACGACCGGCGTCGAAATGGCCGTCCCGATCCGACTTCTATTCTACGCTGGCGACGCTGAAACCGCAAACCGGGCCTCGGCGGCCGTATTGGCCGAATTCCGCCGCTTAAACAAGATTTTTAGCGACTATGATTCGACCAGCGAGGCTCGCCGGCTCTGCAATCAGGCCCGGGCAGGAACCGCCGCCCCGGTAAGCAATGACCTTTTTCGGGTGCTTTTTGCCTCGCGACAACTTTCCTTGGCCTCCGACGGAGCATTCGACGTGACTGTCGGTCCGCTCTCGAAGCTTTGGCGGAGAACCCTCCGTCGAGGGGAAATTCCAGATCCCCAAACGCTGGCCGACGCCCGAAGCCTCGTCGGGTACAATCTGGTGGAACTCGATACGCAACACAATACTGTCAAACTACTTAAGACTCGAATGCAACTCGATTTCGGCGGCATCGCCAAAGGGTACGCGCTGGATGCCGCCATGGACGTTTTGAGGCGGAACGGCATTCGCCAAGCGTTGGTCGAGGCGAGTGGCGACATCCGCGTCGGCGACCCTCCCCCGGACAAACCCGGCTGGCGAATCGGCATCGCCCGAGTGGACGACGATTCACCGCCGGGCCACTACGTCACACTAAGCCGTTCGGCTGTCGCAACTTCAGGCGACGCCTGGCAATACGTCGAAATCGACGGCCGCCGCTATTCTCACATTCTCGACCCGAGGACCGGCATTGCCCTGACCGACCACGGCAGCGTGACGATCATCGCCCCCACGGCCATGGAAGCCGACGGCCTGGCGTCGGCCGTGAGCGTCTTGGGGCCAACCGAGGGAATGAAGCTTGTCGAAAGCCGTTCCCATACGGCAGCGTTGATCCTTCGGGCGTCGAAAACCGGACATGAAGAGTTCATGTCCAGCCGCATGAGGGGAATTTTGGAGCCTGCCGGGAAATCCGAGCCTTCGGAAAAATGTGAGCAACCTCAGCGGCCCTGAAGTTACCCCTCTCCGTAGGGGTATTGTGCATTTCTTTGCCCCTTTCATTCCCAAGGAACTCTTGCCGCCCGATTGGCGTCTCTTGGTCGGCTTGGACCAGCGTGGGGGGTCCCAAAGGGGGATGAAGCAATCGTATACTTTGGCAGTACAATGGGCGAGCCGCCGGCTTAATTCGGCGACTTGTCGCGCTCATGTCTTTTTACGTCTTTTAGTTTGACCAGTTTTCGTTCCTTGGTTCCAGCGACGGGAAGACCCATGAATACGATCCTACGACCCTGGGTGGCGGCCGTGTTGTTTGGCGCGGCGCTGCTGACGCTTCAGGCGGCCGCGGTCCGATGTCAAGAGCCGGTTGCCTCGGATCCGGCGGCCCAACCGGAGACGTTCCGCGAGCGAACGATCTACATTCCCTACGAAAAGCTCCGCAAAGTCTTCGAGGCCCGGGGCCGCGGCGTGTTTCTCCCCTACGAGGAATTTCAGGAACTCTGGAAAGCGGCTCGTGAAAAGCGGACGCCGCCGGGCGAAGAGCAACCGCCGGTCGGCGCGGTGATCAGCGAAGTCGGCAGCGACGGAACCGTCGTGGGCGACGTCATGCAATTCACGTCGCGGTTGAAAATCGAGCTGTTGCGCAAGGGCTGGCACAAGGTCCCGTTGCGGCTGGGCGACGCGGCCATTACCCGAGCAACGCTCGACGGCAAACCGGCCCGGATCATTTCCGATCCGCGTCAAGGCTATTTGCTTCTGGTCGAGCGAGGCGAAAAAGCCGCGGAGCCCATCGAGCTGGAACTTGAATTTGCCAAGGCGATTGCCCGCTCGCCGGGCCGCAACCAGGTGTCGGTTCAAGTGCCGCAAGCCCCGGTGAGCCGGTGGCGGATCACGATACCCGAGCCCGGGGTGAAGGTCGACATTCAGCCGCTTCTGGCGGCCAGCGAGGTGCCCGAATCGGACAAGGAACGATCGGACGAGGAAGCGGAATCCGACGGAACCGCCGGCAAGACGGTCGTGCTGGCCTTCGTCGGCGCGGCGCCGACGGTGACGATCGCATGGACGCCGAAGACCGAGGGAGCCACTGGGCTGACGGCTTTGGCCACGGTCCAGTCGCAACAGCAAGTCTGGATCAACGAGGGCGTCATGCGGACCCAATGCCGGCTGGTTTACACTATTTCCCGCGCGCGTCTGGCGTCGCTGGCCATCGCGGTGCCCGCCGACCAGAAGGTAATCAACGTTTTCGACGCGAACGTCCGTCAGTGGTCGGTGGCCAAGGAGGACGGCCGCCAGCGAATCGACGTGCAATTGTTCGAGCCGGCCGAGGGCAGCCAAAGCGTCACCGTCGAGCTCGAACAATTCAACGACCCGGCGAAAACCAAAACGCTGGCGGCGCCGGTGGTCGAAGCGCTCGACGTGGGCCGGCAGCAGGGGCTGGTCGTCGTTCAAGTTTCGCCCGCTCTGCGGGCCGAGACGAGCGCGCGCGCCGGCCTGTTGCAGGTCGACGCGGCCGAATTGCCCCCCGCGCTGGCCTCGGGCAAATGGGATTTTGCCTATCGTTATTCCATGGTTCCCTTCGAGCTGAAGCTGGCGATCGAGAAGGTTGAACCCCGGATAACCGTCGATTCACTCGTCGTGGTCGACCTGGCTCCCGATCGGTTGACGCAGTCGGTCTGGGCGGTCTACGACATTCAAAGAGCCGGCGTCTTTCGGCTCGAATGGGACGTGCCCGAGGGCTATGAAATCCGCGAGGCGCGCGGCGTGTCCGTGGCGGGGTCGGCGGCGGCGAGAGTCGACGACTATCAGTTAACCGACAAAAAAACGCGGCTCGTCGTGAATCTAGCCAGCAAGGCGATGGGGCGCACGGGACTGTTGTTTCGGCTGGAGAAATCGTTGCAGTGTCCCGAACTGCTCACTCCGCCCGAGCGACCGGCCCGGCTCGACGTGGTTGTGCCCCGCGTGGCCGGCGACCACATCGCCGAGGACCGCGGCCGTTTGATGGTCCGCGCGCCGGAAAGCCTCCGCGTCAATCCGGCCAGTCCGAAGGGGCTTCGGGCCGTTTCGTTTGACGAAGCCCTTAAAGGAATGGAAGGAACCGATTCGGCGAGCAGCGGCCAGATGCGGCACGCATTTGCTTTTGCCTTTGCGCGCGAGCCGGTCGAATTGGC
>JAFGAY010000080.1 GCA_016933425.1 Pirellulales bacterium
AAGAGTGAAGAGTGAAGAGTGAAGAGTGAAGGGGTCGGATTCTTTCCTTATTTTCCCATCTTTGCTATATCTCCACCCTTCTTTTTCACTCTTTACTCTTCACTCTTCACTCTTTTTTTTCTTTTCTCTTGCACCGCTTTCAGCATTTAGATATCATCCGCCCCCTCTTGTGTGGGTTTGTTGGCTCGGGTGAAGTGCTTTTATGTTGCATGATTGGCTTCGATACGGTTTGTGGGGGTTGGCGGCCGTGGTGATTGCCTCCGGCTGTCGTGTTTCGCCCTGGTCGGCTCCCGACGTTGTGCCCGTGGCCGCCACGCAGGCGTCGACGGCATCGGTTCCCACCGACCCAGGGACGAATGCCGCGACCAACGGCCAGCCGGTCGCCGGCGAGATGCAAGACGTCATGGCCGAGGTCCGCCGGCTCGGGTCCGACGATCCGGCGATTCAGGCCCAACTTCTGGCTGAACTTCAACGTTCCGATCCGAGTCTTTGGCCGCTGGTGGTCGAGAGTTTTCGTGCCCGATTGGCCTATAGCCGTCAGCTTGTGCAAAAAGAAGCCATGGTCGCCCAGGCCGTCGCGCCCCATCCGCCCTATGCACGCGATGGTGGTGGACGAGTCGAAACCGTCGCGGGCCAAATGGGCAGCGAACAAGAGACGGCGGCCAACCAACCGGCGGTGGCTCGACTGCCGGTGGTCGACCGCCACATTCTGACGCCGGCCTGGCCCGGACCGGATCAGACAGGGCCGGAATGGGGTCGAGAGCCGGTGTCCGCCGCTACCGGATCGAACGGGACACCGGTCTTGCCCGACGCGCCGGCAGCCGACGTCCACGCGGTTGCCGCTTCCACGGCCATGCCATTCGATGCCGCTCCGGCGGCGAACGACTGGCGGACGTCGCTCGATCGGGCTATTGAACTGTTGGACGCCGAGTTGAAACGAGAACCGGCCGCCGATCGTTTCCTGCCCGAGCTTGCCCGGCTGCGGTTGCTCCAGGCGGCCGCCGGGCGCGAGGCCGCGGATACGGCAGGCTGGCCGTCGGGCGATTTGCCGCTTGCGCGGTTCTGGACCAGCGAACTGGCCGCCGTGCAGACGATGCTCGGGGCGAAGGAAGGGGCGCAGGCCGGTGCGTCGTGGGCCGAGGCCCGGCGTCATCTGAACGACGCGGCCGCCAGCCTGGCCGAGGCGGCGCCGCTGGAAGTGCGCCACCTGGCCTTCTGCCGCGCCGTGCGAAGCTTTGGGTCAATCGAACCATTCGAATCGCAAGAGTTCGACGCCGGCCAGCGGGTACTGCTCTATGCCGAGATCGAAAACTTCCGGACCCAGCAAACGGCCGACGGCTATTACACGTCGCTGCGGAGCAGCTACGAAATTGTCGACGCCTCGGGCCGTCAGGTGATGGGGCGCGAGTCGACCGCCACCGAGGACTATTGCCAGAGACCGCGGCGCGATTACTTCATCGGCTGCGATTTTCGACTGCCCGGTTCATTGCGGCCCGGGCAATATGCCTTGAGGCTCACGGTCGAGGACCTCAAGACGGGCAAGTCGGGCCAGGCGTCGATCGAATTCACGATTCGATAGCGACGGGCCCATAGGCCGGACCACGACCCGGCCTGCAAAATCTAATCCCCAATCCCTAATCCCTCTCAACTCACGGATTCAATTCCTTGATCCGGATGTTGCGCCAGCGGATTTGGCCCTTACGGGCCGCGTGGACTTGCAGGGCAATGAAACCCTTGGCGTCCTTCGCGTCGGTCAGATCGGCGCAGGGCACGCCGTTGACCCAGGTCTGGATGCGCGGGCCCACGGCGCGGATGACGTACTCGTTCCAATCGTCGAGGCGGAATGCCTTTCGGGCCGCTTCATTTTTATCCATCGGAGCGAGCCAACCGCGGCGGGCCTCGTCGAAGATGCCGCCCGACCAAGCGCGGGCCGATGGGTCGACCTCGCACTGATAGCCGAACACCCGGCCGTTTTTCCGCGCGTGGCTGCGGAATTGGATGCCCGAGTTGAAAGGCACGTCGAGCTTCAAATCGAGTTTGAGGACGAAATCGGCGTACTGCTTGGGGGTGCACAGAAACGTGTTGCCGCCGGGACCGACGCGGCCGACGATCGTGCCGTCCTCGACCGCGTAGGTCGCCCCGCCGCCCCGTTTAATCCAGCCGTCAAGCGTTTTTCCGTCGAACAACGCGACAAAACCCTCTTCCGAGCCATCCTCTCCCGAACCGCGACCGTCAGGGAGCGGCGTTGCTTGGCCCGTTTCCGCCGCTTGATTCGTTCCCTCCGCCGGGCTCGGTTCCGCCGCTTCCTTACGGGCGCGGTTCGGCTTGGGGAGGTCGCCAAGCGCTCGGGCGACGGCCGGCTCGATCGACTCGGCCCAAACGCGATAGGCGGCCGGGGTCAGGTGGAGCAGGTCGGGCATGACGTCACGCGACAGGGCGCCGTCGGGCTTGAGAAACCGCCGGCCGATGTCCTCATACACGACCGCGTCGCCGTCGGCCAGTTGGGCGATGATCACGTTGGTTTTTTCGTTGACCTGGCGGAGCGGATCGTCGTTGTCGGGACCGCGGGGAAATATGGCCAAGAGCAGGATTTTGGTTTCGGGCAGCTTGGCGCGGAGCGTTTCGACGATTTTTTCGATGCCGGCGGCGATGTCTTCGGGCGCGTCTCTGCCGGAGTTGTTGGTCCCAATCATGACGACGGCCAATCGGGGCGCGATGCCGTCGAGCTGGCCGTTTTCCAGCCGCCAGAGGACGTGCTGGGTGCGGTCGCCGCTAAAGCCCAGGTTGGCCGCGCCGCGCGGGGCGTAGTATTTCCGCCAGACCTCGCGGCCGGCCCCTTCCCAGCCCTGCGTAATCGAATCGCCGACGAAGATCACGTTGACGTTGCCCTGCTTCAATCGGGCGAGCGTTTGCTCGTGACGCTGTTTCCACCACGGCTCGCCGCTGCGCGAGACGGGCCGAACGGTC
>JAFGAY010000396.1 GCA_016933425.1 Pirellulales bacterium
AATGATTCCGGCCGGCTGGAAAGCTTCGCTTTCGGCGGCCGGCGCGTGGTCGATCGACGGCAGTTCGTCTTCCCTGGATTCGGTTTGCGAGCTTTGCCCCTCTTCGGCGGAAAACACCTCGAACGAGGGCGGTTCCTCGGCCAAGGCCGGCTCATCCGGAGGCAGGACGTCGCCGGTGAGTCCGCCAAACTCGATGATGCTGGGCGATTGGTCCTCGGCCGATTCACCCGACCAGGGCGTGGGCAACTGTTGAAGATCGGCCCAAGCCGCCTCGACCGTTCGGACGTCGACTGCGGGCTCGTCGTCGGTGTAGGCCAGCAATAAGGCGTGATCGCACAATTGGTTGATCAGTCGCGGCACGCCATCGGTCGCCTGATGGACGGCGGTCGCCGCTTCGAGCGGGAAAAGGCGTCGCGAATCGCCGGCGGCGGCCTCGATTTGCGATTGGACGTATTGCTGCGTCTCGGCGCGGTGGAACGACTCGAGATAGGCGCGCACGACGAGCCGCTGGCTGAATGATTCGAGCTTGGGACTGGTAAACCGCTCTTCAAGGATCGGATTGCCGGCCAGCAGGATGCGGACTCGCGATTGGCCCGAGTCGGCCAGATTGGTCAACATCCGAAGTTCGTCGAGCAGTCGCAAGGGTAGCGTGTGTGCCTCGTCGACCAGCAGAACCAGGCCCTCGCGGTGGTCGGCGGTCGTGGTCAAATAGTCGGTCAGGGCTAATCGCAGTTCGCTTTCATCCATTCCTCGATAGGGATGGTCAAGTCCATGGAGGATGGCCTGATACAGCGCGGTTTGGCCGCTTAGTCGTCCGCTGCACAGGTGGACAACGGCCATGGTCGTCTGCAATTGCTGGCGGAGCACTCGGCAAAGGAGGGTTTTTCCCGTGCCCGAGGGACCCACCACGAGCCCGGTTCCCTCGGCGCGAACCAGGCACCTCAATAGGTTCTGCCGAGCGGTTTCGATAGCCTCGGCCGGAAAATAATAGTCCGGTTCGGCCGTGGGGGGGAACGGCGGACGTTTCAGGCCGAAATGGGCTTCGTACATCGCCTGGGTTCTCAAGGGAATAGTGCGTAAAGGGTCCGTATCATGAATTCGGCATGGGCGTCCCAATTGCTCCAACCTGGATGGCCCGATGATCTGGAACATGCGGGAAATTCGGCCATTTTATTCGTTTTTCCAATCGAGACTTGGCAAGCAAGGCAAGGCTAACATCTTGGGTTGAATTTGCTTGTTGGGTTATTGATAAATATTGCAGGATAGGAAAATCAGTAATACTTCAGCCATTTGAAGCATTTGACGAGCAGCACGTCTGCTTCTGGGCCGTATGGGTTTGGAGGGTCGTGTCTGTCAAAATGGCAGCCTTGGGAGCCGTAACCCGATGTTTCTGCCAGTCATGGCGGATGAAGAAGGGTAATCGGCGGGGCATCCGCTGACCAAAGTCGTTTTGCGGCAGATACTTATCGCTTCCTCGGGATTTTGGCGCGCCGATTGCGAACTACATGGCGAACAATACGGTCGGCATCCTGGTTTGGCAGCCGAATTGCGCGGACGCCCCCCCGCTTGTGTAAGTTGCGGCCGTCTGCTAAAGATCAAGGATCATTTCGAGTACTTGGAGGCGAGAAAAGCAATGGCGAAGAAGAGCCCGGTAAAAGCGAGTACACCCAAAACGGTCGGCAAGGTCCAGCTTGAACCCCTAGGGGATCGAGTCGTCGTCGAGCGTGAAGACGCCGAGACGGTGACGGCCGGCGGCATTGTCCTGCCCGATTCGGCCCAGGATAAACCCTCTCGCGGCAAGGTCGTCAGCGTCGGCGCCGGTCGTCTGCTGGACGACGGAACTCGCGGAAAAATGCAGGTCAAGAAGAACGACCGCGTGTTGTTTAGCTCATACGCCGGCGAGGACTTCAAGTTGGGGACCCGCGAACTTGTTCTGCTGCGCGAGGAAGACATTCTCGCTGTGATTGAATAGTCGCCGACCGCGATTCCAAACGTATTGCAGATTGTTTTTTTACCGCGAAGGGCGCGAAGAACACGAAGAAATTCTTTGACTTATCCCTTCGTGTTGTTCGCGTTCTTCGTGGTGATGAATAAAGACAAGATTGACCAAGACCGGTGGCGTTTCGTCCACCTTCAAAAACAAGATGACAAGGAGAATTTGACACATGGCCAAGATGATTGCATTCGACCAGGAAGCCCGCGACGCGATGCGGCGCGGCGTCGCCAAGTTGGCCAGGGCCGTCAAGGTGACCCTGGGCCCCCGCGGACGCAACGTCATCCTCCAAAAGAGTTTCGGCTCGCCGACCGTGACCAAGGACGGCGTGACGGTGGCGAAGGAAGTGGATCTTGAGGACGTTTATGAAAACATGGGCGCCCGGATGGTCCGCGAGGTCGCCTCGAAGACGAGCGACGTGGCCGGCGACGGCACGACCACGGCCACCATTCTGGCCGAGGCTATTTTCAACGAAGGGCTCCGCGCGGTCGTGGCGGGCGTGAATCCGATCCAGCTCAAGCAAGGCATGGACCGGGCGGTAAGCGACATTTCGGCCAGGCTCAAGAAGATGTCGATCCCCGTCAAGGGCAAGAAGGAAACGGCCCAAGTCGGCGCGGTCGCCGCGAACAACGACGAGGAAATCGGCAACTTGTTGGCCGAGGCCATGGAGCGGGTCGGCAAGGACGGGGTGATCACCGTCGACGAGGGGAAGAGTCTGGCCACCGAGGTCGAATGGGTCGAAGGCATGCAGTTCGACCGCGGCTATTTGTCGCCCTACTTCGTGACTGATCCGCAAAAGATGGAAGCCGTGCTCGAGGACGCCTACGTTCTGATCCATGAGAAGAAAATCTCGTCGGTCAAGGATCTGGTGCCCGTCCTGGAAGCCGTGGTCAACGCCGGCAAGCCGCTGTTGATCGTCGCCGAGGACATCGACGGCGAGGCGCTGGCCACGCTGGTCATCAACAAGCTGCGCGGCACGTTCAAGTGCTGCGCCGTCAAGGCGCCCGGCTACGGCGACCGCCGCAAGTCCATGATGGAGGACATCGCCATTCTGACCGGCGGCACCGCGTTGTTCGAGAGTCTTGGGCGGAAGCTGGAAAGCGTCACCCTGGCCGATTTGGGTCGGGCGAAGAAGGTCGTCGTCGAAAAAGAGAACACGACCGTCATCGAAGGCGCCGGCAAGAGCGCCGAGATCAAGGGCCGCATCGAGCAGTTGCGCCGCGAGATTGAAAACACGACGAGCGACTACGACCGCGAGAAGCTCGAGGAACGCCTGGCCAAGCTGGCCGGCGGCGTGGCCAAGATCAACGTCGGCGCGGCCACCGAGAGCGAAATGAAGGAGAAGAAGGCCCGCGTCGAGGACGCCCTGCACGCTACCCGCGCGGCCGTCGAGGAAGGCATATTGCCCGGCGGCGGCGTGGCCCTGCTGCGTGCATCGGCCGCGGTCAAGCCCGAGGGACTCAACGACGACGAGGTTGTCGGCTACAACATTATTCTCCGGGCGTGTCGTGCCCCGTTGACTCAAATCGCGGCCAACGCCGGCCAAGACGGCGGCATCGTTTGCGAGAAGGTCGCCGAGGGGAAAGGCAATTTCGGCTACAACGCGGCCAAGGGCGTTTACGAGGATCTGGTCGAAACGGGCGTGATTGATCCGACCAAGGTCGCGCGGACGGCCCTGCAAAACGCGGCGAGTGTTTCGACGCTGCTGTTGACGAGCGACGCGCTGGTGGCCGAGATTCCGAAGGAAGATAAGGGCCCCGCCGGTCCGGCGCACGACGACATGTATTGATTTTTCGGCCAAGCTCGCCGACCAACGCGACCCCCAAGAGGAACATGCCAGGTTCCCAGGCCCGCCGGCTCTCATCGACCGGCGGGTCTTTTTATGCGCGCAACCGTAGGCTGGGTCGTGCCTGACGGGAGGGATTGGGGATTGGGGATTGGAACTGTAGGCCGGGTCGTGACCTTGTCTTTATCCACATTTTGTCCCGAAGGGACACGTGACAATAGCCCAGCAGTTCAAAGAAAATGTGGGTAAAGACAAGATCGTGACCCGGCAATTAGCCTAATGCGTTCTTCAGATAACTGTAGCGGGTTTGATGCGTATTTCGCCGCCACCGCGGGCTTCCGCCCGCGGCTATTATCCTAGGAAAAACGCTACAGGTATCTGAAGGCCATACTAATCCCTAATCCCTAATCCCTAATCCCTCCCCATCAAGTACGACGTCGGCATAGGCGAATCCGTCGCGTTGGACCACTTCGCCGACGCGGACGGGGATGGGCTCGCGGAACATGGGGCCCGCGGCGACGATCGTGTGCAACTCGCCGTTTTCACCGCACGGATCGCAGCCTGGCGGCAGTTGGGCCAGTAGTTCGCGGTTCCATTTTCGCCCGGCGACCGAGACGGGCAGCTTGGCCAGGTCGACGCTGCTTACGTAGGCTTCGAGGCCCTCGGCCAGCATTTCGTCGGCCAGCGACCGGGTTTCTCTGCCCCAGACGGGAAAGAGCGGATCGAGGCCCGACCCGCGCAACTGTTCCTCGCGATAGCGGCGGATGTCTTCGAGAAACAGGTCGCCAAAGGCGATGGCCTCGACTCGCCGGGTAATCGCCAGATCGACAAAGTGTTGCATCCGCTGGGCGTATTGTTCGTCGGAGCACGGGTCGGGCAAAAGGATGATTTCGAGCGGCAGCCCGGCCGCCCGGGCCTGGCGGCGCAGCAGATCGACCCGGGTAGCGTGCATTGCGACGCGGTCGTATCGCTCATTGACGGTGCTGACCAGGCCGACCAGCTCGACGGCCGGGTCGCGCCGCAGCACATGCAGCGCCCAGGCGCTATCCTTGCCGCTGCTCCAACTGAGGATGGTTGGTTTTGGAGGTATTGCTTTCACCGTTTTAGTTCTACTGTCCCAAAATGATATTCAACATAATCTTGTTCTGAGCAGAGTGTTCGGCAAGCACGTTTTTCAACCACGAAAGGAACGAAGATCACGAAGCATAAAAAAGATTTTACCTTGATGCGGCGTTTGTCGCTTTTCGTCATTTGGGCTTCTTCGTGTGCTTCGCGACCTTCGTGGTGAAATAAAAACCGCGGTAACGCTTCAGCCGAATGGCGGAAATCCCGTTAGCCGTCGAGCCTGTTCGACGTTTGTCAAAGCATGGCGAGCTTACGCCGCGCGGGCGCGGCGGATAACGGTTTTTGCGTTAGATTTTCTCGGGCGACTGCTTTTTAGGCGATCGTTCGGCCCGTTGGATCAGGCGGATTCGGGATGGGCTCTTGGTTTCGACTTCGAGAATCTGCAGCCGGGAGGCGACGTCGTTGGCGGCTTTTTGGAGGTTATCGAGATCAGCGCGCATCATTTCGACGTCGACGCTCGATCGGCCGAGAGATTGGAATTCTTTTTTTCGAGCGTCGACTTCCTTTTCCAACTCGGCGATCTCCTCGGCGGCCAATGCGGCTCGGACGTCGGCTTCCTGGAGTCGTTCGCGGAGTTCGGCGCGGCGCAGCTCGATCAATCGGACGCCCAGCAAACCTTGCCAGGCGGCGATTTGCTGGCGGATGACCGCGAGCTCGTTTTGCAGCATCTCCGAGACCTGGGCGTCGGACAACTGGGCGACGACCTGGGCCAACTGGCCAACAACGACCGACAGTTCCTCGGAGACCCGCTGCAGTTCGGGCTGGGCCGAGGGTCGATCGGCGGCGCCGTCGGCCGGATTATTCTTTTCGAGCCTTCGCAAGGCGGCCTCGAGCACCTTGCGGTCGGCGGTCGTCTTGCGCGACTCGGATTGGGCCCGAAGCAGCTCTTGCTGATACATGGCCAACTGCGACGACGCGAGTTGGAGTTGCATTCGCAGGGTTTCGGGGTCGGCCGTTCCGAGTTCTTCAGCCAGTTGTTTCAGCGCCGTCCGTTTGGCCCGGATTTCGCGTTCCTTGCCGGCGAGCACCTCGGCGAGGTTGGTCAGTTCGCGGGCCTTCTGGTTCCGCTGGGTTTCGACGACTTCGCCGAGATA
Organism: Pirellulales bacterium; assembly: GCA_016933425.1. Classification (GTDB taxonomy): domain Bacteria; phylum Planctomycetota; class Planctomycetia; order Pirellulales; family Thermoguttaceae; genus UBA11386. The sequence continues at coordinate 5,999 of JAFGAY010000396.1, forward strand.
GGCTTCGACGACGGCGCGGAGCATCTTGACGGCCTCGTCGTTGTTGCTTTCGTCCAACGAGACCCGCATTATTTCGGCGTCGCCGGGAAACGAGACGACAAGACGGTTTTGCAGCCATGCGACGGGATCTTCCTGATGTTTTTTGTAGATTGACAGGGACGCGATATCGGGTTTTCGCAGAGCGGCCAAGAGCACAACGTTGCTCTTGAGCAATTGGGCTTGGGTGGCCTTGAAAATTTCGAATTCCTGGAGATCGGCCTGCTTTCCGGCGGAATCCAACAAGGAGCCAGGCTGCATGGATATTTGGATGAGCGAGTAGACGTCGTCGGACGAAGCGAGGCGCGACTGGCTCGACGGCTGGTCGCAGCCCAATGGAAGGACGGCAAGAACCAAAAAGCCCGACAGGACAATCGGGCCGAGGGAACGACGATGGATCCGCATGACCTACCTCCTTTTCGACAGAGACCCCAGGGGGACAAACGGCAGCGCGAGGCCGCCCGCAGCCTGAGGAGATTATACTGCCGATTCGCGGCGGAGGTACAATAAGGCCCTGATCTCCGGGTGCGGCAACAGTTTATGGCGGTTCACGGCTTGGGAGCCATGCCCACGCTTGCCGTGGACATGTTTCACCGAAGACTGCACGGCATGGCCATGCAAGCGTGGCCATGGCATCCGCTACAGTTATCTGAAATGCTCACTAGAACACAAAGATCAGGTCGGTTGCGAAGGTGAACTGATTTTTGTCGGTGAAGTCGTTGTACATGCCGCCGTCGCCGGCCGGGACGACGTTGGACCAGTCCCATCGCACTTCGGGGCGGAGGGTGAAGCGGGGGCTGGGGCGCCAGTTGAAGCCGAAGGTGGCCTCGTAGTAATTCGCGCCCGTGGCGGCGCCGGCAATGGGAATGCCGAACACGCGGCTGTTTTGTTCGTCGCGGAACCACTCGAAGCGGAACCCAAGCGAAGCCTCGTCGGACATCGAATAGAACAGATATTGGTTGATGCCGTACCAGCGGGCCGGTCTCGGTTGGAGTTGGGCATCAAAAGCGCCGGCATCCTGGATGCCGAAATCATTCTGGAAAACGTATCGCCATCGGGAGCTGAGTTGTTGCATCAGGACCAGGCTATAAACGGTTCGGTTGTTTTGGCCGTTGACGTTTTCGTCGCCGGTCGAGACGGCCAGATTCACGTTGGTTCGTCCATTGCGACTTTTCCACGAAATGCCGCCGAGGAAGCCGAGGCGATCGTTCGGGTCCTCCCAACTATCCCAGCCGCGCGTCAGGCCCGCCTGGAGGGCAAGCCGGGGAGCAAGCTGGTAACTGGCCAACATGCCCGTATAGGTCTTCGGCTCGCCGTATTGCATGACGTAGGAATGCGAGTAGAAAAAGTTTTCGGGCGCCATCAGGGATTCGTAACCGAGGATGGTCTCGAAATGACCCACCTTGACCATGGTTCCATAGCGCCAAGGCAGATAAAACTCGGCGTAGAGCTGGGGCATCGACAAACCATACAAGGCGGCCGTTCCGCCTGCTCGCGGGCCGATCGAATTCCAATGCTGAGTGCCGTCGTCATAGGTTTCCAGTCCCCTGGCGGACGTGAAATAATAGTCGGTGCCGTAGAGAAGATCGACCCGACCACCATAGCCGAAGCGGCACGGATCGGAGTCCGCCCGCCGGCCCATGATCAGGTAGAGCTGGTTCATCTGGTATTCATTGGCCCGATCGTTGAAGGTCAAGGGCGTGTTGAAGCGGCTGGCCGGGCTGTCGGGATTCCAGGTGAATCCTTGATCGAGCCATCCCTGGGCGTAGAAACTGTTGCGGTGGATGAAATCGCGTTCGGTCCACACGTTGGGAGAAGGACAGCAAGAAACGCTCGGACAGCACGCGCCGGTCGGACAAGCGTCGCAACCGGTCGTTGCCCAGTCGTAGCCCGGGTCGTCGGTCATTGCGGACGTTTCGAGCGATTCCATGGTTGATCGCTCGGGAGTCGTTGGTTGCTCTTCGAGCGGGGGCGGCGGCACAACGTCGTCGTCGGCCGCGGAATAACCGGCCGCGACGACTTCGTCGGCGACGGACCGGGGTACTTGCAGTTGGGCCGCGCCGGCCGAGGCCGAGAGAGCTATCGCGCATGCACCGAGCAACGACGTGAAGACGATCAAGCGGATTTTCATTGCTCCTGACTCCTTCGCATCGACCACGGGGAATCGTGGCCGGCCGTAGTCAAATCCGGGGCTCCGCCGTCATCGCCAGCGCGATCGGCCGACAGGGCGGCGAACGTCAAAACGGGCGCTGCGCGAAATCGCGGCGCCGGGCATCCGCCGACCCAGTTAGAACCCCCTGGGACAATTCCTGTATCGATTGTTTCGGTTGAATCGGTTGTCATGGTTGATCCAAATGCGCCGATTTTCGGGATTTTGACGCCTTTGAGGGCCGGGCGAAACCTTCTTGGCCGCGGGGGTGACCTTTGCGCGATTTGCTCGGTTCGGCACGGTCGTGGCGGTCGGTGCGGGCCGTGAGGGTTGCGCGGCGGCCGGGGGACGGCAATGGTTTTTCTCGCGGCCAAGCAGGGATCCGCGCAAGCGTCTTGCACGCAATGGCTTAGGCATCGACGCCGGTCGCCGGCGATTAAGTTTGGAGTCTTGAAATCATGGGCGGAGAGGCCTGCCGAGCTTCCCCCGCTTTCGCAGACGAAGTTCTTGACTTTTTCCCTAACGCCGAGGACAATCAAGACTTAGGCCAGATGGGTAATTCTTGACGCCAAGGTACTGGGAACATGAGAAGAATCCGGCATTTCTTGGGACAAACTAGCGACCGCAAGTCGCCCAAGCGGAATCGATTAGGGAAAGCTTCACGCACGAGGCGCGTGGGCACCGCGATCGAAGCCCTCGAACCACGTCAACTCCTCGCCGCGCACATTCTCGCCACCGTCGATGGCAGTCTGCTCACGGTCGGCGAAACCGATCAGATGGACTTGAACGTCGCCGGCAGCGGCGCCATTCTCGGCTTCCGCGTGCAGGGCACCGGCGGAACGCTCGATCCCGACGCCGTGGTTGTCAAGGACCTGGCCAACTACACCATCGCGCCGCGCGAGGCCAATGCCGACGTTGAGGGCGGCACCGACAGCCTCGTGCTGGCCGAACTGGGCGCTGGATCCTTCACGGTCGCCACGCGAGCCGAAAACGCGACGACCGGCGCCTATCGAGTCGACGTCTTTCTGCCCGGCGACATCAGCGGGGACGGATTGGTCGATCCGAACGAGCTGATGCGCGCCCAGGCCGCCGTGATCCAATCCATGGGATCGTGGAATCACGTCACGCAGGCCTATTACGCCAAGCATGGAATCGATCTGACCAAAAACCTCTACGAGCAAGAACTGGACTGCGACGGCGACGGCCGCATCAGCAACTTCGACTTGGGCATCGTCACGACCAACGCGGCGGCCGGCCCCTTATCCATCACCCTGATCAGCGACGCCGAGGCGCCGGTCATCGAGGCCGGTCTGGCCAACGACGCGGGCGCGAGCGCCACCGACGGAATCACCAACGACGCAAGAATCACGGGAACGATTCAGGACGAACACGCCGTGGTCGAGTTTTTGGCGGGCATCGACGGGATGGATCCCTCGGAGTACGTCAGCGTCCTTGCCGAGGTCGACGCGGCGGGCCATTTTGAATTCGACCTGGCGCGGCTCGAAGACATCGCCGGCGCGTCGCTGGCCAACAATGGGGCCCACACGCTCTATTTGATCGCCACCGACGAGTACGACAACGTGTCGGACCCCTTCGAGGTCGAATTCACGCTCGACACGATCGCCCCCGAGGTCCCGACCGGGCTCGACCTGATCGCCGCGAGCGATTTGGGTTTCTCGAACACCGACAACGTGACGGCCGACAACACGCCGACGGTCACCATCAACGGGCCCAGCGGCGCCGTGATCAAGCTCTACAGCAGCGTCAACGGCAAGGTGGGCCAGGCCACGGCCGCCAGTGCGGTTTCGATCACCGCGAGCGCCTTGTCCAACGGCGTCCACCAATTGACCGCCACGGCAACCGACGTGGCCGGCAACGAAAGCGCCGCGTCGACGGCGCTGGCCGTGACGATCGACGCTGTGGCGCCCGCCGTACCGACGCTGGCCCTGGCGGCGGGCGACAACACGGGCAATCCCGACGACAACCGAACCGAAAAAACGAGCGTGCGGCTTGAAGGCGCGACCGAGGCCGGCGCGCGGGTCACGTTCAACGGGACGACCACGATCGACACGGCGACCGGCGTCTATGGTTTCGACGCGATCGCGTTGGCGTTCGGCACGAACCACTTCACCATTTCGGCCATGGACCTGGCCGGCAACGTGAGCAACAACTCGGCCGACGTCATCCAAAACAACCTCCCGACGCTCGGCACGCCCGTTGGGCCTATCGACCTCAATGAGGATCCGGGCGCCAAGTCCTACAGTCTGGCCACGTTGTTTAACGACGCCAATCTGGCCGAGGGCGACACGCTGACCTTGAGCATCGCCAACTCGAATCCGACCCTGTTTACCGCGTCGCTCTCGGGCACGTCGGGCCAGATCCACAATTCACAGTTGCAGCTCGTCTTCGGCGCCAACAAGTATGGCACGGCCGTGTTGACGATCACTGCAACCGACTCGATCGGCGAGGCCATTCAGACCACCATCACCGTGAACGTTGCGGCGGTCAACGACCAGCCGGTGGCCGCGGCCGACAACTACCAGGTCGAGGTCGACGGGCAATTGACGGTCAACGCGGCCAACGGCGTGCTGGCCAACGACACGGACGTGGAAGGAACCGCCCTGACGGCGGTCCTGGGAACCACAACCCAACACGGCAATTTGACGCTCAACCCGAACGGCTCGTTCACCTACACGCCGGCCGCAGGCTACGAGGGAACCGACAGCTTCACCTACACGGCCAGCGACGGCGATCTCTCGTCGGCCGAGACGACGGTCACGATCCAGGTCATCGCAAACCACTTGCCCACGGCGC
>JAFGAY010000397.1 GCA_016933425.1 Pirellulales bacterium
CCTCAACGCGGGTTCGACTTGACGCGAGAATTTCTGCGACCGAGTTGCCGGCAATCACCGCGACGGATCGCCCGGCCGCTTCCTCGACCAGCCCTGGTTCGATGCCCGGATGCCAGACGGCGACCAGGCCGTCGAGGATCGTGTCGGCTTCCTCGCGAAGGCACTTGATCCAGCGCCGTAGTTCGCCGACTTTCCAGGAACGATCGTTGCCGCCGGCGATGTGAACCAGTCCTCGGTCGTAATCCGTGCCTGCCTGACGCGAGTAGCCCGTATGAAAGCCGTGCGCGCGGAGTTCGGCCACGACCTCGCGCGGGGCGCGCAGCACAACGACCTCCGGCTCGGGCCGCTCGGGCCCCAGACGTTCGTTCAACGCCGGCACGGCTTCGATGGCGAAAACAACCTCGTCAACCGTTTGCCCGCGTATCTCGAACACCGGCGCCCGGGTTGCGGCCTTGACCAGGTCGATCGTCGCTTGGGGATGCCAGACCGTGCAGGTCAGTCCCTCGGCCGAAGCGACTTCCCCCTGGATGGTATCCAGCCATTTTCGCAGCCCGTCTTTCCAGTGTTTCTCGGGTTTTGCGAAAAGTTCGCGCAGGCCCACGTCGACATGGGTTTCCGGATCGCGGTTGTAGCCCGTGTGCAGCCCTCGCCGGCGAAGAACGGCCACCACGTGGGCCGGCGCGTCGATCAGGATGACCGGTTGGTTTTCGGTCGGGGAGACCCAGAATTTGGCCGGGTTCAGCGCTCCGTTGATGTCCGACTTGCTCCGTCCCTGGCCGCAGAGGAACGGATCGGGCGCGTAGACTTTATAGTTTCGCTGGAACGGTCCCATCACATGGTCGCAGTGGCCGCGGCTGGAAATCCACTTTTGATACAGGTCGCGTAGAAATCGGCCGCGGATCGCGTAGGCGTGCGTCCGCTGGCAGTTGGTGCATCGGACGATGCCCGGCCGTCCCTTTTCGGCCGGCATGAACGGCGTGGGAACGCCGATATGTTGCCCGCCGATCATGAGTTGATCCCAGTCGTCGGGCACGTGCGCCAAGAAGGCGGCGATTTTTTTCGGGAAGTCGGGGCAGAGAACCAGGTCGTCTTCCAACACGAGCAGATGCCTCACGCCGTCGAGGATCGCCCGCTCCAAAATCCGCCGATGGGACTGCATGCAGCCGTAGGCCCCGTCGCCGCCGCACCAGCCGTCCGGCTTGGGAACCGCGCGGCCGTCGACCGCCGCGAACGTGTCGGGCGTCTTGAAGGGCCAATGGCCCCTGTCGAGCATGGCCCGGAAAGCGGCGAGCCGATCCGGGCGCCGGGCCAGGTTGATGACCACGACCCGATCAAAATAGCCGGCAAGTTGCGTTTGCGTCAGTCGCACGTTCTTGGCTCTCCATAGCTCTTTGGGGCAGTTTTCAGTGGCCATCTTGATTTTGTTCATGAGGGCCGGGCCGTTTTTCACGTTGCACCCGCACAGGGAACAGCGGCCGTCCCGGTACGCTTCGCAAGGGAGACAATGCGTTTTGAGAATTCGCTCGACCTCCTGGGGGCTCCGAGTCGGCCAGCCGGCCATCGTCCAACGCGCCAAGGCTCCCGCGTACCGACGGGCCTGTTCCCCTTTCAGTCCGAGCCGCCTGGCCGCGACTTTCGCGGCAGAACGGTCCGAACCTCGTAGAACGGTCACCGCGCCGCAAGCGCAGGTAATGTGTATGGATAGCCGTTCGTCCTCTTCCGCGAACTCGTGGACGAGAGCCTTTTTGCATCGGGGGCATGCGGTGTGCGGCATTCTCCATTCTCCGTCACTCCAAGATGAGATTCTGCGCGTTAACCGTCGGCGGCCAGTCGCACCCATAAGGATAGGGCTCGATGTAGTAGGTGTATTCCAGGTTGCAGACCAAAAAGAAATTAGATAGGTCGGTTCCCCCGGGCACCTCCGCGGAATAAACGGCTCCCGTTCCAAGATTCCAAGCGGTACGCCTGTAGAGCCGCACAATAATCTTCCCCGGAGCGGAGTCGGTTGCGCCGCAGATTATGACCTTGATGGAAACCAGGTTGAACGTCGAATATTTGTGGAGTCGTGATCCCGCCCAACAGCAGGGTTGTTCGCCGCAGGCGTCGCCGCACCCCAGCGTGTCCTTTGGCACCGTATAGGGCGGATCGCCAAATTCCGCAAAAGCATCGCACGGATATCCCGGCAGAGCAAACGAGACGTCGATCGACGGCAAGAGCGGAGGAACCTCTTCACAGTAAAACTTGCCGCCCGACGCGGACGACCCGCTGGCCGACGCGGACGACTCGCTCACCGAGGAAAACGACTTCGACGACCCGAGACGGCTGCTCATTTTTCAGGCTCCCGGATAAGCGCTCTGGATGAATCGCTCGTTGGCCTCGAACTGCTCTCGGGTGCGGTTCGGGAAGCGGTGGCCGCGGAATCCCTTGCGGACGCCTGTCAGACGAATAACCAGCCGGACTTCTTTTTTCGTTCGCTGTCGGGCGAATCGGTAGGCGACGGCGCTTCCTCCTGCCGAAACCTTCGCGCCGACGGCGATCGGCGCATCCGCGACGCATCCACAGACTTCGAGGGTGCCCGGCTCGCAGACTTCGCCATAACGTGGGTCGATCGGCAGTTCCCCGTCACGCTGGGCGACCGTGGCGATCATCACGTCGTCAAAGCGGACGTCGGGACACTCTTCGACAAACAGGGCCGTGTACTTGTCGCGCGTCCAGCTCGCCGGAACAATCGCGGTCGATTTGTCGGAACCGGAATCGGAATCGGAATCGGACTGGCTCGGCATGGGCTGGCTCCCCGACAGCGCACTGCCGGAGGAAGCGCTGCTGTCCGAACCGCTGGCCGCCGACTCGTCGGATGATCCCGAGCCGAAATCTTGGGAATCGCCTCCACCGGAACCGCCCGAGGCTTCGGATGCACTCGAAGCGCCGGAAACACCCGAGCCGCCGGAAACACCCGAAGCGCCGGAGGCACCGGAACCGCCCGTCGACAAGCCGCCGGAACCGCCCGTCGACAGGCCGCCGGAAGCGCCCGAACCGCCTCCCGAGGGCCATGGCCCCGAGGGCGCGCTGCCCGACGGCTGGCTTTCCGAGGAATGGCTGTCGGAGGAAGCGGATTGACTGGAAGAGTCGCTGTCCGACGGCTGACTCCCCGATCGGCTCCCCGAGGATGACGGCGACGCGGAACTCTCCCCGCAGCATGACGCCCCGAGCGACACGATGTTGTAGATCGGCCGATTCGCGTCGTCCGCGTCGGAAGTTCTCTGTGCCCACCCGCACGTGCCGGGCGGCGCGCTTTCGCGCAGCGTTAGCCCTCCTTGCGCGCTCTCCGGGTCCACCTGGGGTCCCATGACGTCCACCAGATCGCGCGCGGTAATGCGTGTTGGATTCGATGGATTTTCAAGGACGCAGCCGTTGGCGTCATCGAGTAGAGTCGCCTCGGCCTGGTCGAGCGGATAAAGCGTTTCCTCAAGCCGGAAGGGAACGAGCGGTTCATGCCGAGGGCCCAACAGCACGAGCGCCCAGACGTTGCCGTTTTCATCCTCGTATTGGGCGTCGTCCTTCCAGAGCACCGGCACGCCGGCGTCGGCGCTTTCGAGGTATCCGGTCCGGCCGTCGACGAGTCGCGCGAACTCGTGCGCCTCGTCGCGGACCTTGAGTCTCACGGGAACGGCGCCCTGGACGCACGCCTTGGTCAGCCGCCCGTCGGCAACCGGTCGCAGCAGCACGCCGAACCGCCGGACGTGTTCGGGAAGGGACGGGACGGCGCCGCCCAAGGCGACGCGGTTCTGGAATGTCGCGAGCGAGTCCTGGGGCGTGAAGACGGGGTTTTCGAGGCCGACGATCTCAAACCGCCGCCGATCGCCGCCGGTCTCGTTTTTCACCGTGACCGCGACCAGGTCGCGATCGTCGATCGGGAAGGGGCGGTTGCCGCCGGAAAGTTTTTCATTGCGGACCCAGTCGGCCGCCTCGGCGAAACCGGTCAACTGTTCGGCTGACGGTTTCCAGCGTGCGCCCGGTGAAAAACGGTCTCCGGCCATGGTCGTCTAACTCCCTATGGCCAAGGTGCCGAAGCCGGTGCTCTCATAGACCCGTTCAACATAGGCGGCGACCGGCCGGCGCGCGAAGGTCTTGGCCGCGTTGTCGTCGGTCTCCTCGTACTGGACCCAGAGATAGTGCCAGCCGCCTTTGTTGATCCCCGTGATGTCGCCAATGGTCTGCGCGGTCACGTCGCGGTTCCGCTCGAAATGATAGGTGATCGTGATGATCCCTTCATCGGACGTGCTCCCCTTGCCGCGGGCCCCGTGAAAAAGGACCTGGCCGGCCGGAAATCCCCGAAACACGCCGGCGTTGACCATGCCGGTCAGGCCGCTTAAGACCTGAGAATACTCCCAGCCGTAATCGGCGATGGGCAGCTTCCAGGTCTCCTGCCAACTGAACCGGGGGACGACGATGTCGCACCCTTCCACGCCGTGCTCGGTGACGCCGATCGCCCCCTTGTGATCCGGCGCGATCTTTCCCGAGGAGGCATAGCGGTGGACCGTTTCGAGACTCTGCGTAATCTTCTGCTTCCCGCCGGTCGTGTCGAACGAGAAATCGTAGTCCAGTTCGTTCGACTCTTTTTGGGCGTAGTTGGCCTGGCACTGCCACGCCTCGGGGGCGGTCTCTTGGACGGTTACCGTCTGTAGCAAAAGACCATCATAGACGGCCGGCGTGGTGGATTGGACCAGCGCCTTCACCAAAAGATCATCGCGGGTTCCCAGCACGATCCAGTTCAGGACGACCGCGTCGGCGTCTTTCTTGTTCACGCCCTTGACGCTCTCGCGGCTCGGCTCGCCTTCGTAGATCTGGATGGTGGCCATGGTCCCAACGCCTATTATCCAAGAAGAATGCCGGCGCCGCCCAGTTCCTGCCGGCGCATGATATCCCGGGTATCGCGGACGATCCCGACCATCTCGCCCGTGTTCTTGGCCGTCTCTTCGGCCGCATCGGAACCCGTGCCCAGGCCCCAGACGGCCGAACTGAACGTGCCGGTGACCGAGGCTTTCACCGCGGCCAGGTTGGCCAAGTTGGGAAGCATTGGTTTTTCGAGCGCCGGCGTGGTGAGGGCTTTGGTAGCAGCCTGGTCCCGTGCGGCACGGGCCGCGGCGACGGCGTCCTCGAATTCTCTGCGAGCCGCGTTGGCTTCGGCCTGGGCCGCGGCGATCCGCGCCTGTCGGGCCTTGTCCGCGCGGACTTTGTCCCGGGCCAGTGCGTCCTCGGTCGTCTGACGGTCTCGCTCGATCTGGCCCGTCTTGGCCCGCGTCTGGGCGTCGATCTCGTCAGTTCGCGCCGGCAGCGTCTTTCGGCCCCGGGCAAAATCCTCCTTGAGCGTCTGGCGGGTGGCTTCGACGCTCACCCCCTGGATCCGCGCGAAGATGGGCGCGAGCATGTTGGCCAGCGTCTCGGAAAACCCGCTGACCTTAAACGCTTCCCACTTCTTCTGCATCCAGCCGAGCATCTCGGCCCAGAAGATTTTTATCTTTGCCGTGACGTTGTTAAAGATGATCGCCAGCCCCGTCACCGCGTCGCTCCAAAACCCCTTAAAACCTTCCCAGACGCCTTCGAGGTAGGCGATTCCCTTCTGCCACTCGAGTTTCAACAGGGCCCAGAGGACCTGGGCGGCAAGCGCCATGTCGCCGGCGGCCAGGGCGTCGCCGATCGCGCCCAGCGCGGTCCGCGCATCGTCGGCCAAGTTCATGAAAACGCCCTTGAGCCAATCAAACGCTTTTCC
>JAFGAY010000081.1 GCA_016933425.1 Pirellulales bacterium
CCTCGACCGCCACCTCACCACCCGCCTGGGCCACCCCTACGTCCGCCGAACCACCCTCACCACCGCAACATAAGCTGAACTGGTCCCTGGTCGTTGGTCAACAAAACTGCCCAAAGGTAAGAAAACACGAGTCCATGACAGGCAAACGTTGTTTTGTTATTTTGGCCACCCAAAAAGTTGTAACACTTCAGACGGCTGAAGTGTTACGGAAACAGAAGTCCGCGTCCCATGCCACCCCATTCATCCTTCCGGCTTCGCCCTTCTTACTTCACGACGAAGTTTACCATTCGTCCCGGCACGACGATTTCCTTGACGATCTTTTTGCCTGCAAGCAGTTCGGCGATTCGGTCGTTGGCCTTGGCCGCGGCGACCAGCGCGTCGCGATCGGCGTCGGCCGGAACGAGGATTTTTGCCCGGAGTTTACCCTGGATCTGGACGGGCACCTCGACCACGTCGTCGCGCACGGCCGCTTCGTCATATTCGGGCCACGGTTCGAAGGCCAGCGTCTTGTCGTGGCCCAACAACGACCAAAGTTCCTCGGCCATGTGGGGCGCAAACGGCGAAAGGAGCAAGACCAGCTTTTCCATGGCCGCGCGCGGCCGCGCGTCCTGCTTCAGGAAATAGTTGGTGAACTCCATCATCCGCGCGATGGCCGTGTTGAAAGCCATCTGTTCCAGATCGTCGGTCACGGCCTTGATCGTTTTGTGGAGCACGCGGTTGGGCTCGTCCTCGGGCTCGATGTCCTGGACGGCGTCGTTGAGCACGATCTCCTCGGCCCGTTCGTCGACGATCATCCGCCAGACGCGGTTCAAGAAGCCGTGAACGCCGCTCACGCCGTCCATGCTCCACGGTTTGACGGCCTCCAGCGGGCCCATGAACATTTCATACAGCCGCAGCGAATCCGCGCCGAAATCGGCCACGACCTGATCGGGATTCACGACGTTGCCGCGGCTTTTCGACATTTTGTACGCCCGGCTGTCGATGCGCACCGAGGGTTCGGCCGCGAGGACGAATGCCTCGCCTCGTTTTTCGACGGCGTCGGGCTCGATTTTCACGGGTGTGATCGGCTGGCCCGAGGTCTTGTCGATGAGTCCGCCGTCGGCCGCGTCTCCGATCCGATCGGCGCCGACCCAGCGGCCGGCCGCGTCGCGGTAGCCGGTGAATTCCATTTCTCCGAGGATCATGCCCTGGTTCACCAGCTTTTGGAACGGCTCGTCGGTGCTCACGTAGCCCCGGTCGAAGAGGACCTTGTGCCAGAATCGGGCGTAGAGCAGGTGCAACACGGCGTGTTCGGCTCCGCCGACGTACAGATCGACCGGCATCCACGCTTTTTCGACGGCCGGGTCGACCAGCGCCGCGCCGTTCTTCGGATCGAGAAAACGCAGATAATACCAGCACGAACCGGCCCATTGGGGCATCGTGTTCGTCTCGCGTTTATAGCGTTTTCGGTCGAGCGTGACGTAGAGCCAGTCTTCGGGCGCTTTTTCCAGCGGCGGCTCGGGGCTGTCGTGGGCCGCGTCGAACTTCATCTCTTTCGGCAGGTCCAACGGCAGTTGATCGACCGGCACGGTCCGCAGCCGGCCGGTCGGCTTGCCGCTTTTATCCAGCTCGTGCAAAATCGGAAACGGTTCGCCCCAGAAATGCTGCCGGCTGAAAAGCCAGTCTCGCAGTTTGTAATTGACCGCCTTGCGGCCGAGACCCTTTTTCGAGAGATCGGCCGCGATTTTGGCCTTGAACTCGGCAGTGGTCAGCCCGTTGTACAGGCCCGAGTTGATGGCCGTCCCGTCCTCGACCGAGCACTGGCGGCCCATCAGCACGTCCTCGCGATTGACCAGCTCGCTGCGGCCCGGGTCGACCACGGCGACGATCGGAATTTTGAATTTCCGCGCGAACTCGAAGTCGCGCGTGTCGTGGGCCGGCACGGCCATGATGGCGCCCGTCCCGTAGCTGATCAACACGTAGTCGGCGATCCAGATGGGAATTGCCTCGCCGTTGACCGGATTGATGGCGTAAGAGCCGGTGAACACGCCCGTCTTTTCCTTTGCCAGATCGGTTCGGTCCATGTCGCTTTTGCGCGCCGATTGCTCGCAGTAGTCCTCGACCGCCTCGGCCTGATCCGGCTGGGTGAGACGGCGGACGAACGGATGTTCGGGCGCGATGACCATGTAGGTCGCGCCGAAAAGCGTGTCGGGCCGCGTGGTGTAGACCCGGAGCACGGCCGGCCCAGCTTTTCGCGGAAAACCCGTCTCGTCGCGTTCATTGGCCCAATCGGTGAACCGCTCGCGCGACGGCCGTCCATCGTCGCTCGTTTCGTCGTCGATGAAGAAATCGACCTCGGCTCCCTCGCTCCGCCCGATCCAGTTGCGCTGGAGCGACTTGATGCTCTCGGGCCAGTCGAGCGAGTCGAGATCCTGTTCGAGCCGGTCGGCATAGGACGTGATGCGCAGCATCCACTGGCGCAGCGGAATGCGCACCACTGGATGATTGCCGCGCTCGCTCAATCCGCCGACCACCTCTTCGTTGGCCAGCACCGTGCCCAGCGCCGGACACCAGTTGACCGGCGCCTCGAGCTGATAGGCCAACCGATGGTCGTCCTGATAGGCGCGGACCGCGTCGGGACCCTCGCCGGAAACCTCGCCGGGAATGGGTAGTTCGGCGATCGGGCGGCCTTTCCGCGCCGCCGGATCGAACCACGTGTCGTAAAGCACCAGGAAAATAAATTGAGTCCAGCGGAAATAGTCGGGATCGGTCGTGGCCAGTTCGCGATCCCAGTCGTAGCTGAAACCGAGCATCTTCAACTGGCGGCGAAAGTTGGCAATGTTTTTTTCGGTCGTCGCGCGGGGGGGCGTGCCCGTCTTTTTCGCATGCTGTTCGGCGGGCAGCCCAAAGGCGTCCCAACCCATCGGGTGCATGACGCTGGTGCCTTTCATCCGCCGGTAGCGGCAGACAATGTCGGTGGCCGTGTAGCCTTCGGGATGGCCGACGTGCAGCCCGTCGCCGCTCGGATAGGGAAACATGTCGAGCACGTAGAGCTTGCTGTCCGCCGGCAGCCGCGGCGTCGCGAACGTGCGATGGGTCTCCCAGTATTTTTGCCACTTGGGCTCGATCACGGCCGGATTGTATCGGGGCATGGTTCAGTTCATGTATTAGAGGAATTCAAGGAACCACGGATGAAGACGGATATGCTGTAGGCTGGGGTCACGACTGGGCGTACGACAGTCGTTCTCCCTTCGATTTGTGTTCATCCGTGTGCATCTGTGGTTCCAAAGAAGGACTGTCACAACGATAAACGGTCGATTCTACCGCGTGGGGGGCGGCTCGGCAAACGCCGAATTGGGCTTGAACCGCCTATCCTATTTCGCTAAAAGATTCGGCCTACCTTTCTCAAAACCTGGTTCAATCCGCCTTTTCCGTGAGCCCGCTCGGGCCAAGGAGGCAACCGCGCCATGCGCCGAACGTTCCTTCTCCCATTGGCATTATGTGGCTTTGCGACGATGTTGGCACTCCAGCCATCCCCAGCACGAGGGGAGCCGACATTCCCTTATCGGGCCTATGTCACGGCCGACGACGTATATATTCGCAGCGGACCCGGCAAGTCGTATTACCCAACCGACAAGACTAAATCGGGCCAGCTCGTCGAGGTTTATCGGCATGATCCGGGCGGATGGTGCGCCATTCGTCCCCCCGAGGGGAGCTTCACCTGGGTTTCAACCCGATTCCTCGAGCCGACCGGCGACGGGCTGGCCCGAGTCACCTCGACCAGCGTTGCCGCCCGGGTCGGAAGCCGCTTCAGCGAGATCCGTGACGTTGTCCAGGTCCGGCTCCACCAGGACGAAATGGTCGAGTTGCTCGACGGCCGTCAGCGAAGCGAAAATGCCTGGGCTCGGATTGCGCCTCCCTCGGGCGAATTCCGCTGGATTCACAGTAAATACCTCGATCCCGAATATCCGGTCGATGGAATCCGCAAGAACACGGAAGACGCCGCCGACGGCCAGCCGCCCGAGCCGGTTCCCACAACGGCCTGGAACGCGGAAAAACAAACGCCGCCGGAACGTCATCGTTCGACCGAACCGCATCGGTTGTCGCCCGAGGAATATCAGAAGCGGCTGGACGGGCTGGACCTTGAACTGTCGGTGATGGTGGCCGAAGAGCCCACCGTTTGGCATTTCGACGAGCTGGCCCTCGATGCCGAGCATCTCATTGCTCAGGCCGAGACCGCGTTGGAACGCGGCCGTGCCCGGATGCTTTTGAGCAAGATCGAGCGGTTTGAAAACATCAAGCAGCGCTACGACACCGTCGAAGGGGTTATCGCCGACGTCCAGCGCCGCGACCGGCGGCTTACGGCGCTGGCCGACCGTCGCGACTCGACCGGCGATCCGGCAAGTCTCGACCGATTCGACGGCCGGGGCCGCCTCACGCGGGTCGTTTCGCCCAAGCCGGGCTCGCCCCGTTATGCCCTGGTCGATGCGTCGGGCCGCGTCACGTGCTACGTCACTCCCTCGCCGGGCATGAGCCTTCGCCACTACGAACAGCGCGTCATTGGCGTCAGCGGCACGCGCGGCTACATGCCCGAGCAAAAGGCCTACCACGTCCTGGCCGAACATATCGACCTGTTGGGGGAGGGGCGGCTGCGCTGATCCGACGGTCCGACATCCATGCGCAACATCGAACTCAAGGCCCGCGTCGACGATCTTGATCTCGCGCGGCAAACGGCCGAGGCGATCGCCGACAAGCGGCTCGGCGCGCGGCGCCAGGTCGACACTTATTTCCGCTGTCACCAGGGCCGGCTGAAACTTCGCCAAATGGATCGCTCGGCGGCGCAGTTGATCTGGTATGCCCGGCCGGACCAGCCGGACGCCAAGGCGAGCGACTACCTGGTGGTGCCCGTGGCCAATCCCGAGACGCTCAAAACGGCCCTGGCGGCGGCTCTGGGCGTTTTGGTCATTGTGGAAAAACACCGCGAGGCGTTTCTTTGGAAGAACGTTCGGATTCACCTGGACCGGGTCGAGGGGCTGGGAGATTTCTTGGAGTTCGAGGCCGTTCTTGGCCCGACGGATGATGACGCGGTCGGTCGTCAGCGACTTGCCGAATTGACCGAGCAGTTCCGCATCGACAAAGAACATCTGGTGCCCGCCTCCTACAGCGACCTGTTGGGGTGATCGCCCACGCCGTGGTGCTATTGCACGGTTGTTCGTCTGCGGCGTGTTCTCCGGCCTGCCGGGTTTGTCCGGCTTATGGAGCCTGCCCGTAACCCGCTTGTCCGCAAAGGCTTCGGTTGTTGCCCCCAGTGGTCGATTGCCGTGAGGCGTTGATGGTGGTAGAGTATTCTGCCGACGTTGTGCCGCGAGAAAGAAGGCTCATCTTGTGTTTAGCGCCGCGCCGGCCGGAATCTTCGGCACGATGCGCATTACCCCTTGGCCCGGGCGCTGGATCACTGCGCCGGGCGCCGAGGCCATGAAAACACATCGGCCCCATTCACTCACTTTGACGGAGAAGTCCCGTGAGTTCCGCGAACGAAGAAACGGCAAAACTAACGATCGGCGACAACGAGTACGAGCTGCCGATTCGCGTCGGCACCGAAGGCAACCGCGCGATCGACATTGGCCAGCTTTACGCCCAAACCGGCCACATCACGCTCGACGACGGGTTCGCCAACACGGGCCCCACGATGAGCACCATCTGCTACGTCGATGGGGAGAACGGGGCGCTGCGCTATCGCGGCTATCGCATCCAGGATTTGGCCGAACAGTGCGATTTTACCGAGACGGCCTATCTGCTCATCTACGGCGAACTGCCCAACGCCGAGCAGCTCGAGGATTTTCGGGCCAATGTGCGCAACCACACGCTGCTGCACGAGGGGATGAGGCGGGTTTTTTCGGGGTTTCCCCCCCACGCTCATCCGATGGCCATTCTCAGCGCCGTGGTCGGGGCGTTGGCCGTTTACGACAAGGACTCGGCCGACACGGTCGACCTGGCGCAGAGCGAGTTGGCCATCTACCGCATTCTGGCCAAGATGCCCACGATCGCGGCATTCAGCTACAAGCAATCGATCGGCCAGCCGTTCATCTATCCGCAAAACCATCTGACCTATTGCCAGAACTTCTTGCACATGATGTTTGCCGTGCCGAGCGAACAGTACAATATGCCGGTCGACTTCGTCAACGCGCTCAACGTGCTTCTGATCCTTCACGCCGAGCACGGCCAGAACTGCAGCACGTCGGCCGTTCAGATGGTTGGGTCGAGCAACGTCAATTTGTTTTCGAGCATTTCGGCCGGCATTTGCGCCTTGTGGGGCGCGCTGCACGGCGGGGCCAACGAGGCTTGCATCGACATGCTCGAAATGATCATGGCCGACGGCCGCCAGTTGGGTAAATACATCGACCTGGCCAAGGACAAGGACAATCCCTTCCGCCTGATGGGCTTCGGACACCGCATCTACAAGAATTACGATCCGCGAGCCACGGTGATCAAGGAAATTGCCCATCGACTGGTCAACAAATACGCGGCCGACGATCCGCTGTTCGAGATGGCCCAGGAGCTTGAGGAAGTCGCTTTATCGGATCCTTATTTCATCGAGCGCAAGCTCTATCCGAACGTCGATTTCTACTCGGGCATTATCTACCGCATCATGGGCATTCCGAAAAACATGTTCACGGTGCTGTTTGCATTGGGCCGCTTGCCCGGCTGGGTGGCCCATTGGCGCGAGATGCATCTGGCCCCCGGCAAACGAATCCATCGTCCGCGACAGCTCTACACGGGCCACAGCGAGCGAGAGTTCGTCCCGTTGATCAAGCGGTAGACCGGCGATACTTAGTTTCTGTTGCGGAAAGGGCCGGTTGGCGGGATTGTCGCCTTTCGCTCCGCGAAAGTAGCGTGGAATAGTCGCTGCTTTCGCGGAGCGAAAGGCGACAGAAGGTTTTCCGCA
>JAFGAY010000398.1 GCA_016933425.1 Pirellulales bacterium
CGACGTGCCGGGCGTATAGGATCATGCCAAACACGGCGACGATCAGCACTACGACAAACCACCCGGCCGACGGCGGGGATTTGGCGGGCGACGACGTTGGTTGGGGATGGTTCATGGGATTGCTCCTGGGGGTGGCCGCTCCCTGAGGGTCGCGGTTTGGTTTTTTTGGTGGCCGCTTTCTTTTTGATGTTTGCTTGGATAATGGCCCGTTCTGCCAACGTATCTGGCCCATTTACCGGTCTCCCGTTGATCGGCCTCGGTTCATTCGCTGTGCAAAAGTCAATAAAGCGTGAAACATCCAACGACTTGACGGCAGTATACCTTGACCTATTGAATCGAAAACCCCATCATCAAGCGTCTCACCCCACCCGGTGGTTAAATCGACGGGCCGCTTGCCCGGTGGAGCAGGGTTTGGAAACTACTTGGCCGAATAGAAAAATCCTCCTACTACCATTGTGCCAAGAGAACTCATGTTTTTCCATTCATGTCCTAACGCATAAGGAACCGGTCGTTGACGGATTCCGCTTCCCGCTGGTTCGCCCAAAGGCTCCTGCGCCGCACCCTGGCGTTGGCCGGCGCGTTGGTTGGGTATCATTTTTTGCTGGCATGGCTCATGCGCCACGCGGGGCTCGTGCTCGGCGTGGTGCGGCCGGGCACAAAGGTTTATCGGCTGGTGCCGCTCTATTGCGAAATCGATCTGCCCGGCCGGCTTAATTTCGGATTGCCGGCAGTGGTCGTCGTGCTTGCGGGCTTCTGGCGATGGTTCGCCTCGGCGGCGTGGAACCCTCGGCGGCTGAGGCGAGGATTTGTTCCCGCGGCGATGGCCTGGTACGTCGGTCTCGCCTGTCTGGTGGCGATGATCGACGGGGGGCCGAGCCGGCTGTGGCGGCCTTATAAGAACCTGCACAACACCGACTACATCGGCGCGGTCGATCGGGTCGAATCGGTTCGCGGCTACCTGCGCGACTTCACCGCGCTGCAGCCGACGCTGCCGTTGCATTGCCGCACGCACCCGCCGGGTGGAACACTCTTTCTCTGGGCGATCGACCGTCATGTTTGGCCGGGCGATCGCGCGGCAGCGCTGGCGACGATTCTCGTTGCGGCGCTGGCCGTGCCGGCGGTGCATGGCTTGGCGCGCGAGGTCTGCTCGCGTCGGACGGCGCGGCTGGCCACCGTGCTCTTCATTCTCGCGCCCAACGTACTGCTGTTCACGGCCACGAGCATGGAGGCCGTGTTTATGGTGCCCATGGTCTGGACGTTCTATCTGCTCTTTCGTGCTCGACGGCGCCGGCCGGTTGTGTTGGGGGTGGCCGGCGGGATCGCGGCGAGCGTGGCCGCGCTAATGACGTTCTCGGCGGCTTGGTTGGCCATTTGGGCGGTCGTGCTGGCCGTGATCACCGCGGTGTTCGATCGGCGCCGGTTGCGCGCAACCCTGGTTGCCCTTGCCAGCGCCGCGGCGGCCAGCTTGGTTTTTTATGGACTGCTTTGGGGATGGTCGGGTTATAATCTGGTGAGCGTGCTCACAACGGCCGTGGGTCAACATGCACGAATCATGGAAGGGGGCAATCAGGCCACGTTTGGCCAGTATGTGCACTTGACCGTGGCCAATCCGGTTGCCTTCTTCACCGGTACGGGCCTGGTGCTGGCCGTGCTTTGGGCTGCGCGGACGTGGAAGGACGCGAGAAGCGGATTATTTTTTCTTGCGACGCGCGGCGGCTTATTGAATCTCAGCTTCCTGGGGGCGCTGGCGATTGTCGTTGTCGCGCCGCTCTACACGCTCGAAGTCGAGCGTATTTGGATTTTCCTGGTTCCCCTGGTGGCAATCGCGGCGGCGCGTGAACTGCAAGAGTGCGAAGGGAGAGCTTCGCGTTCGTCTGACCTAGGAAATTCTCAGAACATGGGCGAAACTCCCGTGGCGTCCGACGAAGCCCGGCCGGGCCCCGCGATTCGGATGGCATTTGTGCTGCTGGCCGGCCAGAGCGTGCTCATGGAAGTGGTGTTGAACACGCTCTGGTAGCGGGCTGGTAAGCGTCCACCACGTGGTGGGGTTTTGTGGTTTGGCATCTGGCTACCGTGCTGGATTTAGGTATAATAGACGGGAGTAACCCTCCGGCCGCATCCAGTCGCGGCGATCGCGAATCAACGTTGGTTCCCGACGCGGATTGTTGGACGCCGGCCAAGCGACCCACCCCCGAACGTCTCGCCTGATTCGACCGTCGGCCGTATTGCCCGCGATGGAGCAGATGTATCACGCGAGCGTCCCTGTTTTCCTGCATACGCCGAGGTTTTCAAAATGATTCCGTTGCGTCGATCTTTTGTTGGTTTCTGCCTGGTTGTGCTGCTGGCGATTATGGGTATGTGGGCCGCGCGGTGCCGCGCGGCCGCCGACGATGGACCGGCGGCACGCGAAAAACAAGAAAAATCCGCCAAGATCGGTTCGGTCGATCTGCGTCCCTTTCTCGAGGGCAAGGGACTGAAGACCCGGGTACAAGGCAGTCGGAACACGTGTTCGGTGTTTACGTTGGCCGGCGCGTTGGAGTATGCCTTGGCCAAGAAGAACGGCAAATGCGACGCGCCGCTGAGCGTCGAGTTTCTCAACTGGGCATCGAATCAGGCCAACGGCGTGCTGGAAGACGGCAGCTATTTTTCCGATCTTTGGAAGGGATTTGAGAACCACGGAGCTTGTCCCGAGGCGGACATGCCCTATCGCGACGAATTCGATCCCGAGACGCGGCCCTCGGACGAAGCGCGTGCCCGAGCGAAACCGCTGCGCGGCGCCGGTTTTCGGATCCATTGGATCAAATATTGGAATCCGAACGTGGGTCTTACCGACCGGCAGTTTGAAAACGTCAAGCGGGCGTTGGAGCTGGGTTGGCCCGTCTGCGGCGGTTTTCTTTGGCCCAAGAATGGCCAGCAGCAGTGGAACGACGGCGTATTGGAGATGCGACCGCGCGACCAGGTTCGCGACGGTCACAGCGTGCTGCTGGTCGGCTATCGCGACGATCCGAACAAGCCAGGCGGGGGCGTGTTTCTGATTCGCAACTCGGACGGCCAGTTTCGCGACGGAGCGATGAGCTACGAGTACGTTAAAGCCTACATGAACGACGCGATTTGGATCGACGACGTGGACCGCGAGGAAGACCCGTCGGCCCGGCAATGGGCGCCCCGGGCCCCGCGCCGGAAGCCATGGTGGCTTCGGTAACGCTATTTTGAATCGTTTTTGGACGGCGGTTCGACGTCGCCCAATTCCGCCCGAACCTCGTCGGCCAGTTTGAGCAAATCCCGGACCACGTCGGGATGGTCGGCGGCCACGTTGTGTTTTTCCGAGACGTCGTTTTCGAGGTTGTAAAGCTCGGGCGTCGTGACGGGAACCTCGTCCTTCGCGTATCCGAAAAACTGTTTGCGATTGGGCAGGGCCAGCTTCCATTTGCCGCGGCGAACGGCATGAAGATTTTCCTGCACGAAGTAGTAGAACGTGTCGCGCGCGCTTTTGTCGGTTTGGCCCGTCAACAACCCGCTCTGGTCGCGGCCGTCGAGCATGCGGTCGGCGGGTGCCTTCGCGCCGGCCAGCGAGGCCAGCGTGGGAAGAATGTCCAGGGTAGACGTTAGTTCGTTGCTTGTCTTACCCTCGGGAACCCGGCTTGGCCCCCAGACGATGCAGGGGACGCGATTGCCGCCTTCCCAGGAGGAGCCTTTTCCGGAGCGAAGCGGCAGCGCGCTTCCGCCGGTTTCGCCCATGCAGAGCCAGGGGCCGTTGTCGCTGGAATACCAGACGATGGTGTTTTTGTCGAGTTCCAGGCGTTTGAGCGTGTCGAGCACCTGGCCCACGCTCCAATCGAGCTCCTCGATCACGTCGCCGTAAAGGCCGCGCTCGGTCTTGCCGAGGAATCGCTTCGAGGCGCCGAGTTTGACGTGGGCCATTGTGTGGGCCAGGTAGAGGAAGAACGGCTCGTCCTTATGTTGCTCGATGAAACGGACGGCCTCGTCGGTGTAGAGGCCGGTCAGCGAGCCCATGTCGTCGGTTTCGTTGAGTTTCTCGCGGTTGCGCCAAAGTTGCACGCGGCCGATGTCGTTGGCCCCGAGCGTGCCGAAGTAATAGTCGAAGCCCTGGTCGTTGGGGATCATTCCCTTGACGAAACGGCGGCCGGAAACGTCCCACTTGCCGATGCAGCCGGTAGCGTATCCGGCCGATTTGAGAACTTCGGCGACGGTGATTTCGTCGGACGGCACCTGCCACCCGCCTTGGCCAATTCGCGTGGGATAGCGCGCGGTCAACAGGGCGCTGCGCGACGGTCCACAGACCGGCTGGGCGTAGAAGCTCGTCAGCCGCATTCCTTCTTTGGCCATTCGGTCCATCCGCGGCGTGGCGAATTGGGTTGCCCCGAAACAACCAACGTCGGCATAACCCTGGTCGTCGGTGAAAATGATGACGAAGTTCGGCTGGGATTCCGCCGCCAAGAGGGGCTGGGCGAACGGTGAAACCAACAACGCGCCGAGGATCAGGCACAATAAACATTTTTTGTGAGGCACCATGATTTTCCCTGGGACTGGGATGGCTGACGAGCCGAACTCGCCCGGATGCTGATCGCGTACCCATGGTACCAGTCGATGGAACCGGATGCCACCACCTTGAGGATGCTAAAAATGGTTGATCGTGCCTCGGACGGGCCGTCTTCCTAAGTAGTTTGCCAAAAACGACTTGCGAATCGTGTTTTTCTTTTCGTGCCGTTGTCGCCGCGAGGCGAAAGTGGTATATTGGAGGCTTGAAATTTGTGAAAATAGAACGGTCGCTAAGTCGTTTTATCAAAACGACTTAGCGACCGGCGGACCCGGACCGATTTTTGAAAGGATTCCGAGCCTTGTCCAGCGATGCGAATTTACCCCCCGAAGGCCCTAAGGAAGGCCCTGCACCGGCCCTCGACATGAACGGCGGGCGGCTGCTGGAATTGTCGATCGAGTCGGAGCTGAAAGACAGCTATCTGACCTACGCGATGAGCGTGATTGTCAGTCGGGCCCTGCCCGACGTGCGCGACGGATTGAAGCCATCGCAGCGGCGAATTCTCGTGGCGATGAACGACTTGAACCTGACGCCGGGCGCCGGACGGATCAAGTGCGCGAAGATCTCGGGCGATACGAGCGGTAATTACCATCCCCACGGCGAAAGCGTCATCTATCCCACCCTGGTCCGCATGGCCCAAGAATGGAACATGCGAAGCGTGTTGGTCGACAAACAGGGAAACTTCGGCTCGATCGCGGGCCTGCCGCCGGCGGCCATGCGATACACCGAGGCGCGCATGTCGCCGACCGCCGCGCTGATGTTGGAAGACCTGAAGCTGGACACGGTCGATTTCATTCCGACTTACGACGAGCGGCGGACCGAGCCGAGCGTGCTGCCGTCGAAATTTCCCAACCTGCTGGTCAACGGCGCCAATGGCATTGCCGTGGGCATGGCCACGTCGATTCCGCCCCACAATCTGGGCGAGATTTGCGACGCGCTCATGCGGGTGATCGACGATCCCGACGTGTCGATCGACGAACTCATGGAAATCTGTCCCGGCCCCGATTTTCCGACCGGCGGCGTCGTTTGCGGTCGCAACGGAATTCGCCAGGGCTATCACACGGGACGCAGCACCATCGTCGTGCGCGCCCGGGCCGAAATCGAGACGGGCGAGCGGCGCAACCGGATCGTCGTAACCGAGATTCCCTACCAGCAGGCCCGGGATCGGGTCGAAGAACGAATCGCGGCCGTGGTCCATGACGGCAAGATCGCCGGCATCGCCGGAATCCGCAACGAGAGCGACCTGAAGGAGCCGGTCCGCTTGATTCTCGACCTGAAACGCGACGCCGATCCGGAGGTCGTCCTCAACCAACTCTACCAGTTCACTCCCCTGCAGGACACCTTCTCGATCATTCTCCTGGCGCTGGTCGACGGCAAGCCGCGAGTGCTTTCGTTCAAGGAGTTGCTCGAGGAGTTCGTGCGCCATCGGGTGACGGTGATTCGCCGCCGAACGCAGCATTTGTTGGCCCGGACACGCCAGCGAAAGCACACGGTCGAAGGGTTGCTGCTGGCTCACGCCAATATCGACGAAGTGATCCGAGTGATTCGCTCGTCAAAGACGCAAATCGAGGCGAAAGACCGGCTCATGCAAATCCAGTGTCCCGGGGCCATGCTCCATCGGGCGTTGGGCGACGAGGGATTCGCCATTTTTCAGCAGGAGCGCGGCGCGCGGGAACACTACACGCTCACGCCGGTCCAGGCCGACGCCATTTTGCGGATGACGCTGGGCCAGTTGGTCAATCTCGAGCAGGAAAAGCTGGCCGAGGAGTACCGCGATCTGCTGGAAAAGATCAAGGAATATTCCCGCATCCTGTCCGACCGGCAAAACATCCTCGACATCATCCGCGAGGATCTCCGCGAGTTGAAACGCAAGCACGGCGACCCACGACGAACCGAGATCAGCGGCGAGGAGATCGGCGACATCGATCTGGAGGACTTGATCACCGAGGAGACGATGGTCGTCTCGATCAGCAGCAGCGGCTATATCAAACGCACCCCGGCCAGCGCCTATCGCGCCCAGCGCCGCGGCGGCAAGGGGCTCAAGGGGGCCAAGGCCGAGGAAGAGGACCCGATCCAGCACCTCTTCGTCGCCAGCACCCACGCCTATCTGATGTTCTTCACCAACTTCGGCAAGGTCTACTGGCACAAGGTCTACAGCCTGCCCCAGTTGGCCCGGGACAGCCGCGGCCGGGCGATCGTCAACTTGCTCAAACTCGAGGAAGGTGAGCAGATCACGGATTGCCGCGCCGTGAAGGATTTCGATCGGCCCGATCATTACCTCGTCATGGCCACGCGCAAGGGCCTGGTCAAAAAGACCGAGCTTCGGGCCTATCGCCGCCCGATGAGCAAGGGCATCATCGCCATCAAACTCCGCGAGGGCGACGAACTGGTCGACGTGGTCGTGACCAAGCCGGGCGACGAAATCGTCCTGGCTACGCGCCATGGCATGGCCATCCGGTTCAAGGAATCGGACGCCCGGCCCATGGGCCGGAATTCGAGCGGCGTGAAAGGCATCAAGCTCTTGCGCGACGACGAAGTGGTCGGCATGGTCGTGGCCGATCCGGAGGCCGAACTCTTGACCGTCTGCGCCCACGGCTACGGCAAACGAACGCCGTTTGGTCCAAACATGGCGACCGAGGAATCGCCGGAGTCGGGCGAACCGGCCGACGACGTCGAGGACGTCGACATCGAGGAGGGTGACGCCGACGAAAGCGCGGACGAGGAACTCTCGTCGCAGCGCTGCTATCGAGCCCAACGCCGAGGCGGAAAGGGCCTCCGCGACATCAAAACAACCGATCGCAACGGGCCGGTCATCGGCATCGTTCGGGTGTGCGAAGACGACGAGCTGTTGATGATTACCGCCCATGGCAAACTTCAGCGAATCGAGGTCCGCGAGGTGAGCATCGTCGGCCGCAACACGCAGGGCGTGCGGATTATGAGCCTCGACGAGGACGACATGCTCGTGGCCGTCAAACGCGTGCCTCACGAGGAACGCGAAGCCGACGCAGAGCCGGTCGACGAAGACGCGCCGGCCGCCCACACCAACGGCCAGGACGATAAAGACGATTGATCGACTATCCCCATCCGAACCGCGACCGTGAGGGAGCGACCCGCGGTTCGGATTTCCGCTCCCTCACGGTCGCGGTTCGGTTTTTTCGGCGGCGACCAATTCCATTGTTGAAAGACTCCCATGGTGCAAAATGGTTTCATCACCGGAGTATCGGGCTTTGTCGGAACGCATCTCGCCGAATATCTTGCGACCGAGGGCGACGCCGTGCTCGCGTGCGATCGCGTCGCGCCAAAACCGTTGCCGGGCATTGCGGCCGGCTCGTCCAGCCGAGTGGATTGGATCCCCTGGGACCTGGCTGATCCCGAAGGCCTGAAACCCGACGCGCGTCGCCGCGTCGAGCAATTCGGGCCCGACGCGATTTATCATCTGGCCGCCATCAGCATTCCGGCCGATTGCGGCCGCGGGGAGCCGACGCCCGAGGCTTGGGCGGTCAACGTCGAGGGGACGCGGCGCGTCGTGGAACTGGCCGCGTCGCTTGCCTCGCGGCCGCGCGTGGTGATGATCAGCACCAGCCACGTTTACGCGCCGGTGACGTCCGCGTCGCCGGTCGTCACCGAGCAATCACCCCTGGACCCGGCCGACACTTACGGCAAGACAAAACTGGCCGCCGAGCGGCTTGCCCTGGAGTTGGGCCGGCGCGAGGGGCTCGACGTGGTCGTCGTCCGGGCGTTTCACCACACGGGCCCCGGCCAGGTTCCCCGCATGATGCTGCCCGAATGGGCCAGCCAATTCGCCGCGGCGTCGGACGAGCCGGTCAAGGTTCACACGCTCGACGCGCATCTCGACTTGTCGGACGTGCACGATGTGGTGCGGGCCTATCGGCTACTGGCCGAGCGAGGCGCGGCGAATGAAGTATACAATGTCGGCTCGGGCGTCAACCGCCGCTCGGGCGACTTGTTCGAGTTGCTCCGCAAGGCGGCCCGGTCCGACCGGCCGGTGGTCGAGCTTCGCCCGGGCCGCAAACAAGAACATATCGCCGACATTTCGCGTCTGGCCGCGGCGACCGGCTGGCGGCCGGAAATCCCCATCGAGCAAACCATCGCCGACACGCTGGCCTGGTGGCGGGCGCAACAATAAACCGTGCCCTTGGAACGTTGCCATGCCGGTGTTGCTAAGAATTTCGGCTATTCGTCGCGAAGATTGCGGGCGATCAGCAAAGGATTCGCAGGTTGGTCTCCAATCCACCCCGCTCGTGTGGGGATAATCAGGCGGTTTTTCCCGCCAATTTGGCCACGGTTGCCGCCAAAATGAGCGAAAAGCCCTGTAACAAGCCTTGATTTTGGGGGTAATTCGGCCGATAATTCAGTTGTTCAGGACCCGGTACTGGGTGGCTTCACTCAGCCATAGGCCCATAAGCCGCCGGGTCCTTTTTTCATGCGCTCCAAGGAATGCCGGGCGTATTTCGCATCACCTTCAAACTGGTTTGCTGGTTTCCGCCAACGTCGGAAACATAAAACATCCTCTTCACGGTGTTCCACAGAGGCCGAAATTCCCTTCGCCCCTGGAAGTTCAGAGCGATCACGGTCGTTACCAGGTCGGCCAACTGCAAGCCGTAATTGTGGCCCTGCGAGACGGCAAACAGGGGAATCCGCAAGATGCTGTCATACCCCTTGCCGATGGCACTTTTCACAAAGAAGTTCGTGATCGCCCTGGCATTTGCTTCGTGTGTTGTATGCTCTCGATTGTCGAAGACCAGCTTGGCAATCCGCTCGGGGAATTCCCGCTTCATGTAAGTGTCGATTCGCTCAAATAAGTAGCGAAACGTCAAGTCGAGTTGCGTCTCGTCGGCGCAGACAAACGACTTGATGCATGGTCGGAAGCACACCACGCCAAAGACCTTGATCTTCCGACTACGCGAGAAATTGAGCAAATCCTCGGCCAGACTCCAGTGACTTGACGATCCTCTTATGCGCATCCGTTTCAGTGTGGCCTTGTTTAACAGTTCCTTTCCGTGAACCTCATCGTCTTCCTTCAGGACAAGACCATGGTATGGCTTCCTGACACCATAGAAATCCAATTGGAACTCATGGTAAATATCTTCTGGTATCGCGACGCCGGCAAGGACTCCATACTCCGTGCTTGAGTTCACATTCCTTCGGAAGCTTTCATCCAGAAATATCAACATCGCCGGTTTCTCCTGTGGTCACCGCTCTTGGCTGGCTCTCGGGTCGGGCGTCTGTTCCCAAAGTTCCATGGCCCGTTGCCACTTGGCTTCGCGTTCGGGCCAGCGGCGTAAGATTGATGTTGAGGTGCGGAAACTCGTTTCGCGGTTCGGCTTCACCCGACCGGCCGCCACAGAGTCGCCCCTGGGCACATTCCACAATCGCACTATTTCCGCCATTCGGCGGAATTGTCACGAACATCCCTTTTTTCGCGCTAGCCGAAGGCACGCGAAAAACACGGACGCGATGGTCAACCATCCCAAAAATCCAGGCTCGGGGACGGAGACCACTTGCAGGGACGTGCCGTCGACGATTTGCCAGGAGAAGTTACCGTCGCCGATGATTGAAAGGCCCGCGTCGCCTACCTCGATTCCTTCATCGGCCGTTAGGATCGTGAAGGAGTCGCCGGGATTCGGCGAGAAGCCGTTGACGAACGACACGTCGATGCACCCTTCGAGCGAGGCGCTGCCGGTGACGTGGATGAAGTCGTACTGCTCGCCTTGAACATAACCGCCGATCTCGGCCATCAACGTGCCGTCGGTCTGCGAGAAATCGCCGTCGAACTCGATCGCCGAGGGACCATCGCCGGGGTCCAAGATGCCCTGATTGTCCATGGTCGGCAACACTTCGTCGCCAAAACAAGAGAGTGTGCCGTAGTTGAGAAAAGTACCGTTTCCACCGCCGTTGCCGGGTCCGATCGAGAAGATGCTTCCGTAGTTAATGAAGGTTCCCGAGAGGAAGACGCCACCCGAGCAGTAGATGGTGCCGTAATTGACGATGTTGCCCGACATAACGCCGCCGCTGGAGTAGACGACGCCGTTGTTGACCATGTCGCCGTTGAAGACGGCGTCGGTGGAATCGATGGTTCCGTTATTGGTGACGTTGCCATTGAGGGTTCCGCCGCCGTCGAGCGTGCCGCCATTGTCGATCGTGATCCCGTCGATGGCATTGAGCGTGCCCGACGCGGGCATCGAAAGCACGCCGCCGGCACCGATGATCGTGGACGCGACTGTCTGCTCGCCGGCCGGGCCGGTGGCCGGGCCGTCGACGTAAGCCAGATCGTCTTCCCCGGCGTCGACGAGAGGAGTGGTGGAACGAATGGCAAAACCAAGGCTGAAATACGGTACCGTTTTAATATCAGTATAACCGCTTCCTGCAGGAAGGTTTCTGGAGGAGACCATGGTTCCATCAGAGCTCAATGCAACAGTATACGAACCTGCCGCAATGGCGGTAAAGCCCGTTCCCGTGGGAATGTTGCTGACTTGACCGAACGAGTTATCACCCCAAGCAACAATCGAACCATCACTTCTTAGAGCAAGGGCGTTCTCTCCGTTGGCGGAAATCTTTGTAAAACCAGTTCCCGTCGGAGCATCTCTAACCAGTCCAAAGGGGTCATAGCCCAAACTGATATCGTATGCCCAGGCACTTATTGATCCATCGGCGGCGAGAGCAAGGCCAAAATCATCGCCCGCGGCGATTGCCGTGAAACCACCACCTACCGGCATGCCTTCGGGCGCTGGAGTCGGAATCCCAAACGCAGGAATCGCGTCGATTGCACCATCGTTTGTAAGGGCGAAAACAAAGCTGACACTTCCTGCAATAGTGGAGTATGGTCCACAGCCCCAAGTTTCAGGTCCGAAATCGGTACACCAAGCTAGGACCTCTCCCTCGTCGGTTAAGGCCACCGGCCACCATTCCATTCCGTGTGTTGAGATTCCAACGAAGTTTGAGCCTGTTGGGGTATTGAGGACCGTTCCAATATCACCCCAAACAGCGAGGGACCCGTTGGATCGCAGTGCCATGCCATAGCAACCAGCGCCCGTAACACCGCCAGTGACGGCAACAAAGTCATTGCCGGTTGGCACATTCAGAACGGGATCCCCTTTTGAAGCACCCCACGCAACAAGAACTCCCGCGAACGAGGAGCTTCCGACGAGGAAGACGAGGAAAGCCAAGCCAAGTGTTAGGAACGTGCAAATAGCCGTTTTCATGTGGTCACCTTTGTGATTGCGTTGATGTCGCGTCCTGATTGTGTTAAACCACGTACCCGCCGGTTTTGTTTTGTGCGATGGTTGAGGTTTTTCCGTGTTAGGTTCCGCATGCCGGCGAAAATTTTGCACTTATGCCCGCGATAAGTACACGCCCGTTCGCGTGTCGATCTTGATCACTTCGCCCGGCTTGAGGTATTCGGGCACTTGGACAAGCAGGCCGGTTTCGAGTTTGGCCGGCTTGGTGCGCGACGTGGCCGAGGCGCCTTTGATGGCCGGGTCGCATTCGACGATTTTCAAGGCGACGGTCAAGGGGATCTGTAGACCGACGCATTCGTCGTTGTAGATGAGCGCCTGCATCCCCTCGAGTTCCTCGGTGAAATACTGGCTTTCCTCGGCCAGATCCTCGCGCGAGAGCGAATACTGGTTGTAGTCGGTCTGATCGAGAAAATGATAGGCGTCGGCGTCGCTGTACATGAACTTGACCTCGCGCCGCCGGAAATCGGCTTCGTCCAACGACTCACCGCCGCGCAGGGTGATGTCGACCTTTTGCTTGGTGACGACGTTGCGGGCCCGATATTTGTAGAACGTGCTCGCGCCGCGCGCCGAGGGGGATTGCACGCTGATCGATTCGATGATGCACGGCGAACCTTCATAAACGACGACGCTTCCACGCTTAATGTCTTTGGCCAGCATAAATTGCTCCAGGGGTGGCGGCACACGGCCGCAAGAAATTGGTTTATGTTCTATTCAGCGACGATTCTGCTTCCCACGAACTACGGACTACGGACTACGAAGAAACGAACTACGAAATCACCGTTCCCGCCTGAGGGTCGATCGCCAGGCCTTCGGTCAATTGGGCCAGGCACCCGAGCACCAGCAGGAGCGTGCTTGGGTTGAGCATTCCGTCGGGTTCATCCTGGTCGTCGACGTCGGCGACCTGTTCAAAATGGAGGACGTCGAACCGCCCGTCGTACCGTCGAAGTTTTTCGACGTGGCCGGCGACGTTGGCGTCGCAGCCGGCGTCGGTGATCTGGTCGGCGAGTTCCCGGGCCTGTTCGAGGACTTCGGCCCCGGCGAGAAACGAAATGTCGATGGCGGCGAAATCGTCGGGAGCGAGAATGGTGATCGACTCGAATCGTCCCGAGCGGTCGGCGACGGGGTTGGTCAGTTCGAGCCCCTCGCCCAAGGTGGAAAGGGCCTGGCGCACTTTGGCAAGGGCGGGCCGATTTTTGGCCGGGAATTGCACGAAATACGTCTCGCGCCAACGATATCGGTCGTCTTCAAACAGCGACATGGCAACTCCGTCGAATCGGTGGCATGGTATTGTGGGACCGCGAGTGGTTGTCCGCCACGGTAGGCTTGATCGTTCGTGTTCCGGCGCCGCTGGACAAGCCGGCGGTTGGCGCCCGGCGCGGTTTATTCCAGTTCCTCATCCTCCAGGCCGGGCTCGTTTTCCCAAGCCTCGAGCGCCGTGAGCGTCTGATCGCGTTCGGTTTGACTGGCCCAAACCGATTCGCCGTGCTCGAGCCGAATTTCATAGTCGCCTTCGTGCTGGCAGTCGGGCGAACCGCAAAAATGCGGAACGGCCGATATCCACATGATGCGATACATGGGAATGTACTTGTCGTCGATGATGCAAAAAGTGGCCATGGGTGACGTTTTCCTCGAAAATAATGCAAAAACGATGGAGGTTATCGCGTTAGGAGCGGGTTTCGTTGCCAGGACTGGATTGGGTCCCCAGTTCGATCGAACGCCGCGTGGCCGCCTCGACGGCCGCCGCGAGTGAAGCGGGCACGCCGGCCGATTCGAGCGCCTGCAGCCCGGCCAGCGTGGTACCCCCGGGGCTGGTAACCCGATTTTTCAGCGTCTCGGGAGCCTCGCCCGTGGAAAGGACCATTTCGGCCGCGCCGCGCAGCGTCTGGGCGGCCAGCCGGGTTGCCGCGTCGCGCGAAAGACCCACCCGAACGCCTCCCTCGGCGAGCGCCTCGATCACAAGGTAGGCAAACGCGGGCCCCGAACCAGAGAGTCCAGTCACCGCGTCCAGGAGCCGCTCGTCGACCTCGACAGCCAGCCCAACCGCGCCGAAAATGCGTTCGACCAGTTCCCGGTCGGCGCCGGTCGCGCCGGGCCCAAGGCAAAAGCCGCTTGCTCCTTGGCCGACCAAGCAGGGCGTGTTGGGCATGACTCGGGCCAGGTGGACGTGCGATCCCAGTCCCTCGGCGAGCGTTGCCAGCCGCGCGCCCGCCACGATCGAAACCACGAGGACGTTATCGCCGATCTTTCCGCGAATTTGGGCCATAACCGTCGGAAGGTCCCGGGGCTTGATCGCCAGGATCAGCACGTCGGCCGACTGGGCGACGGCAAGATTGTCGTCCACCACGCGGATGCCGGTCGCGCTGGTCAACGCAGTTCGGGCGTCGGCCGATGGATCGGCGGCCGCGACGTTCTCAGCCCGAACCAAGCCCGCCCGAAGGAAACCCTGGATCAAGGCTGTTGCCATCCGTCCGGCGCCGATCAATCCGAGTCGTTGGCTCAACATGGTCAGGCGCGAAACGGGGTTTGGGGTATGGGTATTCGAGGATCGGGGGGTATGGATCTTCCGTCATGCTACCGCAGTCGGCGGGGGCATACAATGGCGTGGAAAACCCGGTTGTCAAACTGTTACCCAATTTGACACGGATCGCTCACGTTTCCCTCCCGATTGGGGGAAGAGCAGTAGATTGGGTGAACCTGTTTTCTGAGAATATCAATTCATCTGGACGGGCACTGGCATTTTTGGGACACTCCCGCCCCGCGATGGATTGCCAACCTGCGGGCGACGGGCCCGTGGCGGCAATATGGGTCTCGTGAAACCATGTCTCATGGGAGAAGGATGGATCAGAAGCCATGAAACGTTTACTATCCGTTTTTTGTCTGGTCGGGCTGGCGTGGTTTTGTCTGGTCGGCGATGCGTCGGCCAAGCCGTCGAACCAGCGACAGACCAACACGGCGACCTCGGCTGTCACCAAAACCCTCAAGGGGATCGGCGATGGAACGACGAAACTCGTTCGCGGCACTATCGACGTCGTGACTCTGAAGCCCCTCCGCGAGAAGAAAACCGCGAAACTGGATCCGCCGCCCAAGCCGTGGCTTAACAACACCACGAAGAAGAAAAAGGAAGAAAAGAAGTCGTTTTGGGATTCACTATTTTCCTCGAAGGAGAAAGAGCCCAAGCGGGTCAATACGATGAGAGACTTCGTCGGCTTGGAACGACCGCGATGACAAGCCGGCAGGGATTATCGGTTGATTCTCGCAGGGTCGCGACCCGGCCTACGCTTTGGGGGCGAATTTTCGAGGAACTGGCCGGTGGCGCTCAAGCGGGTGGAGGCAAACGAATGAGAGGCTCGAACGATTCGACCGCTCCATTCGCCGTCGGGCGCTGGATTCGCGGCCTGGTGGGCGTGGGATTTCTCGCAATCAGCTTATCGGGGTGCGCGTCGATGGGTGATTATGCGCCGGGAGAAACGGGACTGTTCGGCCCTCGGACGAAATCCAATCGGATCGAAACGGTCACCGATTTCGTGGGGGCGGAGCGACCTCAATAAAAACGCGGAAAAGGGAAAGCGGCATACGCGCGGAAACCACGCGATTGCACGCTGTCTTCGCGGCGGACACACTTTCCTTTATAGGAATCTATTTGGGTGGATCGTTCGAGGTGACCTGATGAAGAAGCATAGCCGGCCGGTCATGATGCTCCACCGCTTTCGCCTGCTCCGCGGCGCGGTGATCGTGATTTTTCTCGTGACGGTCGCCGCCGGCTGCGCCACGTCGCCGGTCGGGGATCTTCTTCCAAGCTCGAAACAGGCGGACCTCGAAGAGGCTGTTGCCCACGATTCGTTTCCCACGGC
The DNA here is from genome assembly GCA_016933425.1 of Pirellulales bacterium. Lineage (GTDB taxonomy): Bacteria > Planctomycetota > Planctomycetia > Pirellulales > Thermoguttaceae > UBA11386. The sequence continues at coordinate 15,669 of JAFGAY010000398.1, forward strand.
CAATCAGGCGGGAATCGCCTCCAGAATGACCCTCCGACAATAGAAGGGCACGGCGCCGCAACCTCCGTCGCCGGTCTTGCGGGCAGAGCGGCGGCCGTATATGCTCAATTGGGTCACGTTGTTCCCTGTTATCGGGAGGTTGGCCTGCCATGTCCGCTAGTCCGTTGCGCGGCATTCCGTCGATTCACGAACTGCTTGAAAATCCGACCTTGAAGACTCTGGCCGAACGACTCCATCCGGGCGCGGTGCTTTCGACGGTGCGCATGGTATTGGACGAGGTGGGGACCGAGGTCCACAACGCCGCCACGGAGAAGGCGTTGCCCAGCGTCTCGGAACTGGCCGATCGGATTTCGCGCCGGCTGCTCGAGGTTCCCGTTCCCCCGTTGGCCCGCGCGGTCAATGCGACCGGCGTGTTGCTCCACCCTGAGTTGGGCTCTCCGCCGTGGGCCGACGCGGCCGTCGAGGCCATGGTGGCGGCGACGGGCGGATACGCGACCGGTCGAGCGGCGACGGGCCCTCGCGGCGACGGCGCCCTGGCGCGGCGGCGAGTTGCGGGACTCGCCGGCGCGGAAGACGCCTTGATTCTGTGTAGTGCGTCGGCGGCGACGGCGGCGACTTTGGCCGCGGTAGCCGGCCCACGCGCGGTCGTTGTCGCCCGGCGCGACGTCATCCGTCGCGGAGCCGACTACGATCTTTGCGAGTTGGCCGAGCTTGCTTCGGTCTGGCTGCGCGAGGTCGGCGCGGCAAACGACGCGCGGATCGACGACTACCGTCGAGCCGTCGACGATGAGGCTGGGGCCATACTGCTCGTCCGACGCACCGACGCCGCGGCGGAAGGCTCCGACAGCGGCGTGGGGCTTGGTGATCTAATTCATCTGACTCGGGAAAAACGGCTTGCCGTGATACACGACCTGGGGCCGGCGAGTCTCGTGGACCTGTCGTCCTTCGGGGTCGAATGGGAACCACGCGTGAACCGCCGCATCGAGGCGGGCGCCGACCTGGTTCTTTTTGGCCATGAGATGCTCGGCGGACCAAGCTGCGGGATTGTCGCGGGTCGCCGGAGTCTCATCGAGCGGATCGAACATCATGCGTTGGCGCGGGCATCGCGGGCCGGCGAGGCGGATCTGGCCGCGCTGGCCGCCACGCTCGAATTGATGCAATCGCCCGACGAGGCGCGCCGGGCGATTCCCCTGCTGCAGTTGGTCTGCGCGTCGAGCGACAATTTGAAGAACCGCGCCGAGCGAATGGCTCCACAAATGGCCGCCGCCAAGGCCGTCGCTCGGGCCGAGGTCGTTGCCTCCCAAGGCTCGTTGCTTGGAGATCGCGATTTGCGTGGAACCATGGCCGGCTGGTCCGTGGCCCTGCATCCTCTCCATGCCCAAGTCGACCAAATGGCCGATGCCCTGCGTCGCGCGGAACCGGCCGTGGTGGGGTTGCCCGACGGCGATCGGCTCCTGTTGAACCTCCGCAGCGTGCCGGCGGCGGACGACCTCCACCTGGTCGAGGCCGTGGCGGGACTCGACGGCCCGGCCTGACGGACGGGCTTGCGCCCCCTTGCATTCCCCCCGATCGCGTAGGTCTTTGGACCCTCACCGTGCGATTTGGTATATTCCTATCAAGGAAGGGGTATGCGCTATTGCTACAATCGAGACAGGCGGCCGTTTGTACCGGGCGTCGAGCTACATTGGTGTATGCACGGGGCTTTTACCTACCCATTTCGCCTCCCCATGGGAAAGCAGTCAGGCGTGCGATACTTCTTGCTGATAGCCGCGAGGGCGTGTTTCGTCCTTCTTCTGCTCGGGCCGGTTGTGGTCGAAGCCGCCCAGACGCCGCGCAAACATCATCCTTGGGCGACGTTTTCTCCCGGCGCCTGGCAGACGGTCCGTACAACCGTCCGGGTCTTCGACAAGGAAGGCAAGGTCGTCGACACGGGCATCACCGATCGGATGACCGTGCTCGAGAAAGTCGACGACCAGGGCGTGACGCTCCGAGTCGAGGAATCGGTTTGGGTTGCGGACAAATGGCTCGACCGGCCGGCGGAAACCGTCAAGCAGGGGCTCAACGGCGAGGCGGAAGGACAGAAACCGACGATCCGCGATTTGGATCCGGAAACGCTCACAATCGACGGCCGCCAAATCCCGTGCGTCGTTCGCGAAGTCCAAGTAGCCGACGCGGGCAGCAAGCGGCTTCAAGTGTCGAAGCTTTGGTTGAACGACGACGTGCCGCCTTTTGTGCTCAAGCGGACAACAAAGATCAGCGATCAGGAGAAGCAGGCGATCTTGTCGGAGACCGAAATGACGGTCGACGCCCTGCGGATGCCGTGCCTGGTCGCCGACGAGGTTCGTTCGGCGGCGCATGCTCGCGTGACAACTACCCATCCCAAGGGAAAAACCGTCACGCTCGCCTACACGTCGACCGACGTTCCCGGCGGCACGGTTTTTGAATGCACGAAAAAGATCGACAAGGACAACCGCCTAGTCGAACAATGCGTGACGGAGCTGACCGATTGCGGATTGGAACCATCCCCCGACCCCCCTCGGCGGCGACTCTTTCCTCGTCGAACGCGCGGCTCGCGGTTGCATTCGAGCGCGGATGAAACGGAGCCGGGCGGCACGCCCTGAAAGGGCGTGGTTACGCCGAGGATGGCACGCCCTTCAGACCATGCCGTTCAAGCCGAGTGCTTCACTCGGCTGACAGGTTGCGTTATTCGCTCTTCTCGGCCGGGATATCAACTTTGACCGTCGCGGCGCGTTCGCTCCAGTAGCGAACCGTGGCCAGGGCGACCAGGGCCAAGTTGGCGATCACCGCGATGGCCACATAGGCCGCGCCGCCGGTGCTGTGACCATAAGAATGCAGGCCGCTTCTGAGAAGGAAATTCACGCCGTACCAGGTCATCAGAATGGCCATGGCGCCGAGCACGGCGCCGACGGCGAGGCCGAAGTTGCCCGTCCATCCGGCCCAACGACCGTGCAGGACCACCAGATAGACCAGCAGCGAAACGAGGGCCCAGACTTCCTTCGGGTCCCAACCCCAATAGCGTCCCCAGGCATAGTCGGCCCAGATCGCGCCGGTGATGGTTCCCGCGGCCAGGAGCAGAACGGCGACTTGGATAATTTTATATAGGTAAGTGGCCAACTTGGCGCAAATGGCGGGCGGGCGCCGCGCGAAAGCCGACTCGGGCGCCCGGTAGTCGCCGGCCGGCCGGTGGCCCGACGCGAGCGTCTCGGCCGACGGACGCGGAGGAGTGCGATAGCGGCCCAAGGCGTAATAGCCTAACGAAATCAGGGCCAGCGCCCAGGCCAGTACGCCGGCGCCGTAGCTGGCCGTCACGATCAACACATGGAGTGCAAGCCAGAAATTGCTCCGCAGCACGGCCGCCATGCCCATGCCGACGTCGCGATCGAAAACGGGTCCCGGCACGTAGTAGGCCAGCAGATAGGCCAACAAGGCGGCCACCGCGCCGGCCAACAGAAGCGGCCGCCGCGCGACCACTTGTTCGATCGGCCGCGAGAGCCGTTGCGTTGCCAGAATCCACACGCCGCGCGGCATCGTCGTGACGGCCAAGGGAATCGCCAAAAGCGCGCGGGGAAAGAACCAGAGCGACCAACCCAAAAGCGCCAGCCCGACCAGCCAGATAGCCATCGCCCCCGCCATACCGGCAAGCGAGCCCGAGGCGAACGTCGGCCTCAACGGGAATAGGGGGCCATTTTCACTCGGATTGAAATCAGCCATCGCCAAAACGTAGAAAACGACCGGCGTCAACAGCAGGCGAAAAATGGGCATGGTTCGCCAGAACCATCGGGCATTGTCGCCCGAAAACCCGACGGACGCGGCCGTTTGCGGCGTCGGCGAGACGGCCGTCACGCGCCAAGCCGCGGCGATAATCGGCCATGTGATCGGCAACAAGGCGAACCACAACGCAAGCAGCGCCACGGCCGCCGCGGTGAACAAAACCGTTTCGTACATGTTGGTCACCGGAACCATGCCCGTGATCGACGCACGGAACAGCAGCCCGGCGATCGTGAAACCCTGACCGGCGGCCAGGACCGCCGCTCCGATGAAAAACATCGGCCGGCGCAACGAGCCGAAGCCCAGCGAGAGAATGACCATCGACGCGAACGTGACAACCCAAGACCAGAGGAACGGATCGAAACGGTTGTAGAAGACCTCGCGGTCCATCGCGGCCGCCGGAGGATACGCGGTCGCGGCCAGCAAAGCCTGGTTGGTCTTTTCGTCTTCCGGGTCGTCGTCGGCAAGCAGCTTGCGGCGCGCCGGTTCGATCGCCGTGGCCAGGCCGCGCAGCGCGCCGGCCAAATCGCCCATCGCCTGGTTGAACCTCGCGGGCCGGTCGGGCTTCGCGCGGTCGAACCAGGCTGATCGGGCCCGGTCGAACGCCTCGCGGACCGCGTCGACCTTGGCGGCCGGATAGCCCGACAAATCCGCCTTCGGCGCCGACAAAAGCATTTCCAGCGACATCCAAGGAGACGCTTTCCGGCCCATCCGATCGTCGTCCTTCAAGGCGAAAGGGCTCAAGCGCGGCACGACCTTTGGTTCGTGGCGGTCGTCGTCCAGCGCCGCGCGAAGGGCGAGCGATTGGGCGAGTAAACGCGAGGCGCCCCGGGCCAGCAGATCCATCAACGCCCGGTGCTCCTTGACCATTTGTGGATTGTCCGAATCGAAAGGTCGCTGGCGGTCGCGGTCGACCAACGCGGCCAACGAGCGGGCGAGCTGGGCGAGTCTGGCGGCGGGCGTTTCGGCCGCGCGGAGCGAGTACGACTCGTTTTCGAGCAATTCGACCAATGACGCCACCGACGCCTGGATGCCATCCATTAATCGTTTGGCCTCGGGCGGATGGTCGAGCGCCTGCCAAAGGGCCAGCGGATGGGCCAGCTCGCCGCGCCATGTCGACGACAGCCTCGTCAGCCGTCGGACAAACAGGGCGCGGCGTTTCTCGGGACCCTTCGGATCGATTGCGATTTGGCGAAACGCATGATAGGCCCGATCGAGACGCTCCAATTGGCGGTCGGCCTCGGTAAGCTCGAATGGGAATCCCCGCTCCTCGGCCTCTTGTTGGAGCCGGGCCAGCTCGGCGAGCCGCTTTTGGGCGCGGGCGGCTTGCTCGAAGTAACGCGGCGATACGAATTGCATCCGGTTGCCGCGAGCATCGACCAAGGGCGCCTGGAGCCAGTCGCGGCGAAGCGTCTCGTGCGTGGCCAAAAGCAGTGGGACGTCTTCCCATCGCTCCGGCTCGACGAGCCAGGAAAAAACGAGTTCGGCCGCGGTATACTTGCGGGATTTGCCGCCGGGAAACAGCGGACTGGCCTCCCCTGCCCCGCCCGGCGACGCGACCGCCGCATCCGACTCGGCCGGCGCAAGCCGCGGGTTGGACCGGCCGCAGATTTCCTCAACCCACGATCGGGCGAATGTGTCCAGCGGCATGACCCGGCCCGCGTCGTAAACCGGCAAGCCGCGCCACGCGATCCAATCGAGCGGTTCGGGCGCGCCGGCTACGGCCGCCGCGCGGGGTGTGTCGGCAATAGCCGCGACCACCGTCAGACACATCAAGAATCGCGCGAGCAGCGACATCGGTTTTCCTACGTGCGTCGTCGGAAGAAATAGGCCTTCATGTAGTACATCACCATGATGCCGGCCAGGATCATCAGGCAGCCGGCGTATTTCCATTGGCGACCCGGGTCGTGGGCCACGGTCAGATCGGACCGATAAATGCGCTCGCGCGGCGTTTCCGGCTCGTCCCCGGCATGGTCGGCAAGTTGTTCGGGCACAAAGGGGCCGTCGTAGCCGGTCTGGAAAAAGCGGAACGTGCGACCCGACGCGGGATCGGTGAACCGGGCCGGGTGATTCAGCCAGATGGAAACATTTCTTTCCAACGCGCGAGGCTCGCCGTCGGCGCTTAAAAAATCGACCCGGCTTTCATAGTGCGAGGCCCGCGACGTGCCCGGGTCGAACCGGCACTCGAAGTCCCGCAGTTCGACCATGAATCCGAGATCGATCATCGGCCGCGACAGTCGGAGCATCGCGACGCGATCCTTGCCATGCGCGCCCGTGAATTGTTCGCCGGGCTCGCCCGTGAACGGATCGGCGAGCCAGGTTTCCCGCGTCTGACCGTCGACCGTCAGTCGCATGCGAACCCGTTCTTCTCCAAACGGTCTTTCTTGGTCGAACGGAACGGGCACCACTCGCCGCTCGGGCCGCCGCGACGGCAGAAACGAGACGACCGACGCGGTCGGTTCCGCGCCGCCTTGGCCGAACACGGCGGCGGCCGATCCGTCGGTGGGCAAACGGCCGCTCGCCTCGACGCGCCCGCCGAACCAGGTTCGGTAATAGAGCCGCAAGTCGTCGCCTTGCAGGACGTCCAGCCGCGGCGCGGCGGCGGCTCGGGCCGTGGCTTCGGGAATCAAGCTCGGCGCCGAAGCGTCGGCCTTCTTGTCTTCGTCAGCCGGTTTCTCCGGCAGCGCGTACCAATAGCTTCCAAACACGCCGTTGGCCTGGTCCTGCTGGTCTAGTTCATTGTCGGCCGCGCCAAGCATCAACAGGCCTGTCGGTTTGTCTTCCTTGGGGGCGAAAACTTTGAGAAGAACACGCAACGACTCGGGATCGAATCGGGCCAGCTCGACGCGAACGCCCGACTGGCCCAACGGAACCAGTCCCTTGCCCTGAAGGTCTTCGACCGGCAACCGGTAAGTTTTACCGCCGTGGGACAGAACCAACTGGCCCAAGCGGCCCAGCGAGCCTTGCGGCAGGCCAGCGATGAATGCTTTTGTTTCGGCCGGGCACAATGCCATGCGAAAAACGACCGCCGCCGCGGACAGTGGTTCCCGAGAACCGACCACCAGCGGCCGGCCGCCCATGGCCGTCTCGCGGAATTCGCGCACGGCCAGCGTGGCCGCGTCTTTGCCGAGCCGAAGTTTCAACTCGGGCACGGCCACGCGCCGCGAATCGACGCAATAGTCGAGCACCTCGATGCGAATTCCGTCTTGGTCATGGAGAATTCCCCGATCGCGCCGCGCGACGCGCCACGGAAACCACCCGAGACGGTCGTAGTCGCTCCAATTGAACGGGCCGGGCCGGAACGGAATTTCTATCGTATGCGGCGACGGCGCCTTGGCCGTGCCTGCCGCGCGGTCATTTTCGGCGAAGGATTGAACGGTCAAAAGCAATTGCCGATCGCTGCCGACGGCCTGCGACCGGCGGTCGCCTTCGTAGAGCGTTAGCCGGGCAGCGACGCCTTTTTCGCGGGTAATCCAGCATCCGACCAGCAGAACGAGGATGCCCGCGTGAACGATGAGAAAGCCGATCTGTTTGCGTTGCCAGGGAAAGCGAATCAGAGCGGCCGCCAGTAC
>JAFGAY010000082.1 GCA_016933425.1 Pirellulales bacterium
AGTTGGAACCAGTAGCCGGACAGGGCGGTGGCTAGTTCGATCCAGCCTTGGAAGGTGGCCGGTTTGGCGATGTAGGAGCTGGCGCCCGTCTCGTAGGCCAGGCTGATGTCGCTTTCGGCGATCGAGGTGGTCAGCACGACGATGGGAATCCGCTGCCAGTGCCGATCGCGCTTGAGCAGGCGGAGCGTCTCGCGGCCGTCCTTGCGCGGCATGTTCAAATCGAGGAGGATCAGATCGGGCCGCGGCGCCGCGGAAGTGCCCGCGCCGGTCAAACGGTCGAGGTGCGCAAGCAGCGCCTCGCCGTCGGGAAACGTGTGGAGGTGGTGCGGCAAGCCGCTCGCGGTGAGCGCCTCTTTCAGCAGGAGGCAATCGTCAGGGTCATCGTCGGCCATCAAGATGTGAAAAGAAGTCGCCGCGTCGGACATCGCTTATCAGTCTCCTTGGTTAACTGGCACAAAGTTGGGGGGTGTTCGGATTGGTAGTTGCCAAACCTCATTCCACCGGGACAAGCCCGGCGGGGATTATTCCACTGGGGCAAGCCCGATGGGGATTATGGTTGCCATAACGAATTTCAAAACACGTTTTACAGATATCGTGGCAATTTGGTGAAATGGTTCATTTGGCGCGGTCTTGCCGCACGGGCAATTCGACGAGGAAGGTCGCTCCGTGGTCGGGCCGGCTTTGGGCCGTGATCGAGCCGCCGTGGCGGTCGACGATTTTACGGCAAATGGCCAGTCCGACGCCGGTGCCTTCGTGGACGTCGCGCGGCTGTAACCGCTGGAACACGTCGAAAATCCGGTCAAGATATTTTTCGTCGAATCCGATGCCGTTGTCGGCGACGACGATCTGGCACTTTTCCTCATCGGCAAATTCGCCGTCCAGCATTCGTTCGCCCGGCCTAATGTGCTTGCCGCCGATCTGGACCAGCGGCGTTTCTCCTTCTTTCTGGAATTTCAGGGCGTTTCCGACCAGGTTTTGCAGGAGTTGGCGCATCTGGAGCGGATCGGCCTGAATTTTGGGCAACCGGCCGATGTCGACTCGAGCGCCGCTCTGGTCGATTTTTGCCTCGAGATCGGCGGCCACCTCGCGAGCAATGGCGGTCAGGTCGACCGTGGCAAAATCGGCCGCCTTGGTCGTGATGCGTGACAGGGTCAACAGCCCGTTGATCAACTCCTGCATGCGCTCGGCGGCGTTTCGCATGCGCGAGAGACACTGGCGGCCCAACTCGTCGAGGGCCTCGCCGCACTGGGCCTCGAGCCGGTCGCCGAACGTGCGGATTTTGCGCAGAGGTTCTTGCAGGTCGTGCGACGCGACGTAGGCGAATTGCTCCAGCTCGCGGTTCGAGCGCTCGAGATCCTGGGCATAACGGCGCTGCTCCTCCTCGGCCCGCTTCCGCGCGCTGATGTCGCGCACGAAGAACGTGAGGACGGGCATGCCGCTTTGCTGGTTGATGGTCATGGTCAGTTCGGCCTCGAAGGGCAGGCCGCTGGCGCGCACGGCGATTACTTCGGTCCGCTTGCTCAGCAGGGAACCTTCGCCGGCGTTCAAGTATCGTTCGATGCGGTTTTGGTGGCCGGCGGTTTTCGAGGGGGGGAAGAGGATTTCGGACGGCTGGGTTCCCAGGACCTCGGCCCGGCGACGCCCAAATACTTGTTCGGCCGCGCGGTTGAATTCGGTGATTACGCCGCGGTAGTCGATCGTGATGATCGGGTCGAGCGACGACTCGAGAATGGCGTTTTTTCGGGCTTCGCTTTCCTCGAGGGCCTCTTTGAACCAGGCGTTCCGCGCGTCGGCGGTGCAGCGCCGCAGGTAGTCGACCGCGGCCGAAAGCTGGCCGAGCCCCTCGAGCATGTCCTTTCGATGGGCCGACTCCTTGACGACAAGGAACCGAAGCACGCCTTCCATCGCGGCCAGCAAGGAAAGCATCGCGGCATGGTCGTCCTGGCTTCGGCCGGTTTGGGACTGGTGGGATTCGATCCACGCTCGGCCCGGACGCGACTGGCCCGTCTCGACCAGTCCCACGATCGCCTCCAACAACGACGCGCCGCCGTCGTAGGGCATGTCCAGCACGCCGTCGCCGGTCTTGGGAAACCGATCGGCGAAGGCGGACAAAATGGCCTTGCGGTTGGCCCGGAACAAGCTGGGCAGATCGCTCATCGGAAACAGGGACGCGAAGACGGGGCTAGGGGGACGGCGGATGGGTCGACAAATTCGTATCGAGCAGCACGATGCGATGTTTCTCGACGGCAATGAACTCCTGGAACTGAATCTGGACGACGCCTTGGGACACTTGGTACCACGCGAAGAAATCCTTGAGCCACTTCAGCGTGCCCTGGGTCTTCTGCAGATCCTCGTTGTTCGACGCTTTCTCGGCGTCGTTCAAATGAGGATTGGACGCCCGAATCTTTAGCCTCTGCTCTTCTTTCTCCAGCGCGATCGCTTGTTTGATCATGGTTGGCATTCGGGTCGCCGAAAGCGGCCACGTTTTATCGCGCGTGGCCAGGCGATAAAAGGCGGCCGCCTCGATACGCCCGGTGTTTCCGGAAATCGAGTACTTGACCCGAAGCAAAATCCGGCAACCGTCCTGATCGAAAAGCGGAATCTCCCTGACTTCGTCCTTCCTGTCGCCGAGCGCGAGAACCACGGCGCGTTTGAGTCGCTCGTTGTTCGGCAGCCCGTCGACGGCCGTAATCGCCAGACGCATCACGCCGTTTTGGGGACGATTTTTGAAGGAAAAACGTTTCTGCGCGGTTCCTTTCGCCACCAAGAACGTCAAGGGCTCAGTGGCCTGGGGCTCAGCGAATCGAACGATCCGCGACTGTTTGCCGACTCGCATCTCCAGCAGGCAATTGCGGAGATGGTCGGCCGGAGCGTCGTCGGGAACGTTCAGCCAGGCAAACGTGAGCTCGTCGCCGTTCATCGTGAATCGCGCGACGTCGCCCGCCTCGGCGGCCGCGCCGACCAGGCGAACGTTCCATTGCGGCGCGTCGGGCCGGCGTTCGAGCAAGAAGCGTCCGCCATCCTGGACGGCCGATTCCCCACCCAGCAACCGGAGCGACAGTTCATCCTCGGGCCGGCGGGACAACTTTCCGAGAACCACCGCGTCGCCTTGTTCGACGGCCGGCGGCAAGTCGACTGCTTCGGGAAAACCATGAAACGGCTCGGAAGCCTTGGGAGCCGTTCCGGGGTCTGGTTTTGGCAAGCTGTCTTCCGGCAGCCCCGTGGACGGTGCGGCCGTTCCGGGCTGGCCCGACGAAGACAAGGGCGAGCCGGAGTCGCCCGACAAGCCTAATTCGATGTCGTCCGGATTGGGCTCGGGCGGCTTGGGCGTCGGCCGGCGTTTCCGCGGTTTGCGTTTTGCGGGCTTGGTTTGCTTGGGAGGCGCAGGCGGTTCAACGGATTCGGCTGCGGGTTCCTGGGGGGGCGAGGGAACCGCGCCGGGTTTCTCTTGAACGGGCGTCTGTTGGCGGGGCGTTTCGGCCGCCGCCGTTTCCGAGGAGGACTCTTGGGGATTCTCGACGCTCGCTTGCGGCGCGGGTCCAACCGGCGGGCGATGGTCGGGTCCGCCCGAGCCCGACAGAAAGATAAAGAACACGACGACCAATAACCCGCCCACGATAAGGGCGATTCCGGCCACCCATAGAATCAACCGGCGTTCGTCTTCCAGGAGGCTCTTCGACTCGGCCGAGGCTTTGACCGGTTCGAGCGGCGGAGCCTCCTTGAAATCCTCCTCGTCGATGGCCACGCCGGTGGAAGTCGGACCGCCCGCGGCCGACGCGTCGGAAACGGCCTGCGAAACCGGGGGTCGCCACTCCGACAATATCTTGGCAAGCTCGTCGGCCGTTTGAAAACGGTCGGCCGGATCCTTGGCCATCATCCTGAGACAAATTCGAGCCAGTTCGGGGGGCGTGTCGGGACGTCGGAGAAGGATGTCGGGCGGCGGCTGCGTCTGATGTTGGACGATGCGCTGAGTAAGCGTTCCCTCATCGAAAGGCGGACGACCCGTCAAAAGGTAATACATCGTGCAACCGAGCGAATAGATGTCGGCTCGATGATCGAAATCGGGGCCTTCCATCGCTTGTTCGGGCGCCATGTAATCGACGGTGCCAAGGATCTTGCCGTCGCGGTCGCCGGAAGAGTCCTCGGCGTTTTGGTTGAGCAGCCTGGCCATGCCCATGTCGAGAATTTTGACGGTTCCCGTCTCGGTCACCAGCAAGTTCGACGGTTTAATGTCGCAATGGGCCATGTTTCGGCGATGAGCGTGGGCAAGTCCTTCGGCCGCCTGCCGAATGCAATCGACCGCGAAGGCGAAGTCCAACGGGCCTTCCTCGCGGACCAGTTCATTGAGGTCCACTCCGGCAACGTATTCCATCACGATGTAATGGCGTTCGCGGTCCTTGTCGACGTCGAAGGCGCGGACGATGTTGGGATGGTCCAGGGCGGCCGCGGCGCGCGCCTCGCTCAAAAAACGATCGCGTGAAGCAGGATCCTTGCCGACCTTGCGCGAAATGATCTTCAGGGCGACCTGCCGCTTCATCGTCGTGTGCCGAGCCAGAAAGACGCTCCCCATTCCTCCGCGGCCCAACATGTCCAAGAGAACGTAATTGCCGATGAAGAAAGGTTCGGTTTGCCCGGCCAACAGCCGCAGCGCCTGCCACTCGGTCAAGAAGCCTTCGTCGACGAGAATCTCGGCCAACGCCTCCGCGTCGCCGGCCAGCAACAGGGTGTCCTGAGCATGGGCCAACTGCTCGGGACTGAGCAGTTTGCTCTTGTTGAGGACTTGAAGAAATTCTTCCGGCGACGTAATGGCCATCGTTTCGCCTGGAAACACCAAACGAGTATGCTATGCGAATGAAAAAGGGGACAACTCCCATTCACCGACAACGGCCCAAGGGGTACCGCGCACAATGGGACCTGTCCCTTTTTTCCTCCCAGGGCAATGATTGATTTTCCGGCGCGTGGCTGCTCGTGAGCCGCGTGGGGAGAAGCAAGCACCACCCTCAAAACACCCCCAAGGCGATCCGGTCAACTTCGACTCCCGTCGCGGCCGCGCCGGCACGTCGTTTTCGAGCGTTCGTCTTGCCGGGCCACGGCAAAGCCGCACCCCCCTAACAGGTAGATCAAGAGACCATTTCACCCCCTGAAGTGTAACAGCGATTTGTAAGGAATGCAAACCAGACGTTAGACTTGGGATGATTCGACCATCCTCGCATCAATGAGGACTTTGTCCTTTCCGATCGGCCGTGCAGTCCTTGGAAGGTCCAATCGCTCGAAACATGGAACCTGGGCAAGCTGGGCAATGAAAAGGCCCGTTTACGAGTCCAACCATAAGCGGTCGAGTTGTTGATAGGATTCATCCGGGGTTGTGGTGACGGCGACTTCCAGCTCGATCATTTTTGCCCCGCCGGTTCGGTAATGGTCCGCTAACCGAACGGTTCTTTCCATGAAGAGGCGAAATCGTGCGAGAACGTCGGCCGGCCGATCGTCGTCCCGATGCCGGCGATCGCCGCCCACGTTGCGGGCAATTCGTTCGAGAATCGTCCGTTTGTCGCAAATCATCCGTGCGACCGCCGCCACGCGCAAAACCGAGTCGATCGCGGCGGCCTGGCCGGCGTGACGAGGAAAGCCGTTGAGCACGACCAGGCTTGCATTCTCTTGTCGCTCGGCCAAAAAACCACGGAGAATCCGCATTGCCAGCGGCAAATGGCGGTCCTCCAACAACGCGCCGGACCGAAGCACGCCGCGCAAGAAATCGAGTTCCTCGGACGAAAGAAAGTCGCCAGAGGTCTTTCCGGCAACCAAACGGCGGAGCTGGGATCCAAAGTCAAAATGCGCGCACGAACGCCCGGCCAGGCCGCGCCGCTCGAGCAATTCGCCCAGCGGAGTCTTGCCCACGCCGGAAGGTCCCAGCAACAGCAAGGCCTCGCGCGGTTGTGACATGGCTTCCATCAATTACTCATCGTTATGCACCACGAAATACACGAAATACACAAAAAACTGAGTTGGTCGCATCATCAATCTCCTTTTCGTGTATTTCGCGTCTTTCGTGGTCAATCAAGTACATACTGCCAGGCCGCGCGAGGATCAGACTCAATCTGTTCAAGATTGGCCACGCGAAGCGCGCCGCGCTGGTGCAGGTATTCGACCCGCGATGCGGCGTCCATGAAGGCCAATAGGGCGAAAAAGCCCGCGGTCTGTTGGTAGAGTCCCCGGGCAATTTGCCAGATGGTTGTCGGGCCGTTGGCTCGGCGCATCAGGTCGGCGACGTACTGGATGCGCCGCGTCTGGGACCGCCGGATTTCATCGATTCGCCGATAAACGTCTTCGATGATCGCCTCGTGACCCGGCAAGGCAAGCCGGATGCCCGGCACGGCTCGAACCCTATCGAGCGACTCCAGGTAGTGTCCCAGTCCTTTGTAGGGACGTAGCGACTCGGGCCACAGTTGGGGAATGGTTCGGGGCAGGATGTGGTCGCCGCACAGCAACAAGTCGTCGACCAGCAGGCAGACGTGGCCCGGCGAATGGCCCGGCGAGTGCAACACGCGAATGTCGTCGATGGCGTTGGTTTCCAGAAGTTTTACGTTGGTTATTGCCGCGGGAGGCTCGCGGGGGGCGAGCCAATGATGAGCCAACAACTCGCGGCCGGTTTCCTCGGGCACGCCTGCCTGAACGAGCACTTGCCGCGCCGCGTGGCGCGCCAGGGCGGCCGACTCCTCGGGCGCCGCGATCGCGCGGCTATCCAAGGGGTGGATCCAAACCTCGGCCGTCATGCGCGCGAGTAGTTCGCCGAGTCCGCCGTAGTGGTCGAGGTGGCCGTGAGTCACAATGATACGCTTGATATGGGCCGCGTCGGTCGATTCACCGAAGGCGCGTCGCACGGCGTCCAATCCGTCGAGGATGTTTTGGGTTGATTCACCCTGGCCGCTACCCGCGTCGACCAACGTTGGCTCGCCCGCTCCCAGCACCAGATAGACCCGGCCGGTCAATTCGCCGAGCACCTTGCACGGAATGCGATAGACCCTCGCACCGCCGGAGGAGAGGAACTGTTGAACTTCAGACAAACGAGGCATGTTAAACCTGGAACGTGATAATAAACCGAGCAACATTACACCAAATCTTGGCGATCTCCGAATGCTGGAGATCAGGGTTAGCCGCCGCGCCCGCGCGGCGTCCGTCCAAGCAGGACACGCTACCCGACAGGTTTACCCCACCCGGCCAACCCCCGCAAGAGGTTTGTTGACTTTCTGGTCGAGAAATTTATATTCGACTCTGATATTTCGACATTTGACAGGATTTACAAGATGAACATGATTCCTTGAGGACATTTGATCTTGTCAATCTTGTAAATCCTGTCCAAACCAATATCTGCAACTCAAATCATGTCCATGGAAAATCAATGACTATCGACGATTTGACGGAAAAGGCCATTGGCTGTGCATATCGTGTCCATAACGAGATGGGGCCAGGCTTTCTGGAGAAGGTTTACGAGAATGCGTTGCTTATCGAGTTGTCGGAGGCCGGATTGAGCGTGAAGCAGCAACATCCGATTCCAGTTCTCTATCACGGCCAGGTTGTCGGCGACTACTTCGCCGATTTACTCGTGGAAGATCGGTTGGTTGTCGAACTGAAGGCTATCCTTGGTCTCGCAAAAGAACACGAGGTCCAGTTGGTTCACTACTTGACCGCGACAGGCGTCGAAAATGGCCTGCTGATCAAATTCGGCCCATCCGTTCAAGTCAAAAGGAAGTTTAGACAATATAAGAAGTCGAAACGCCCTTGACATGATTGACAAGATCGTTTTTTCAGTATGAAATGGACAGGATTTACAAGATGAACAAGATTGCTCATGATCATTTCATCTTGTCAATCATGTAAATCCTGTCCAAATAATAACTCTAATCCAAATCCTGTCCATGGACCAGTGCATTCTCGCGCTTGATCAGGGTACGACATCGAGTCGGGCGATTCTGTTTGGCCGGGATGGTCGCGTTGCGGGCGTCGCCCAGCAGGAGTTCGAGCAGATTCTGCCTGGGCCGGGATTGGTCGAACACGATCCCGAGGCGATTTGGTCGTCGCAGTTGGCCGTCGCGCGCCGCGTGCTCGACCAAACTTCCGTCGCGGCCGATCGAATCGCCGCGATCGGAGTAACCAACCAGCGCGAAACGACCATCCTCTGGGAACGCGACTCGGGCCGTCCCGTGGCCAACGCCGTCGTTTGGCAGAGCCGTGTAAGCGCGCCGATCTGCGAACGGCTCAAAGCCGAGGGGCTCGAACCCATTTTTAGTCGAAAGACAGGGTTGGTGTTGGATGCCTATTTCTCGGGCACCAAGATCAAACACTTGCTCGACACTCATGAGGGCCTGCGCCACCGGGCTCGCCGGGGTGAAATCCTCTTCGGCACGGTCGACTCATGGCTCATCTGGCGGCTGACCGGCGGGCGCGTCCACGCCACCGATCCAAGCAACGCCAGCCGGACGCTCCTGTTCAACATCCACACGCTCGCGTGGGACGACGAGCTGCTCGAACTGCTCGACGTGCCTCGGGCCATGTTGCCCGAGGTCCGCGCGTCGAGCGAAATCCACGGCCGGACCGACGCCGCGTGGTTTGGCCGGTCCATCCCGATCGCCGCGGCCATTGGCGACCAGCAGGCGGCCGCCTTCGGCCAGAATTGCTTCGCGCCTGGCACGGTGAAAAACACCTACGGCACCGGCTGCTTCATGCTGATGAACACGGGCCACGCGCCGGTCGAGTCGCGCCACAACATGCTGACGACCATCGGCTGGCAGATCGCCGGACGAACGACCTATTGCCTAGAAGGCTCGATCTTCATTGCCGGGGCCGTCGTTCAGTGGTTGCGCGACGGGCTCGGATTGATCGAGCGATCCGCCGACATTGAGCGGCTCGCCGCCGGCGTGCCCGACGCGGGCGGGGTCTACCTGGTGCCGGCGTTCGTCGGGCTGGGGGCGCCTCATTGGGACAGCAGCGCTCGGGGCGCCATCTTCGGCCTGACCCGCGGCACAACGGCCGGCCACCTGGCCCGGGCCGCCGTCGAGTCGATGGCCTTCCAGACGCGCGACGTGCTCGAGGCCATGGCCCAGGACGCGGGCCGTCCGATCGAACACCTCAAAGTCGACGGCGGCGCCGCGCGAAACGACGCCCTGATGCAATTTCAAGCAGACCTGCTGGGCGTCGAGGTCCTGCGGCCCGTGGTAGCCGAAACCACCGCACTGGGCGCCGCCTACCTGGCCGGCCTGGCGGTGGACTACTGGCGCGATCCCGACCATGTGGCCGAAAACTGGGCGCTCGACCGCCGCTTTACGCCCAAGGCCGATCCCCAGGCAACCGAGGTTCGCTACGAACGATGGAAAGAGGCGGTTAGACGCTCCATGAATTGGGAATCGTAGGTCAGGCTGTGCCTGACAAGCAAGAATTGCATGTTTTATGCTCTCACTCAAACACGCCACAGAAGATTATTTCATGCCGGATCC
>JAFGAY010000399.1 GCA_016933425.1 Pirellulales bacterium
AAATAATAAAAAGACGTGATGCCGTGATTAGGCTTCCAGTTGGTAAACAGCCCAGACTCCACAATTATTCGCGTGAGGATCCTCGGAATATTCTACCCTCAGGAGATCACGAATTATAAGGGCTCGGTCGAAATCGCCTATAAGACCATTCTTCATGACATTATTATTGATAATGCCTTCCTCATCCGTTCCCCAATCGGTTACCAACGATATGCTGCCATAATCATCCATGATGTCAAATCCCAACAATCCACTTTTCGGATCATAACCTTTTTGAAGTTCTATTTCAACACCCACAAGCACTGCGTTGTCATGCTGACCCAGTATGCTTCTTGCATAATCAAGGCTCGTTATCAGATTGAGTCTGAAATCCTTGTTGACGCAATTGTGCCAGTCTTCCACAGACAATGGCTCAAAAAGATCAGGCCGAAGGAGGCCGTCCACGGAGTCGAAACGAGTTAGCTTCAATCCTCTCCATTTAAGGTAATCGTACCATTTGCCTCCGCTTTGTGGGCCAAATGGTTCGACTATCTTGTAGTACATTGTGACACTCAACAAGGCATGATTTTCATTCGTACATGCGTCCTTCGTTCCCGTTTCTCTGCCTCATTTCGTCTCCAACGGAATCACCCCGTCAAAATTGGCCGGGGCGGCGCGGTTGTGCTTCGCGATGTAGACGGTGAGAAAGTCGGTCACCAGGTCGTCGGTCGGCACGCGGTGGAGCAGTCGCAGCGCCTCGGGCCATCGCCGGGCGAGAAACGCATCGAGGGCCGCCTCGTAGCTGGCCAGGTGCTCGTCGGTCAGTTGCGGATAGTCGGCCGCCGGCGGGAGCATCTCGCTTACCTCCAACGGCGTTTCCAATCCATAAGGCCGCACCACCGCCAGCCGCCGAACTCGCGCCACGTCGGCCGGAACCTGTTCGCGCACCGACCGAGCGGTCGCTTCGTCGAGCAAGATCGACGCGCGAAGAATTTTGGTCATTCCTTCGAGCCGCGACGCCAGGTTGACCACCGGGCCGAACACGGTCACCTTGACCTGGTCGATGGTGCCAATCTTGCCGGCCACGGCCGTGCCCGTCGCGATGCCGATGCCGGCGTGAAATCCGGCCAGCGGACTGTCGGCGTCCTGGGCGGCCGATTCAAACTGGCGGCGAATGGCCAACGCCGCACGACAGGTGCGCACAACGTCGTCCTCGCGGGCCAGCGGCCACCCCCAGAAACCCATGGCCGCGTCGCCCTGGAAATCGCCAACCACGCCTCCCTGGTCGAGAATTTGCCGGGTCATGACGCCCAGGGCCTGGCTGACGCGCTGCAATACGCCCATCAGGTTTTCGGCGTGCTGTTCGGTGTGGCGCGAAAATCCGCGAAGGTCGCAAAAAAGGACCGAAACCTTGCACTCGCGGGGCGCGAGGACCACCTCGGGATCGCCGCCGGCGAGCGTTTCGACCACCACCGGCGAGAAGAACTGGCCCAGGTTGGCGTGCTGGCGCTCCAACCGGCGCATCTGGCGGAGCGAACTGAGCGTCGAGGACACCAACTCGGTGAATTTCACGTCCTCGCGGATGTCGTTCGGGTCCGACGAGCCGGTGCCGGGAAGCAATTCGCTGTCGAAACACCCCGCGACGTAGATCGCCCACGCGGCCGGCGCGTCGGCGCTACGCGTCTTTTCGACCACAGGCACGCAAAAAGCCCAATCGAGATTGCCCGAGGCGGTAAAAGAAATGTTGGCGTTGGGGTCCGCGGCCGACGCGCCGGTCCAGACGTGCAAGACGCTTTCTTGCTGGCGCAGGGCTTCGACGATCAACCGTTGGCTGGGCTGAAAATCGCCGCTCGAAAGCCGTTGGTCCCAGTGCAACACTTGAACCGGGGGCCGCTGGTCGGCCGATTGCCCCAACGGTCCCTCGACGGCCACAATCGCCACGGTCTGGGCGCTGGCCACGCCGGCCAGAACGACGCTCACCAGGCGGACGCACAGCTCGGCGTCGCCCGCCGCCCCCGAAATGACCCGGGGCAAACGGCTAAGCACCTCGATGCGCCGATCGGGATTGCGGAAGGGAAGTTGCTTGAGATACTTCGAACTGTAAGCCTGCTGGCGGAGCAACTGAGGATCGTTGGCCGTGACCGCGACACGCTGGTCGACCAGCGTGAAAGTCGTATTGCCGATGACGAAGTGCTGGCCGGGTCGAACGGCGAAATGGTCCGACTCCTTGCCTTGGAAAAAGACCGGGTTCTGGGCCGTCGGGATCCGGTCGACGTGAAGCCGATCGCCGCGCAAAGCGATTTCAACGTGGCGGCGCGAGATGTGCGAGTCCCACGGCGTGGCCCAAACTCCCGCTGCCCGGCCCAGAAGAAGCGTTTCTTCCTCGGGCAGGGTCCGTCGCCAGCGCTGTTGGGGTTCTTCGCCTTGTGCAATCAGGTCGGGCATGGGAAGTAGGTAGGGATTAGGGATTAGGGATTAGGGGTTAGGGATTAGGGTTTGTGATTTGAAAAGTGTTTTGAAATTCGTTTTAACGACCATAACCCCCACCGGGCTTGCCCCGGTGGAAAACGGTTTGGCAACTACCCGGCCAATCTCAACACCCAGCCAATCCCCACCGGTCTTGCCCCGGTGGAAAACGGTTTGGCAACTACCCGGCCAATCTCGACACCCAGCCAATCCCCACCGGGCTTGCCCCGGTGGAAAACGGTTTGGCAACTACCCGGCCAATCTCGACACCCAGCCAATCCCCGCCAATCCACAATCCCTTAATCCCTAATCCCTCCTTCCGTCGGTGTTGCCATGGGGGTTGCCGACGGCGTCGGCGAAGGGCCGACGCTGCCGGTAGTCGAATCGATCGTCGACGCTTCGGTTTGTTCTATCTGCTCGGCCGTGTCGCCGCGAAACATGCGTATGGCCAAGGTCCAAAGCCCAATCATCACAATGACGATAATGGCCAAGGCAATTATGCCGTTGTCCACCAGGTTCTGCTTAAGCCGGGCCAGCGTCGCGCCGATCGAACCTTGGTAATTTTCCTGAACGACCACGACAAAGTGTTTGTTCGGCTCCGGTTTCTGACCGTCGATCGGGATCGACGCCATCTGGGCCAGCCACCGCCGCCGGACGCCCGGCTTGTCGACGACCGGATCGTGGTAATCGACCAACCGGCCGGGATGATCAGGCATTGCTTCCAACTTCTGGACGGTGAACTCCGGCAAATTCTTTTCCGAAACCTTGGGATACTTCTTGAGAAGCTCCTCCAGTTTCGGATGCTGAAGAACCAATCCGTGGCGTTTGCTGTCGCGCCAATCAATCAACGTCGCAAACTGGCTGGCGCTTTCCCCCTCGAACCGGATGAAATCGCCCACCGGTACCATCAAAGCGATGATGCCAAGGAACTTGGGCTCGTCCTTTTCCGTATCCGACGAACTTGGGGTCCGATCGTAAATCGGCGCCGAAATGGCCACCATCCACTCGTTCGTCGCCTGGCTGCGGTAGGGAGCCGAGATGTGCGCTTCGGTAATGTGCTCGCCCGGCTCGGGTCGCTCCGACGACTTCATGTCGTCCGAGCGGCCCGTGAAATAGGTCCGCCAGGCGTAGTTCCGGCCGATGATCGGCTGCTCGGGCTGCCGAGCAACCTGGATTCCCCGGGCGTCGTTGAGAAAATAATCGTAATTGTCAGCCGTGGCGTTGGCCTTGAGCGGGTGGCGGGTCACTCGCTCGGTAAACATTTTCTGAAGCCGCTTGCGTTGCTCGTGGTTCTGAAACGCGGCTCGCAGTTGCTCGTACTGGGGCGAGGGACGCTTCGGATTGGCTTCCTTTTTCTCAAGCGCGTCGAGCTGATCGATCAACCGGCTCATTTCCGAATCCGGTTTCGACGCTTCCAACAGAGCTTCGCGCAAATCGGGTGCTCGAGCCAGGAAACTGATCCGCTGGAGACGCCGGTCCAACTCGAAACCAGCCAACCGCGCCAAATTGTTTGCCAGAAATTCATTCGTCTGCAACGAGCGAGCCGTCAACGCATGGTCGGTTCGCGATACGGCCGCGCCAAAACCCTGCCACGCAAACCACGTCACTACCGCCAGCAAAAGCACCGGTCCAATCGCCCCCAATAACATCACCGGACGACGCGAACGACGCTTTTCCCGGGCATCCAACGCCCCGAGCACCGCCTGGACGTTGGGATATCGGTTCTCGGGCGCGGGAGCCAACACACGGTCGATGATTTCGGCCAGCTGCCGATCGACGCCCCGAACCTTGCGATGGACCAGCGGCATCGGGTCGCGACGAATCATCCGGCGGTAAAGACTCAGCCGCTTCTTCAGGTCGTCGGTCGCCTGCAGCACCCGGACCGACTCCTCCGACCAATGGGGAGGGCGGCCCGTCAACATGCAGTAAAGCACGGCGCCCAACGCATAAACGTCCCACCGCGCATTGGGCGCCTCGGTCAAACTCGCCTGTTCGGGAGCCATGTAAAAAAGCGTGCCCAAGGCGGGCGTCTGGTCGTGCGACAGTCGTGATTGACCAAAATCGGCCAGACGCGGCTTGCCGTCTTGGTCCAACAGGATGTTGGCCGGCTTCAAGTCGCAATGCAAAACGCCCTTGCCATGGGCATGAACCAAACCAATGGCAACGTAGCGAAACAAATCGACCGCCTCCGCCACCGGCAGCGGCCCCTGCTCGATCCGCTCGGCAAGCGAACCCCGCTCCATGTACTCCATGATGTAATACGGGGGATCGGCCTGCCAACCGACGTTCAAAAGCTGAACAACGTAGCGATCGGCGAACAAAAACGCAAGTTTCTCTACCTCGCGTGAGAGAAGCGACCAGTCAAGACCCCCACGATGGGTGTAAAACTTGATCGCTACACGACGCTGCGTGTTTTCTTCTTCGGCCACCCAAACTTCGCCATAGGCCCCCATTCCGAGGTATTTTACCGGGCGATAGCCGGGAATCTCCAAGGGAGGACGCTCGCGATGGGCGCTGATTTCTCGCGCGCGACGCCGTTCGTCTCCGCCTTGGGCTTCGGTGACGTCGCTGTTCATGGGCGATCATGGACCAGAATTGGAGTTTGTTTCGAGAAAAGACGCATGATAGCCAAACCCTCCAGTACCGGAACAAACCCATTTGGGGTGACCGATTCCAAGAAGTTCAAAAACCACGCTTGCCTGCGCCAGTATATACCAAGGTTGGGGCCTCGGGGTAGACAGTCTGACATTGACCCCCACCCGGGTTGCACTAAAATGGCTCAATTCCGTGGTTTATGCGCACCCGTCCACCTACAATCCGAACCGCACCCTAAGGAAGCGGTCTATGCACGCTTCCTTACGGTCGCGGTTCGGTATACAAGGTGCAAATCGGATTTCGCTCCGAGAACCAATACCAGCCTGAAACGTATACCGGCTACCAATGAACGATCCCACGACCCAGAACCACGCCGGCGGCAGTGAAATGCTCGAGGCGGCTCGCCGCGAGAAACTGCGCAAAATCCAAGCCATGGGCATCGACCCTTGGGGAGGACGTTTCGACGGTCATGCGGCCATCGCCGAAATTCGTGCCCGAGAAAAAGAAATCGTCGTCGAACCAACCGGCGATTGCGCAACCGGACACCCGCCCGAGCAGCATGGGCCAAAGGTCCGCGCGGCCGGCCGGATCGTTTTGCAGCGCAAGGCGGGCAAGTTGATTTTCATCGACGTCCGCGACTGGACCGGACAGATCCAATTGTTCATCGGCCGCAACCAGGTCGGCGAGCGCAACTGGGAACTGGCCGGATTGCTCGACCTGGGCGACTTGATCGGCGTCGACGGCGAGCTGCGCCACACCAAGACAGGCGAACTGACCATTTTTGTCGAACAGTTGCACTTCCTGGCAAAGGCGATCGACACCCCTCCGGCCAAACACAAAGGGCTCCAAGATCCCGAGCTGCGACAGCGGCGACGCTATCTCGACCTGATCCACACCGAAGGATCGCTCGAACGGGCCCTGCATCGAACGGCCATCGTGCGGTCGGTCCGCGACACGCTCGCAAGCGAGAGATTCGTCGAGGTCGAAGGCCCGACGCTCCACGCAATCGCCGGCGGGGCGGCCGCGCGGCCCTTCACAACCCATCACAACGCCCTCGACATCGATCTGCACCTGCGAATCGCCCTCGAACTCCACCTGAAACGTCTCTTGGTCGGCGGCATCGAACGGGTCTTTGAGCTGGGTCGCGTCTATCGCAACGAGGGGATCGACGCGCGCCACAATCCCGAATTCACGATGCTCGAGGTCTATCAGGCCTACGGCGACTACCGCACGATGATGGACCTGACCGAGAAAATCATCATCGAGGCCATCAACGCCACCGGCCAGCAGTACCAATTGGACTGGGGCGGCAAGACGATCGATTTCACGCCGCCGTTCGCAAGAATGACCTACGCCGAACTTTTCGCCGAGCACACGGGCGTCGAAGCCGACGACGAAACGGCCATTCGCGAGGCGGCCGCCCGCGACGGCATCGAACACCGAGGCAAACACATCGACGTGGTAAAGAACCTGTTGTTCGAGCAACGGGTCGAGGGCGCCCTGTGCGGACCGATTTTCGTGTACGACTATCCGGCCAGCATTTGCCCCTTGACCAAACGCAAAGCCGACGACCCAACCGTCGCCGAGCGGTTCGAGCTGTTTGTCCAAGGAATGGAGCTGGCCAACGCCTATACGGAGCTGAACGACCCGGATTTGCAGGAGGAACTTTTCAGCCGGCAGTTGGAAGGATTGCCCGAGGAGGAGTCAATGGCCCGAATGGACCGCGATTTCTTGCGCGCGCTGCGGCAGGGAATGCCGCCGGCCGGCGGGTTGGGCGTCGGCATCGACCGGCTCGTGATGCTGCTGACCGGCGCGACGACGATCCGCGAGGTGATTTTGTTCCCGCTTCTGCGGCCCGAGGTCGAATAATCACACACAAATACCACGGCTGACTGAATCGAACACGGAAGTCGATCATGTACAAGTTTCTTCTCTGCTGGCGTTATCTTCGGACGCGGTGGATCGCGTTGGTCTCGATTATCAGCGTAATGCTCGGCGTGGCGACGATGATTGTCGTCAATAGCGTCATGTCGGGCTTCGTGTCCGAGATGCACCAGCGACTACACGGCATCCACTCGGACGTGGTCGTCGAAGCGCGCGACCTCAACGGATTTTGCGACGCCCAAAGCCACATGGAAAAAATTCGTCAAGTGGCGGGCGAGGATATCGAGGCGATGACGC
Organism: Pirellulales bacterium; assembly: GCA_016933425.1. Lineage (GTDB taxonomy): Bacteria > Planctomycetota > Planctomycetia > Pirellulales > Thermoguttaceae > UBA11386. The sequence continues at coordinate 7,222 of JAFGAY010000399.1, forward strand.
CCACGGTGATCGTGCCGGCCATGTTGACGTTTCGTTGCGGGAGCCAGTGGATCTCGGCGCCCGTGCAACTGATCGGCATCGACCCGGCAACCCAAGGCACCGTCAGCGCGTTTGCCCAATATCTCCAGCACCCGGAAAACCGGCGCGAGCCCACGTTCGACTTGCGCCGCGGCGGCTACGACACACAGGACCATCAGGGCGGCCCGGCCGGCGGCTCGGCCCGGCCCGCCATGGCCACGGCCGGTTGGGAGCACCGCGAGCGTTGGGCCCGATCCGAAGCGTTTCGCCAGGCGCTGGAGCCGCCCGAACAAACCAAAAACCCGGCGCCCGATGCGGTCGCACCCGATCCGTTCGCCAATCTGCCGCCGACCGAGCCGGCGCACGTCTTCGATCCAGCGAAGGAACAATACGACGGCGTGGTACTAGGCATCGCCATGATCAGCCGCCCGACCGACGACGGCAAGCTCGGATTCGCATTGTTGCCGGGCGACGACGTGCGCATCACCACGGTCACCGCCAGCCGGCGCGATCCCAAATTCCAATCGCGCGAGTTCACCATCGTCGATTTCTACGAAAGCAAAATGAGCGAATACGACTCGCAGTTGGTGTTCGTGCCGATCGGCGTGCTCCAAGACATGCGGGGAATGGTCGATCCGTCGACCCAAGACCGATTCGTCAACTCGATCCAGATCAAACTCCGCGAGGGAGCCGACAACCACGCGGTCCGCGACAAACTGAAAAAATCTTTCCCGGCCGAGGTCTACACCGTCTTGACCTGGCAGGACAAACAAGGTCCGCTCTTGTCGGCCGTCCACATGGAAATCACGATCCTCAACATTCTACTGTTTTTAATCATCGCCGTCGCCGGATTCGGCATCCTGGCCATCTTCCTGATGATCGTCGTCGAAAAAACCCGCGACATCGGCATCCTCAAATCGCTTGGGGCGTCGCGCGGCGGAGTGATGGGAATTTTTCTGGGCTATGGATTGTCGCTGGGGTTGGTTGGGTCGGGGGCTGGGCTGGTGTTGGGATTGGCCTTTGTCCACCACATCAACCAGATCGCCGATTGGATCAGCCGCGTGACGGATCAACCCCTTTTCGATCCCACAATTTACTATTTCTACCGGATTCCGACGATCGTCGACCCGGCAACCATCGCCTGGATTGTGCTCGGTGCGCTGGGAATAGCCGTTTTGTCAAGCGTCTTGCCGGCGTTTCGAGCCGCGATGCTGCATCCGGTGGAGGCCCTGCGTTATGAGTAGACACGCGAAACGAAACCGCCCGGACGGCGATCGTTCCGGTAAACGGACGACGACGCTTGAGACCGTCCGGCCCGCGGCGCCGGCAGCAATCGCGCCCCGGCATGACGCCGCCGAGATCGCGCCGATTGAGTCCCATCGGATCGACGGTGCCCACGCCCGGGCCGAGGTGCTTCGGGCGACGGGACTTTTCAAGCGCTATCGAAAGGGGCCGGTCGAGGTGCCGGTCCTCCGCGGCGTCGACCTGACGGTTCGCCAGGGCGAGCTCTTGGCGGTTGTCGGGCAAAGCGGGTCGGGCAAAAGCACCCTGCTGCACGTCCTGGCCACGCTCGACGCGCCCGACGGAGGAGAGGTGCGCTTCGACGGCCGGCGAATCGACAACCTGCCGAGCCGCGAACGCGACTTGCTGCGCAACCGGCGATTCGGCATGATCTTTCAGTTCTACCACCTGCTGCCGGAACTCAACGTCCTGGAAAACGTCCTCGCGCCGCTGATGATCGCCGAAAGCATGCCCGGCTATTTCCTCCGACGCCGAGGATACCGACGTCAAGCTACCGAAATTCTCGAACTAGTGGGACTCGCTCACCGGCTCAAACACAAACCCCGCGAACTCTCCGGCGGCGAAATGCAGCGCACGGCCATTGCCCGAGCACTCGTCACCCGACCCGAACTACTCCTGGCCGACGAGCCGACGGGCAACCTGGACGGCGAAACGGGACGCGAAATTCTCGAAATGCTCCGCGGCTTGAATCAGGAACAAAATCTGACTATAGTCATGGTGACCCACGATAAGGAAATTGCCCGCGGTGCCGACCGGATCATCCGGCTGGTCGATGGCCGGGTCGAAAGCGAGTGAACCCGAATTAACCGGCTCGTGTCCGACACCGAGGTAGGTCAGGCTGTGCCTGACGTCCAGACGCAAACCGAGGCAATACGTTTCACCGTAGGCCGGGTCGAGACCCGGCGAGAACCAGCTTGTGCGTTGTTCCATTGCCGGGTTGCAACCCGGCCTACGCAGCTTTTTGTCAGGCACAGCCTGACCTACGATTTTCCTCCAACCTACCATTTCCGGTCTATTCCAAAATCCTCAAATCCCGAAATATCCATCCCATGTCCCTCAAAATTCACATCAACGGCAAGCTTGTCGATCAGGCCGACGCGAAAGTCAGCGTTTACGATCACGGGTTTCTCTACGGCGACGGGGTGTTCGAGGGCATTCGCAGCTACGGCGGCCGCGTGTTTCGACTGGCCGAGCATCTGGACCGGCTTTGGGATTCGGCCAAGGCCATCTGGCTCAAGATTCCGTATACCAAGAAAGAGATGACCGAGGCGGTCGAAGCGACCCTCGCGGCCAACGGGATCAAGGACGGCTATATCCGCCTGGTCGTAACGCGGGGCGTTGGCACGCTGGGGCTCGATCCAAACAAGTGCAGCAATCCCCAGGTGATCATCATTGCCGATAAAATTTCGCTCTATCCCGACGAGCTATACGAACATGGATTGGAAATCATCACGGTCGCCACGGCGCGCAACCACCCGGCCGCGCTAAGCCCTCGCATCAAGTCGCTCAACTATCTGAACAACATCCTGGCAAAGATCGAAGGATTGCAGGCGGGGTGCATCGAAGCGCTGATGCTCAACCACAAGGGCGAAGTGGCCGAGTGCACGGGCGACAACATCTTTCTGGTTCGCGGCGAAGTGCTTTTGACTCCGCCCACCGACGCGGGCATTCTCGAAGGAATTACCCGCGACGTGGTGATTGAGTTGGCGCGGGAGTCGGGCATGGAGGTCCGCCAGGCGCCCCTGACGCGGCACGACGTCTACATTGCCGACGAATGTTTTTTGACAGGCACCGCTGCCGAAGTCGTGCCGGTGGTGAAGGTCGACAGCCGTCCGATCGGCGATGGACGTCCCGGACCGATCACGCGGAATATCATGGGGCTGTTCAAAAAAGCGACGCGGAGTTGACGCAGTCTCTCAGCCGAAAAACGGGGCCACTTTCGTCGGGTTATTCGGATTGGGCCGGACGAAAGGGACATCCCCCTCGTTATTTAGAACCGGATGTGGGTCCGGTTTTTAAAGAAACAGGGCACGCTTCACTGGGCAAGCTATAGTTCCCGATAGGAGGGGCACCTATTGTCCCCCTATGTCTCCTCATGGACCCGGCTTGCATCGGATGCGCCAAGCGGC